>JACDQK010000157.1 GCA_015657645.1 Novosphingobium sp.
CGCTTCGGCTACGCGGTGGTCGCGCTGCAGATCAGCCAGTTCGGAGGCTTGGGCAATGAGCTTGGGCGATTGCGCCTGGGCCCGGGCGAGATCGCCGCGGATTGAAGCGAGCGCGGCATGCGCACCGGCAGACTGCGCATCGTTCAGGCTCATCGCCTGCATCAAATTGGATCGCCCGTCGGCAAGCTGCATATCGACCTGCGAGATGATCGCCGCTTCCGCGAGCCCGGTCAGTTCACGCCCACGCTTGAGTAGTGCAGCGCGCAGTTCGCTTCGTTCGCTGTCGACCTGGGCCATGACACTGTGTTGCGCCCCCAAGGTGCCAGCCTTCTGACTGGCATCCGCATTGCTTGCCGCATAACGCTCCGCCAGTTGCTGGAATACAGGATCGCCCCGCAGACGCATGGCGATATTGGCGCTGCGCGGTGAATTGCCGAGATTTCCCGCCAGTCGGCCGGCGGTCCCGCCCAGCAGGCGTGCCTGCGCGCGCATCTCGCTTTCCTTGTCACGCAGACCATCCACTGCCGCAATGCGGTTGTTGAACTGCTCAAGCGTCGCCAGGCCATGTTGTGCCTGAAAGGCGATGAGCTTGCGCTGTGCCTCGCGTACCTTTTCACCCAGGAGTTCAAGTTGCTTCGCGTCCGAAACTTCGCGGCTGGCAGCTTCGTCGGCGCGCAAGCTATCGAGCTGCGCCAAGAAGGCCTTGCGCAGGGCTTCCGAGCGGCTCTTCGCCTGTTCGGGTTTGCCGGCCGTAACTGAAACTTCGATCAGATTGGTCTGGTCCACCAGCCTGATTGAAGGGGCAGGAAAGTCATCGCCGTCCTCTCGCACGATTGCCGCAGCGGCTCGCAGCGTCACGTCCGCCGTTATGAGCTGCTTGTAGTTCTCGGTGGGGCTAAGGGTTGAACTGGAGAAGGCCGAGTTCGAGGTCGACTGTGCCTGGCCAATGGATTCGACGTTCAGTGAGCTTCCAACGCCGGATCCGGGCAGGATAAGCGTGAATTCGCTTTTGTAGGACTTTGGGACCAGCAGCAGGTAGGCGGCAGTCGAAAGCCAGATCAACCCCAGCACCGGGGCGATAGTGAGGGCGTAGCGCCTATAGCGCCCAGCCGACGGTAGGCCTTCCTGGACAATCCTCCAGAAGCGGACAAGCTTTCGCTCATACGTCACTTCGGCCACGGCGCTCACTTGCTGATCCCATTCGCCAGAGCGACTGGACCGAGCAAGCTCCCGACAACGCCGACCGCATCAACAAAGGTCATGGCCGAGCTGTCATAGCAGGCGATCGCATCACCGGGCATCAGGTATGGGTTCATTGCGTCGCGATCTGCCTGGCGGACCAACTGTTCCACATGCCGGGAGATGACGACCGACTTGCCATTGGTAGGGTTGCGCGAAATCAGGACGGCGCGCGCCCTGCATTCATGGCCGAACCACCAACGCAATTTGCCGAGACCAGTCCTTCGAGCATCCGGACGCCATAGGGAAAGCTGGTGGAGTCCTTGCCGATTGCGGAAGCAGCATTGCTAGCGGCGGGGCGGGAGAGGTTGGACAGATAGACCCGCACGCCGGGGCTGGTCACGCTGCTCGGGCGGACAAACTGTTCCTGAAAGCATCCAGCTGAAGGGACCACGATGCGATCGCCAGATGCCAGTTGAGGATCGGCTGGTACCCCGCCGGTAAAGGCCGGGGTGACGTCAACAACCGCATACATCCCGCCGCGAAGCAAATAGACCGTGTTCGCTGCGGCATCAGGGCGGATTCCGCCGGCCGCGCGCAAAGCCGTCGCCAATGACCGACCGGAGTTGAAATCGCCCGATGCGGGGTTTCCGACTGTCGTCGCTCTGGCTTCAGATGCACGCTCACCTGCGCGGACTAGGCCCGGTTCAAAGACTGCACCAGAAACAGAAACCTGGACCGCAAATGCTTCGGCAAGCCGCAACTGCACGTTACCTGCGATGTTGCGGATCAGGCCCTTCGAGATCAGGAGTTCGCGCAGTTCAATCTCGACGACATGACGTGAGCGTCCGGCCGCCGCCAAATCCAGGATGCCTTCCAGCACGATACGACCGTTGGCGCCGATTACATATGAGCCGGTCAGGACATCCTTGTCGCCGCTGACTGTCAACAGGAGCCTGTCGCCGGGACCAAGCAGGTCGGGAGCGGCAGCCAGTGCCTCGGGAGCCACCTGCGCCAGCCCAGCCACCGCCTGCGGGATTTCGGGCAACGCGCATTGGGACAGTTGGTCGCCATCGAGGCGCTGCCCGGCTTGATACTGGGCCAGCGGTGCGTTGCTAGGGGTGGGCATAGTCGCGCAGCCTGCCATCAGGGTGCAGCTGGCCATTAGCGTGTATTTTGCAATTCTGAGCATGTTGGTCTCCGGTTCCGAAGCTCCGGAGCAAACAGCGTGCCAGTTCGCTGATTTCCCGTAAATCAGCCCACACGCCCGCCAGCACAGAAAGAGCCGTTGATCTGCAGATCGCGAAACGCAAATTGCCAAACCCTTCCTTTGCATTTTGCGAAGATTTGCGGAACTAACCCTGTCCGCGCATCAGCAAGAGATTGAATAGAAGGCGTTTTCTGATTGGCATGGTTTATGCGAATTGGTCGGCGAGACGCTCTAGGTCTGAAGTAATCCACCATGGGAACCTGAGGGTCGCATGGAGCGTCTCACCGCCGCCAGGCAATGCGCACGTAAAAGAATGAAGGATCAAACTGGATGTCCAGCAGGAGACCAATCCGCAAGGCCGTGTTCCCCGTCGCGGGGCTAGGCACCCGATTCCTACCGGCCACCAAGGCCATCCCTAAGGAGATGCTGCCGATCATCGACCGGCCGTTGATCCAATACGCTGTCGACGAGGCTAGGGAGGCTGGGATCGAGCAACTGGTGTTCATCACGGGGCGCGGCAAGACTGCCATCGTCGAGCATTTTGATACCGCATTCGAGTTGGAAACCACAATGCAGGATCGGGCCAAGGCACTCGATGTCCTTGAACCGACCGGATTGAACCGGGCAACCTGCTCGCAGTTCGCCAGCAGGTTCCGCTTGGACTCGGTCATGCAATTTGGTGCGCGCGTGCCGTTATTGGCGACGAGCCATTTGCGGTCTTCCTGCCGGACGAATTGATGGTAGCTGACCAGGGCGGCGCGGGATGCATGATGCAGATGGTCGAAGCCTACAACGAGGTGGGAGGAAACATCATCTCGGTGCTCGAAGTGCCTGAAGATCAGGTGTCCTCCTACGGCGTTATCGCTCCCGGCCTGCGGAAGGGCGCGCTAACCGAAGTCACCGGACTGGTTGAGAAGCCGCTACGTGAAGCAGCGCCCAGCAATCTGATCATATCCGGTCGCTACATCCTTCAGCCCGAGGTGATGCAAGTCCTGGACAATCAGGAGAAGGGCGCAGGTGGCGAGATCCAGCTAACCGATGCCATGGCGCGGATGATCGGTTCTCAGCCGTTCCACGCCCTCACCTTCGCGGGTAGGCGGTTTGACTGCGGCGCAAAAACCGGGTTTGTCGAGGCTACCCTGGCACTCGCGCTCGAGCGTGAGGACATGGCCGATGAGGTTCGGAATATGGCTCGGCGCTTGCTCGCCCGGGACTGGCAAAGCCGCCGCTCGATAGCGCGGACTGAGAAGCGGGTTTCTGAGTTATTTCCGCGTGAGACCGAGTTGTTTGCTGCGAACCGTTAATCCCACGCTCAGTCACCCGCCATCATGAAACTTGCTGCAGTTTGCAAAATGGCAAGGGTTCGTGTGGCATAATGCGAACTGAGCGGGTTATATAAGTCATATCAATATTCTGGCGATCTCCTTGAGATCGAAACGACCAGAAAAACGCACGGAATAGGTAACCGAATGTCACGCAAGCGCATCCTCATCGTTGAAGATCTGCCCTCGCTAGCGATTGCCTATGCGGCACATGTCGAGAAGGCTGGATACGAGGCAGTGATCGCTGACACTGGCGCGGCGGCGTTGAAGGCGATCACCGAGAACGGACGGTTTGACGCAATTTTGCTCGACCTGCAGCTTCCGGATGTTGATGGTCTCGATCTCCTGCGTGAGAACCCGACTATTCTTGAACGCTTTCCCGTAATTGTTGCCACCGCCGATGCTTCGCTGACCAGAGCGATCGAGGCCATGCGGATCGGTGCTTTCGATTTTCTCGTCAAGCCGCTTGCAGGCTCGCGACTGATCTCCGTCATCGCCAGCGCGTTGGAGCTCGGCAGGGCAGTAAACCCGGATTCGATTGCCTCAAAGCCAAAAGCAGGGAAGCAACAACCGGGCACCTTCATCGGCAAATCGGCGCCGATGCGCGAAGTCTACCGTCAGATCGATTGCGTTGCCAGCAGTCGGGCAACCGTGTTCATCACTGGGGAAAGCGGAACCGGTAAAGAAGTCTGCGCCGAAGCAATTCACCGTGAAAGTGGCCGTGCCAATGGGCCATTCGTGGCGATCAATTGCGGCGCCATACCTGAGAACCTACTCGAATCGGAACTGTTCGGTCACTTGAAAGGATCGTTCACGGGGGCCGTGACCGATCGGATCGGCGCCGCACAGGCCGCAAACAAGGGGACCCTCTTTCTCGACGAAATTTGCGAGATGGCGCTGCCGCTGCAAGTCAAGCTGCTGCGTTTTCTGCAGACGGGCACCGTGCAGCGTGTCGGCTCGAACCGTGTCGAGGATGTCGACGTGCGGATTATTTGCGCGACCAACCGCAACCCCGAGCGCGAAGTGGCCGAAGGTCGCTTTCGGGAAGATCTGTACTATCGATTAGCTGTAGTTCCAGTCCACATGCCTCCACTGCGCGCCCGGCAAGACGACGTTGGTGAGCTCGCAGAAGCTTTTCTCCAGCGCTTCGCGCGCGAGGAGGGCAAGGCCTTCGACAAGCTTGGAGCTAGTCAGTTGGCGGCACTCGAGCGCTATTCCTGGCCAGGCAATGTCCGCGAATTGCAGAATGTCATGCGCCGCGCCGCCGTGCTCAATCCAGGCCCCGACCTTCCGCTGACCGCACTGCCACTCGCTTCGCAACCAGCAATGCAGTCCAGCCCGCTGCCAGTATTGGGCCAGTTTCCCGAAACTGGCGAAGTCAATAATGCGCCCGACGTTTTGTCTATCGTGAACGCCCTGAAGGGACTTACGCTGGATGAAATCGAACGCCTCGTGATCGAGGCGGCAATCGACAGCGCCGGCGGCAGCTTGCCTGCCGCAGCACGGGCGTTGGGTGTAAGTCCTTCGACCATCTACCGCAAACGAGAACGCTGGATTGCGCGTCAGTAGTTGTCTTGATGCTAGGCACAGCCTCGTCTCAGGGACCGCGGAACTCGACTGTGCCTGAAATTCATCGGTGGGAATATGTGGGGGAGGACGTACACGGTTGAGCTTTTTGCACGTTTTTCCCGTGTGATGCTTTAACACTCTTGCTCCCACCCTCTCCGCCAAGTCCCACAAAGCGAAAAGCCGGCCTAAGCGATCGGGGCAAAAGCCAGGCGCAACGCTTCACTTGCGTGATCAACAGCTTTGTCGGCAATGGAGACCAAGCCAAATAGGCTGACGAAGCCGTGTACAGCTCCGTCAAAAGTATGAAGCTTCACGGGAATGCCGGCCGCATCAAGCTGTGCCGCATAAGCCGCGCCTTCTTCGTACAGGGGGTCGTTCTCCGCAAGGATGATAGTTGCTGGAGCAAGCCGCGGGGAGATCCGCGCTGCCACCGGGGAGACCCTGGGATCGGAACGTCTTCCATGTGCATACTGCTCCCAGTACCAGTTCATTTGTGCCGGGCTGAGGAAACCCGGATGCTGCTTGCCGAAGGACCTGGTTGAGCAGGAGCCGTCCAAGGCCGGATACAAGAGCAACTGGTGAACGACCGAAGGATCGCCGGCGAGTTCATGGGCGGCCGCGGCGGCCAAATTGCCGCCGGCGCTATCCCCGGCCAGTGCGATATACCTTGCGTCGACATCCAGTTGGGCGTGGTTGTCCTTCAGCCACTCAAAGGACAGCAGCGCATCCTCCCAAGCCGCCGGGAACGGGTTCTCCGGGGCCAGGCGGTAGCCGACTGACAGGACGGCGCAGTGCGCCTGAACAGCAAGAGCCGCCGCTAACCGGTCGTGCGTATCGAGAGTGCCATGGACCCAGCCGCCGCCATGGAAGAACAGCACAACCGGCAAGGCCTGACCTGGCGCAGCGTGATAGAGCCGCGCTGGTAGCGAGCGATCCTGCCCGGTGATCTGAACCTCCGTCCGCGCAATCTCGACTGGCGGGGCAGGGATCGGGGCATCGAGCATGGCGCGCAGCGCAACGGGATCAAGCGGCTCAGGCAGGGCAAAGCCGCTTTCGGCCATGGCTGTCAGCAGGGCTTGGATTTCAGGGTCAATCATGGAGCACTCCGCGCTCTAGCCTGTCATCGCGCCGGTTGGCCGACGGCGCTCCCGGATCATTTCGTGCCGGGCCTGCAGGAACGGATCCAGCGTTTCAGGCTGCGGAATGATCCAGTAGTCCCCCCGCGCGATGCCCTGAAAGACCAGGGCGGCGAATTCATCGGCCCCCATGCCGTGCAGCGCGGTCATCTCCTTCATTGTCTCGACAAACCGCTCGGTCGCCGGGTGAGCGTCTCCTCCAAAGGGGCTTGCGAAGATCTCGGACAGGACCGGTCCGGGGGCCAGCAGGCTGATCGAGATCGGGGCGCCCAGCAGTTCCAGTTCGCATTGCATGGCCTCGGTGATCGCGACGATCGCAAACTTGGTGGCCGAGTAGGGGGCCATCAGCGGGCTGGGGAGGAACCCCCCGACCGAGGCCGTATTGACGATTCTGGCCGGCTGACCCCGCGCGATCATGCGGGGGATGAAGGCACGGGCTCCGTTCAGGACGCCGCCGATGTTGATCGCGATGGCACGGTCCCAATCCGCGGCAGGGATCTCCCAACTGAAACCTGTGGTCATGACCCCGGCATTGTTGAACAGCAGATCCGCGCCGCCCAAGGCTTCGGCATGGTCGGCTAGCGCGGCCATCTGGATGGGATCGGTCACATCGGTGACGCGGGATTCGGCTCCCGGGATCGCTGCTGCTGTCCGGGCCAGGGCAGGCTCGTTGCAATCGGCCAGCAGGACACGGTAGCCCGCTCTTGCCGCTTCCCGCGCCAGCCCCGCACCGATCCCGTTCGCCGCGCCGGTGACGACGGCAAGCTTCTGACTTCCGGTCATGACTGGTCCTCCCCACCGGTATTTCGCAGGTCGAATGCCCCGAGATCGGGCCTGCTCATTTCCTCGAAGAACCGGTCAAAGCTCCAGGGCCAGCACTGCGGCACGCCTTCGGCATCAAGGTACCAGCTCGAACAGCCGCTGGCGAAAACGGTGGTGCGGGCGGCGGCAATCCGGCGCTGCTCGTAATCGTCCATCGCGGCGTGGCTGGCTGAGATCTCGCTGGCGGAGCCGTTCCTGAGGAGGTCGAGCAGTTGGTCGATATAGCCCCACTGCGCTTCGGCAATGTCGATCAGCGAGAAGTTGCCGACCGGACCGGTGGGACCATTGAGCATGAAGAAGTTGGGAAACTCGGGCACGCTGATCGCCAGATAGGCGGTGGCGCGGCGCTCCCACGCCTGATCCAGACTCTGTCCGGCGCGGCCGACCGGCTGGAGCGGGCGGACGAACCGATCGGCATGAAAACCGGTGGCAAGAATCAGCACGTCGCTGTGATGGAGCATGCCGTCGCGCGTTCGCACGCCCGCAGGCTCGACATGGTTGATGCCCTCTCGCACCACTGTCACGTTCGGGCTTTGGACTTTCTCATAATACGAAGGAGAATAGATCAGGCGCTTGCAGGCGGCGCGATAGTCGGGGCGCAGCTTTTCGCGCAGTTCGGGATCGGTGACCGCCGTTTCCAGATGATCCCTGACAAAGCTCTCGATCAGGGTCATTGCGTCGGAGCCGGGATCGATGATGGCATCGTTGAAGCGTCTGACATTGGCGATGTATTCCGGGTCATAGCGGATCGCGTCGATCGCTTCCGGATCGCTGCGAAAACGCTCCCGCTCTTCGGCGGACCACGCGAAATCCTGCACCGGCATGATCCATTGCGGCGAGCGCTGGAAATGCTGGACATGGCCAGCCACGTCCGCGAGCGCGGAGACGAGCTGGACGCCGGTCGAGCCGTTGCCAATCACCGCGACGCGTTTGCCCGCCAGATCGATGCCATCCTGCCATTGGGCCGAATGGAAGCAGTCCCCGGCGAAGTTCTCCAAACCTGCAATCTCGGGGAAACGGGGATAGTGGAGCACGCCGGTTGCCGCGATCAGCACATCGCCCCGGTATGTTTCCCCGCTACGTGTTTCCGCCGTCCAGCCGCCGTCGATCCAGCGGGTGGAGACGACATCCTGCCCGAAGCGGATCAGGTCACGCAGGCCAAAGCGATCGGTGACGCCGCGGAAATAGTCGAGGATCTCGCTCCCGCTGGCGAAGTAGCGGCTCCAGTCGGGATTCGGCGCAAACGAATAAGTATAGGCATGGGCCGGCACATCGCAGGTCAGGCCCAGATAGCGGTTATCCCGCCAGGTTCCGCCAATCTCGTCGCCCTTTTCAAGCACGATGACCTCGTCGCCTCGCTCACGCAGACGGATCGCGGCGAGCAGGCCGGCCATGCCTGCGCCCACGACAATCGCCTTGAGCGGCTTGGTTTTGCTCATCGCCCGGGCCCTTGCGCAGCAGCGCCGCTGCCGAGCACGGCCGGATCGTGCCGAATTTCGCGGCGGACCATCGCCTCCCACAGGAAGGGGAAGCCGAGATCGTCCGACATCTGCGCGACCCGCAGCGTTTCGGGATCGCTGACGGGTTGGCCGCCGCCGAGCGCCTCGACCTGCCAGGCGAGCCGGCAGCGGTGCTCCAGCGTGATCGCGCGCAGATGGGCCTGGCGAATATCCTTAGCGACGATGAAAACGCCGTGGTTCTTGAGGATCGCCCACTTGGCATTGCCCAGCGCCGCCGCGGCGCTTCTGCCTGTGTAGCGCTGTCCACGGTTCCGGCATACTCGTCGTAGAGCACCGGATCGCCCTCGACCTGGCCCGCAGTCTGGTCGTAGACGGGCGGGATTCGGCCAGCGGCCGACCAGACTGAACCCCAGCGCGGATGGTTGTGGATGGCGACCTTCAGATCGTGACGGTTGCGGTGCACGGCCAGATGCAGGCCGATCGCCGGCGTCACGTTCCATTCGCCCTCGATCACATGGCCTGCGCCATCGACGCGGATGATGTCGGCTGCGGTCAGTTCGTCCCAGGCCAGTTCCCAGGGATTGACCAGAAAGCTGCCGTCGTCCTGGGCCAGGGTGATGTGCCCAGCGATGTGATCGTCATAGCCTTCGCGATGCAACAGGCGGCACAGCAGGGCCAGTTCCTGCTGCGGGGAGAGATCGGGCACCAGTGGATAGCGGCCGGGCAGCGGCGCCATCTTTTCGAGGATCGGATTGCTGCGAAAGGGCTTGTTCATGGCATGCTCCTCCGGATCAGTTCCACTGGGCCGAGGCGGTAGCGGTATCGGCCAGTTCGACCCCCTTGATGCCCAGTGCCTCGCGCGCTGCTTCCGGGGTCAGGTCGAACACGTCCTCAAAGCGCATCATGAAGATCGGCGCGGACTGCCGCCCGACGCGAGACCCTCGTTCAAGGGCATCGAGTGTGGTCAGCCAGGTCTGCGGATAATGCAGCACGGCGCGGGTGATGATCCGGGTCGAGCCCAGGATCGAGAAGGCGGAAAGCTCACCCGCAAGTTCGGGCGAGAGGTGGACGAACAGGTTGGTCAGGCGCATGTAGTAAGGGACCAGTTCGCCGATGAAATCGAATCCCCCGCCGCCAAGAATGTGTTCCAGATCGTGGGTCTGGCCGGCGCGCAACTGGAAGTACTCGAAATCGTTCCGCGGCACGAAGGGCGGCACGATGTTCACGTCCAGGGCATTGTCGGTAAGCTGCGCGTAGAAGATGCCGCCAACCGTATCGGGCCGGTACTGCTTCAGATCTTCGAGCGAAAAGCTGGACGAAAAACCCTCGCGGAACCAGGCGTCAAGCTCGGGGTTGCTGGCCCGTTCAGCAGCAAAAAGCGCGTTGATATGATCGATGTCCTGCACCTCGCGCAGGATCTGGACGAGCTGGATCGAGTCGGAGGGGGTGGGCACATCGGGGCCGTTGCGACGCAGCAGATGGGTCGCCACCCAGTCCCGGACCCGGGCATCGTTGAGGTACTTCGACGAGCTGACCAGAACGCTACTGTCGGTAGCGATCGGCACGATGCCCTTCATCAGATAGGAATAGTCAGCCATGTGAGGCTCCTGCATTCGCGGTTTGGAGATCAAAGGAAGCGGCCAGGTCAGCCGGGACCGGTACCGGGAAGCGCAGCAGCATCTGGGCCATGCCTTTCGCTGCAGGATCGAGCCGGATGCTGGTGTTGATGCCGCCAGGCAGGGCCCCCTCGATCACCAGGTTGAGCGCATGAACGCCTGGGACGTCATAGGCGCGAACCGCAGGAGGATGCGCGTTCGGTCCAAGGTGACGATACCATTCGCCTACTGCCGCAGGCGTCAATGCCGCCTTGAGAAAGGGCAGCCATTCGGGCCGGCGGGCGATGACGGCTACGTTGAAAAGCTGCCCCTTGTCGCCGCTGCGTGCCCGGGCCAGTCCGACGAGGTCGACCTCGACCGGGTCCGTCAGCACCAGCGGAACCGATGCCGGCGTGGCCATGGTGGCTGGCGGAACCATGGGCTGGCCGTTTGCAACCGGCACTTCACAGGTGGTGCCGCCGATCGTCATGGTCGGGGTGGCCGCCTGCTTGTCGATCAGGAACAGGAAGGTGCCGGTCAGTGGCATGACATGGGTGGCAAGATTGATCGACGTGCCGACTGCCATGCCGGAGATGCCGGCCCACTGTTCGCGCGCGAAAATGGCCGCACCGTCCTGGGTGGGGTGATCGACTACCAGTTTGGAAATCAGTTCGCGTGTGCCTCCGGTCCGCGCATGGGCACCAAAGCTTTGCTCTGCGCCGATCATCACGGTTTCGGTCAGGGTATAATCGGGTAGGTTGCGGGCCCGGAGCAGCACCCTTGACCGCGCAAACAGCGCCTGAGCTTGCCGCTCCGCCTTTTCCTGGGCGTCTTCGCCAATGATCGGTTGATAGGCAATCGCCCGCCAGCCCTTGTCGAAGGTGATGCAGGCCTTGTAGCTGTCAGTTGGCGGGCGCCCTTTTGCCCCGCTGACGCGGACCCGATCCGGAGCAAGCTGTTCCAGCCGGACCGCGCTGAAATCGCAGCGCACATCGGCAACGATATAGTCCGAGGGATCGTCGACTTCGTACAACAGCTGTTCGGCAACCGTCCCAATCGAAACAAGCCCGCCAGTTCCTGGTGGCTTGGTGATCACCAGCGATCCGTCGGCATGGCATTCGCCGATCGGGTAGCCAATGTTGGCCCAATCGGGCACATCGCGCCAATCGGTGAAGGTCCCGCCCGTTACCTGCGCCCCGCATTCGAGCAGGTGGCCGGCAAGCGTGCCGGCGGCCAAGCGATCGTGATCGTCGGACGTCCAACGAAATTCATGGATCAGCGGGCCCAGCACGACGGCGCTATCGACCACCCGCCCTGTCACAACAATGTCGGCGCCAGCTGCCAATGCCGCGGCAATCGGAAAAGCGCCCAGATAGGCATTGGCGCTGATGACACGGTCGGGGAAGGCGGCGCCGTCGAACATGTCGCAGTGACCGGCCACTCGCAGTTCCTCGGTGCGACCGCGCAGGTCATCCCCTTCGACGAAGGCCACGACAAGCGACAGCCCCAGTTCGGCGATCAAGGCTTCAAGCGCCGCCGCAAGTCCGGATGGATTAACCCCGCCGGCATTGGCGACGACTTTCACCCCCTGAGCGGCGATTTCGCGCAGATGGGGGCCGACATGAACTGTAAGGAAATCGGTGCCGAACCCAGCCGCAGGATCGGCGGCCTGCATTCTGCCGAAGATCCCCATCGATCCTTCGGCCAGATAGTCGAAAACGAGATAGTCGAGTTCGCCGGCTTCAAGCAGTTGCGGCACCGACAATGCGGTGTCCGAAAACGAAGCGGTCGCGCCGCCGATCCGGACGATCTCCTTGCGCGCGGTCTTCCGATCCATGGCCCGTCCTCTCCTCACGAGGATCATGGTTAACAGGATCAATTGCCTTAAACTGTCACCATCGTTACAATTGGTTTATGCAGGCAGACGATCGGTCATTGGCATTCCAAGCGCTGCGGCAAGCGGCCTGGCTGCAAGGCTATCCCGACGATCTGGTTCACAGACTGGTTGGCGAAGGCCGTTTGGTCCGACTGAACGTCGGTGAATGGGCCCAGGCCGAGGGCGATGATCGACCGGGCCTGTCGGTGGTCATTGCCGGCCAGCTCCATTCTTACTGTGCTGCGCCGGGCGACCGCGAGGTGCTGATTGGCCTCGTCGGGCCCGGTTCGGTGATCGGCCACGCCACTCGCTATAGCGGCGGCCCGCGCCTGGTGACCGCCGTATGTGTCGAGCCTAGCACTTTCCTTGAACTTTCAGAGGAAGCCCTCGACCGGATTGGTTCGCAGGCGCCTATTATCTGGCAAGCGATGGCAGGCTTTGCCTATGCGCACATGCGCAGTGCCGTGCGGATGGCGGCCGAGGTTATCTCACTGCGCCCCCGCGAAAGAATAGCCGCCCGGTTGCTGGCTTTTCACGATCATGTCCAGACCGCAGACCGGCATGTCATCAAGGTCAGTCAGGAGCTGCTGGGCGAAATGATGGGCCTGACGCGCAAGACCATCAACCAGCATCTATCAAGCTTCGAAAGGGCGGGGCTGATCAGACTTGGCTATGGGAAAATCGAACTAGCTGACGTTGGTGGCCTGAAACTGATTGCTGACCGGGTGGTGTGACAGCGCAGCAGAGAGGCCGCCTCATCTACCCTGGTACCTAACGGCTTTATCCTGAGGCATGCTTTGCTCTGGAAGGCTGTCAACCGGCGCATTTGGGACAGGATGGCCAATCACCAGGGCGTGAAAGAAGATTAGGTTATTTGCAGCGATGTCCGCCAGGTGCTTCCCTGCATCAGGACCTGTCCCAAAGCTTCGACCAGGACGGCCTGCTTCGCGCTGCCCGGGCAGCTATCAGCCTTCAAGCCTTGGCTCCTCCATTTCCTAACACCAGGTTGCTGCCCTTGTCGCCGATCATGATGGCGGCAGCATTGGTGTTGCCAGAGATGAGGCGCGGCATGACAGACGCATCAATTACTCGCAGTCCCTCCACCCCGCGGACGCGCAACTGGGGATCGGTCACTGCCGCGTGATCAAGCCCCATCCGGCAGGTGCCGACGGGATGATAGCCGGTGTTTCCGGTCCGCCGCGCATAGTCCAGCAAATCCCCATCAGCATCTGCCAAGGCCCCCGGATAGGCTTCGCGTTCGATCAGCCGCGCCAGCGAAGGTGCGGCGGCAAGCTGGCGGGTCATCCGCATCGCCTTGAGCGAAAGTTGCTGGTCTGCTTCCGCTGCGAGGTAATTGTGCACAATCTCTGGCACGGCCGCCGGGTCGGGGCTCGATAGCCGAACCCATCCGCGGGATTCAGGACGAAGCACCGTGGGGGCAAGGGTTAGACCGGGGTAGGGGGAAAGCTGCGGCTTCTGGGTTGCGCTAGCGATTTCCATCTCGCCGCTGACGGGCAAGCAATGGAACTGGATATCGGGTCGATCGAGCACCGGATCGGACTTGACGAAAGCCCCGGTCTGGGCGGCCGGGATGGTCATGGCTCCCTGGCGCGTGGCCAGATAGCGAAGCACGTTCCAGATGAGCCGTCCGCCGGCCAGTTCGCGGTTGAAGCTGAACACGCCGGGCTTAAGCTGCCAGCTCATCGGCAGGATATAGTGATCCTGCAGGTCAGCGCCGACCGCCGGGCAATCGTGCAGCACCGGAATGCCGAGCCTCTGGAGATGGTCGGCTGGGCCGATGCCGGACAACATCAGCAGTTTGGGGCTGTGATAGGCCCCGGCCGACAGGATGACTTCCCGGCGGGCCGTGATGGTCTGCCTTTGTCCTTTGTGCTCCAGTTCCACGCCGCTGGCGCGTTTGCCATCGAACGTTATCCGGTTGCAGTGAACGCCGGACAGGACTTTGAGGTTCGGGCGGCCGATCACCGGACGAAGGAAGGCGTCTGCGGCAGAGCAGCGCCGCCCGTCAGCCATTGTGGTCTGGTAATAGAAAGTGCCGGTCTGGTCCGCTCCGTTATAGTCCGGGTTCAGCGGCACGCCGATTTCGGTGAAGGCGGCCAGCACGGCGTCATTGGTCGGATCGCGGTGGCGGACTTCCTCGACCAGCAGCGGGCCTTCGTCGCCGCGGAGTTTGTCGCTACCGTCAGCATAGGTTTCCTGCTGCCGGAAATAGGGCGCTACATCGGCCCAACCCCAGCCGATCGCCCCCAGGTTGCTCCAGGCGTCATAATCTGCCGCCTGGCCGCGCACATAAAGCAGACCGTTGATGTTGGATGATCCGCCCAGCCCGCGCCCACGGGGCAACAGCATTTCCCGGCCGTTGATCGTCGGTTCGGGGGCGCTGGTGTAGTGCCAGGAATGGCCGAATTCCGCGGTGGTCTTGCCATAGCCGGCCGGCATCGAGACAAACAGGCTTTCACCGGTGCCGCCGGCCTCGATCAGGATCACCTGGTTCGCCGGGTCGGCAGACAGGCGGTTGGCCAGCACGCAACCCGCTGAACCAGCCCCGACTATGATGAAATCGGCTGTCAACCTTTCCATGCCCGCTCCCGCTCTGCTGCTCTCGCCCGGAATGGGCGGTGAGCGCATTCCTGCCTCTGTCCCGAACCGCTATAGTTCCACAGAGGTATACTGGAGAGGACTTCGATGCCCATTTTGAGCCGTGCCCTTGCCTTGGCCTGCTCGCTGCTGCGACTGCCGGTCTGCAGGCTGAACCAACCCGCAGCGACAAGGCATCCGCCCCTCAGCCCGCGACCGCGGCGACGCGGGCCGTCCTGGCCGAGGCGGCGAAATCCCTGCCGCCCGAGGATGGTGCGGACTTCGAATTCGCGCGCCGGGGCTTCATTGCCACCTGGCCGGATGCCATCATCCGCCAGGCCAATGGCAAGCCCTCGTTCGACCTGTCTGGCAACGATTTCATTGAGGGACCCGCGCCCAATACGGTCAATCCCGCACTGTGGCGCCAGAACCGGGTGCTGCGCGCCGAAGGGCTGTTCCGCCTTGCCCCCGGACTCTACCAGGTCCGCAATTTCGATAATAGCAACGTGTCCTTCATCGAGACCCCGCGCGGCTGGATCGTGATCGATCCGCTGACCGTGGAGGAGGTAGCCAAGGCGGCCTTCGACCTGCTCAAGAAGCATGTGGCCGACAAGCCGGTGCTGGCGGTGATCTATACCCACGGCCACACCGATCACTTTGCCGGTGCCACCGGGATCATTGATCCGCGCGATGTTGCGGCAGGCAAGGTTCAGGTGATTGCGCCAAAGGGCTTTGTGGAAGAGGTTATCAGCGAATGGATGCTGGCGGGCACGGCAATGGGCCGCCGGGCCTTCTACCAATTCGGCTATTTCCTGCCGCGCGGCCCCAAAGGCCATGCCGGCATGGGCATGGGCACGGCGATCGCGGCTGGCAAGCAAGGCTTCATCCCGCCAACACTGGAGATCGAACGCACCGGCCAAAGCGTAACGATCGATGGCGTGGAGCTGGTCTTCCAGATGACCCCAGGGGCTGAGGCTCCCACCGAGTTCAATCTCTGGATCCCTTCGCTCAAGGCATTGTGTCTGGCCGAGACTGCCACTTCGACGCTGCACAACGTGCAAACCCTGCGCGGCGCAAAGGTGCGCGATGCCAAGGCCTGGGCAGATTACCTGACTGAAGCGCTTCGAATGTGGGGTGGCCAGGCCGAACTCAGCTTTGCCTCACACCACTGGCCGCGCTTCGGCACTGCGGCTGTTGTCCAGCACCTGACCCACCAGCGTGATGCCTACAAGTTCATCCATGATCAGTCGGTGCGGCGGATGAACCAGGGGCAGACCCCCACCGAGATCGCCGAGGGTCTGAAGCTGCCCACGGCCCTGCGGAATGACTGGTCCGTGCGCGAGTACTACGGAACCGTCAGCCACAACGCCAAGGCGGTCTACGATCGCTACATGGGCTGGTACGACGGGGTACCCGCCAACCTCAATCCGCTCCCGCCGGTCGAGAAGGCCAAGCGCATGGTGCGGGCGATGGGCGGAGCCAAGGTATTGCACAAGCAGGCCGCTGCGGCCTTTGCAGCCGGGGACTATCGCTGGTCGGTTGAACTCGCCAATTATGGCGTATTCGCCGATCCGCAGGACCTAACCGCCCGCAAGCTCCTGGCCGATAGCTATGAGCAGCTTGGCTATCAGTCCGAAAGCGGGATTTGGCGCAACATCTACCTTACCGGTGCCCAGGAACTGCGGCAGGGCCGCCCCAACGGCTTTGCTGAGGGCGGACCGAGCTACCTGATGATGGCGACACCGCTTGGCAGCTTCCTTGATCTGCTGGCGACGACCCTGGTGCCTGAACGCGCTGGCGAGACCCGGCTGGGCTTCAACCTGGTCGATAGTATCAGCGGCGATCGCTTCGCCGTGTCGCTGGGTAATTCGGTGGTGGTGAGCGAGAAGGGCCAGACCCTGGCAAGCGCTCCGACGCTGACCGGGCCCAAGCCGGTGCTTCTGGGGATCCTGTTCCGCCAGGTGCCACTCGACCGAATGATCGCGGCGGGGCAGGTGTCGGTGACCGGCGATCCGGCTCCGATCCAGCAGTTTCTGCCAATGCTGGAACAGCCCAAGTTGGACTTCAACATCGTCGAGCCGTGATCTGGCTGCAGGCAGCGGTTGTCGGCAGCGCCACTAAAGCATAAACCAGTCAGCGGCACCGGCCTCTCCGGCCGGGCCGGTCTGACGGGAGCGGACAGTGGCAGGCGACCGCCTGGAGCGCAATTTCGGCAAGCTGCATGCCTTGCATGTCTCGGCATTCACGCGGCACCTGATCGAATGCCGCCGGGCCTGCGACGGCGACCTCGACCTGTTCCTGGTCCTGACCATCATTGGCGAGCGGACCTTCAGCCCGCGGTTCGCGCCCGAAGCCATGAGCCACAACGAGTTCCTGGAAGGGACGGTCGATTCGGTTGAGCCCTTGGCGATCAACCTCCAGTCGATTGCCGACTACAGCGGGATCCCGCGCGAGACAGTGCGCCGGAAGATCGAGCAACTGATCGCCAAAGGCTGGGTGCGGCGCGACGAGCTGCGTTTCGTTACAGCGACCGATCAGGCCAACGAGGAACTGCGGGATCTGACTGCCAGTACGCTGCGCTACCTGCGCGAGATGGAGACTGCGCTAGCCGCTTGCGGCAGCGACTGACTTCAGCGGCGACTACCCAAGCGCTGAATCCCTGATTCCGGCGATCAGGTCGGCAAATCCAACACATTCTCGCATGACCAGAGGCAATCTCTGGCGTATTGCGCAACGGTAGTTGACATTTTTTACGCAAATGTGCATTCGGTCATCATCTCAAGCCTGAAAACCAAGGTTGAGGGGAGGAATCATGAAAGTTGCTCAAAGCCCGCGTGTCGCCGTTCGCCTGATGCTGGGCGCCAGCCTGCTCGCCGTTGCCAGCCCCGCTCTCGCCCAGGAAGCTGCCGAAGAAGGTGGGCTCGACGAGATCGTCGTGACCGCCCAGAAGCGCGAACAGAACCTTCAGGACGTGCCGATTGCGATCAGCGCCATCGGTTCGGAAAAGCTCGAGCGGCTCAACGTCCGCGATACCCGCGATCTCAGCGGCCTTGCCCCCAACGTGACCATTGTCCAGGGCACCACCAGCAATTCAGCTGCGGTCATCTCGATCCGCGGCATCACCTCGCCGGCCAGCGAATCGTTCGGCCTCGACCAGGCCAATGCGCTCTATGTCGATGGCATCTATATCGCGCGCTCGGGTGCCAGCGCACTCGACGTGATGGACATCGAACGCGTCGAAGTGCTGCGCGGTCCGCAGGGCACGTTGTTTGGTCGCAACTCGACCGGCGGCGCGATCGCTTTCATCAGCCGCGATCCTTCTGACGAGCTGCGCGTGGCCGCTCGCGGCGGGTTCGGCAATTACGGCGCCTGGAACGCCAAGGTTTCGCTCGACACTGGCGAGATCCTCGGCGGGCTCAAGACCAGCTTTTCCTATTCGCGCAGTCAGCGCAACGGGACTGTCGACAACATCCTGCAGCCTGAGGATTCGAAGGACCCGGGCGCGCGCAAGACTGACGCCTTCCGCGGTGCGATCAAGGTTGACCTCGGCGGGACCGGCAGCATCCGCTACATCTTCGACTGGTCGAAGACGACCGGCCGCAATGTTGCCTTCCAGTTGACGAACGTTGCCGACGGCACGTTCCGTGCGCCGCTAGTGGTCAACGGTCAGCCCGGCATTACCCAGACGCAGCAGGCTTCGGTCCAGCAGTACCTGGCCGGCGCGACCTTCCTCAACACCGGCTGCGCTGCCCTGTCCGCGCCGACCCGCGCTTATCGCGACACGATCTGCCTCGATGCCGATCAGGACGCGATCGACGAAGTGCAGGGCCACAACCTGCAGCTCCAGAACGACTTCGGCGGTTTCCAAGTCAAGATGACCGCCGGCTATCGCAAGTGGGACAGCATTTCGACGAGCTCTGACCTCGACGGGATGGGCCAGTTCCGTGGCTCGCTGTTCAGCAATGCGACCCTGTTCAATGGCATGCCGGCTTCACTGCTGGCGTTCATTCCGACCATCCCGGCAGCGTTCCGTCCGTTCATCGCAGCTTCGCCTGTGCCGACGACCACGCAGGGCCTGTTCGACACCAACAATGTCCGCAAGCACCAGCAGTTCAGCCAGGAAATCGAAGTCTCGGGTGATAGCGATGTGCTCGATTGGGTCGTCGGCGGTTTCTACTTCTGGGAAAAGGGTAGCGAGAACAATCCGCAGAATTCGGGCTTCGTTCTCGATACAAACCAGATCTTCACGGCCAACTTTGGTCCGCTTGGCCCCTTGTTTGTCGCCGCCAACCCGGCGCGCTATCGCATGGTCGTGACCAATGGCCTGTTGCGCTACACCACCAGTGCGGAATCGACCGCGCTCTATGGCCAGGCGACCTATTATGTCGGTGGCCGTGACGGCCAGCTCAGCCTGACGGGCGGTCTGCGCTATACCTGGGATCACAAGTCGATCATCCGCTTGCAGACCGGCGCCACCGCTCTGGCGACGCCTGATCAAGGCAAGGGCAGCTTTAGCCGCCTGACCTGGAACGCGATGGCCCGCTACGAGTTCACCGACGAAGTGTCGATGTATCTGCGAGCAGCTAGTGGTTATCGCTCGGGTGGCTTCAACGCGCCCGACACCAGCCAGGCAGGAACGAGCACCATGGTGCCGTTCGATTCCGAAACCATCGTGTCCTACGAAGCTGGGATCAAAGCCGAATTGTTCGATCGTCACCTGCGCTTGAACTTGGCCGGCTATCGCAACCAGTTCAAGAACCTGGCTGCCAACATCCCTGTGGTCACCTCGACCCCGGGCGTGTTCGGCTCGCGTATCGTCAATGTCGGTAAGGTCGATTACACCGGCTTCGAAGTCGAAGCCCGCGCGGTGATCAACGATTACCTCTCGATCGACGGGACCTTTGGCTACGTGGATGTGAACTACAAGGAGTTCCTGGTTCCGACCTCGGGTGCGGTTGGGGCGCCGATCGTCGACATCGCCTCGATCGCCCGCGAAGGCTACACCTCGCGTTACACCGGGAACATCGCCGCCAATCTGCGCGTGCCGCTCGGCGACGATGGCATGACGTTCAACGCGCGTGTCGGCTATACCTATGAATCGCCCAAATACAGCTTCTCGAACACGATCTCGACGCCGTTCAACGAACAGCTGCGGTCCGATCCGAAGAAGCAGGTCGATGCCCAGGTATCGATCGACGGCATCCAGGTCGGCGGTGGCGAAGCCCAGATCCTGGTCTGGGGCAAGAACCTCACCAACCGCCACGAATTCGCCCGCGGAATCGATTTCGGCGCGCTGGGCTATGCGGGCGGCTACTTCGCCGATCCGCGCACCTATGGCGTGACGCTGGGCCTGAAGTTCTAACGGACTGAAACCAGCCCGCTTGACGGGTAAACAGGGCGGGGGTGTCAGCCGGTTCGATCAAGGCCGGAAGACACCCCCGCTCTTCGTTTATGGGAAGGCAACGCGTGGTACGGCACAACAACCGGACGCGCGGAACCCCAGCGCCATGGGCGCTTTGCGACCGGCGCTATTGAAGTCTCAGGCGGTTAGCCGCCGCGCGGCATCCGCGCCGCCCCTGATCGCGCCTTCGATGTAACCAACGCCATTGCAATCGCCCACGGTCTCGACCGTGAAGCCAGCATTGCGCAGCCGGTCGGCCAGACCAGTATCGGCCTCTGCCCCCATCGCCACGATCACCTGGTCGGCCTGAACGGTCTGCGCCTCACCCGCAGCATCGGTAAAGGCTACGGCATGTTCGCCGATGGCAATGTCGCGCACTCCACCGTTGAGCGAGACGCCGTGCTCCTTGAGTTCGGCCAGGATCCGCATTCGCCGGACCAGCAAAAGGCCCTTGCCCAGGCGAGGGGCCGGTTCGATCACGGTCACCTTGCGGCCACGCTCGTGCAGGAACTCAGCCAATTCGATCCCGACGAGTTCGCCGCCAAGTATCACGATATTCTCGCCCAGCGGCATCCAGGCCTTGGTCGCGTTGCGCACGAAATCGAGATTGGCGGTAAGGCCGGTCGCCGCGCCGACCTTGGTAGCCAGGCGGGTCATCAGTCCGGTCTTGCGTTTCAGCTCATCTGAGTTTTCACCCAGCAGCATCCGGCGCATGTCTTCGCCGCTGAATACATGGGGCAGATCGTTGCCGGGCAGATCGGGCATGTCGCGCCGCGCGCCGGTGGCGACGATCACCGCGTCGGGTGCCAAGCCGCGCAGCAGCGCTTCGCTCGCCTCGGCTTCCAGCCGAACTTCGACGTTCGAGCGGGCCACGCGTTCCACCAGCCAGTCAAGCAGGTGCTCGTTGGCAGGGTAGGCGAGCGAAGCGATCCGCAGGGTCCCGCCCAGCCGCGCGCCCTTTTCCAGCAGGGTTACGCGGTTGCCGGCATCAGCCAGGCGGCAGGCGGCTTCCATTCCGCCCGGGCCGCCGCCGATCACCACGTAGTGCTTTCCGGCCACTTGCGGCGATACCTGTTCGCACTCGAAGCCCGTTTCCGGATTGACCGCGCAGCGCAGCGGCTGGCGGACATAGGCGGTCGAAACGCAGGTGTAGCAATAGATACAGGGCCGGATCATCTCCGGCGCATTGCCGGCCAACTTCATGGGCAGCGCTGGATCGGCGAGCAGCTTGCGGCCCATCGCCAGGAAATCATACTTGCCCGCAGCAATGTGAGCATCGGCGGCCTCGACCTCGACCCGGCCGGAGGCGATCACCGGCACCTTGACTGCCGCCCTGATCGCGGCAGCGGCGGGCACGTTGGTTTCCGGCTCATGCGGGATGTTGGAGGCCGAGTGCAGCTTGCCCTTGCCCGTGTCGTGATAAGCCGAAACGGTGATCGCATCGACCCCGGCCGCTTCGACCAGCCGCGCCGCCTCGATCGCAAGGTCCAGCGTGATGCCGCCGTCCTTGCCGAATTCAACCGAGTCCAATTTGACCCAGACCGGGAAGTCCGGCCCGACCGCATCGCGCACCGCGCCGATCGCTCGCAACAGCAGGCGCGCGCGGTTTGCCAGCGAACCGCCATAATCGTCCGTGCGGCTATTGGTCTTGGGCGACATGAACGAGGACAGCAGGTAGCCGTGGCCCCCGTGGATCTCGATCGCATCGAATCCGGCGGCCTTGGCCCGCGCTGCCGCGGCACCGAATTGGCTCACCACCAGATCGATGTCGGCCGGTTCCAGCAGCTTGATCCGCGGCATCTTGCCCGAGAACCCGGCCATTTCCTCGGGCAGGAAATAGTCGATGAAATCGCCTTGCATCGGCGGCGGGTAACATGGCGCCCAGAGTTCCTGATCGAACGCATCGGACGAATAACCGGCCACCAGTCCGCCGTGGTGGAGCTGCGCCGCAATCTTTGCTCCGTGCCGGTGGACCCGCTCGGTCAGTGCTTGCAGGCCCGGCAGGAAGCGATCGTCGGAAATGGCCGTCTGGTTGGGCTGCACGGCACCGACCGGCCAGGCGACCCCGGCAACACCGCTGATGATCAGCCCGGCACCGCCCTTGGCCTGGGCTTCGTGATAAGCCAGCAGACGCTCACCAACATGACCGTCTGCTTCAGAGAGGCTGACGCCCATCGCAGTGACGATGATCCGGTTACGCAGCTCCATCGATCCGATGCGTCCTGCGGACAGCAAATGCGCGGTGCCAGCCATGCGTTTCAACTCCTCGATCCCTTGCCGAAGCTTTGTCGCAGGCGGACCTCCGGGTCAATGCGATTCGACATTCTACCTGACGCATTGGTTCGCATAGCGGGGGCTTTGACCACATTATGACGATTGATTGCGTCGCGAAGCTGGCAATGAATTACGCAAACATTGATCAATTTGATTCCGGTCAATGTTTCGCAGCCTGTCTCCGACCTAGCCTTTGCTCGTAATGAAGGTGGAGGACCGGGATGGACATTGCAGCACTTGGCTATGTGGTCGTCCAGGCACGCGATCCACAGCAGTGGCGGCAATTCGGTGAAGTAGTGCTGGGCATGGCCGCGCAGGATCTGGCCGGCGGGCTTGCTCTGAAAATGGACGAGCGGGTCGGCCGGGTCTTCATCGCTCCGGGTCCGGCAGACTGCTATTTCGCCTCTGGCTGGGAACTGCGCAGCGAGGCGGAGTTCAAGGCCGCCTGCGACCGGCTGAAATCCAGCGGTGTCACCTTTCATGCCGGGACTGCCGCAGAGATCGCCTTGCGGCATGTCTTCGACATGGTCTGGCTGCTTGATCCTTCGGGCAACCGGCATGAGCTTGCCTGGGGTTACCGGACGGACTTTGCCCGCTTCGTTTCGCCGGCTGGCGTCCCGCGCTTCGTGACGGGCGAGCTTGGTCTGGGCCACATGGTCCTGCCTGCACCCAGAATTGCCGCGACCCGGGCCTTCCTGATGGAGGTGCTGGGCTTTGGCTTGTCGGACATCCTGATTCATCGTCCGGCACCCGGGATCGAGCAGCGGATCGACTTCATGCATTGCGGTAACGGCCGCCACCACAGCCTGGCGCTGTTCGAAGGCGAGGTCCCTTCGGGCTGCGTCCACCTGATGTTCGAGGTTGATAGCCTGGACGAGGTTGGCCGCGCTTATGACCGGATGCTGGCCGGCGGCGTGCGGCTGATGGCGACGCTGGGCAAGCACACCAACGATCACATGACCAGCTTCTACTTCATGTCGCCCGGCGGCTTTGCGATCGAATACGGCTTTGGCGGTCGGACGATCGACTGGGATCACCACACCGCTTTCGAAAGCACCTCGGTCAGCCTGTGGGGTCACGACTTCAGCGTCGGCTTCGGGGCCGACGAACAGGCCGCCATGGCCGATGCAGCCTGAACAGTTCAGCGGGAGAACACCCATGCAGACCAATGCCGCCAAGACCGACCTGACCCAGACCCTGGTCGACCGGGCCCGTGCCATGTTGCCCGCGCTGCGCGAACGCGCCCAGCAATGCGAAGACGAGTGCAAGGTGCCCGATGCGACGATCCGGGGTTTCCAGGAGGCCGGCTTCTTCAAGATCCTCCAGCCGCGCCGCTGGGGCGGTTACGAGCTTGATCCGCAGAGCTTCTATGCCGTGCAGATGACCCTGGCCGAAGCCTGCATGAGCTCGGCCTGGGTGCTGGGCGTGGTCGCGGTTCACAACTGGCAGCTTGCCCTGTTTGATGCCCAGGCCCAGGCCGATGTCTGGGGCGAAGATCCAGCGGTGCTGATCTCTTCCTCATACATGCCGCGCGCCGAGGTCACGCCGGTCGAGGGCGGCTACCGGATCAGCGGGCGCTGGGGCTTTTCATCGGGGGTTGATCATTGCCAGTGGGCCTTCCTGGGCGGGCTGGTCCCCGATCCGGAAGGCGGCCCGCCGGACTATCGCACTTTCCTGGTCCCGCGCAGTGATTTCGTGGTCGATCGGGTGTGGGACACGCTGGGCCTGCGCGGCACTGGCAGCCAGGACGTCGTGGTCACGGACGCCTTTGTTCCGGCCTATCGCACGCACCGCTCCAAGGATGGGTTCCAGACCACCAGCCCCGGGCTGAAGGTCAACGATGCGCCGCTGTACAAGCTGCCATTCGGTCAGATCTTCGTGCGGGCTGTTTCGTCCTCCGCGATCGGGGCGCTCAAGGGCGCGCTTGATGCCTTCCGGGCCTATGGTTCCGAACGGGTCAGTTCGAATGACTTCTCGCGCACGGCCAACGATCCCGATGCGCAGCGGGTCATCGCCGAGACCGCTGCCGCGATCGACGAGATGCAGTTGGTGCTGAACCGCAACTTCGATGTGCTGATGGGGCAGGCCTCAGCTGGTGCGGACTATGATCTGGAGCAGCGCCTGCTGTTCCGCTTCCAGTCCGGCCAGATCCTCGATCGCTGTGCCAACCTGATCACGCGGATGTTCTATTCGTGCGGGGCGCTGGGCATCTACCGCTCCAGCCCGCTGGTCCGGGCCTTTGTCGATATCCATTCAGGCCGCACCCACGTTGCCAACAATCCCGGTTCGGTAAGCCGCAACCTTGGCGCGGTGCTGCTCGGCAATCCGAACACCGACACCTTCATCTGATCCGCGAGAGGGAGAGAGACTATGGCGACGACTGCCGAATACGGGCTTGGCCCGCTGACCTTCCCGCGCGCTGGTTCATGATCGCCGAAAGTTCGGAGATCGCCGACAAGCCGGTGCCGCTGCACTATTTCGGGCGCGAATTCGTAGCCTATCGTGGGGAAAGCGGCCGGGTCTACCTGGTCGATGCCTATTGCCCGCACATGCGGATCCACATCGGCCGCAATACCACGAGCTACGTGGTCAAGGACGGTGAGCAGATCCAGGGCGAATCGATCCGCTGTCCGGGCCACGGCTGGCGCTTCGGCCCAGACGGCAAGGCCGATGATATTCCCTATTCGACCCATGGCATTCCCAAGGCGGCCTGCATCAAGACTTTCCCGGTAATCGAGCGGGCCGGCTGCATCTGGATGTGGCACGATGAGGAAGGCGGCCAGCCCGACTTCGACCTGCCGCTGTTTCCCGAATGGGACATGGCGGGTGAGGGCTGGGTTCGCTGGCGGATCGACCACCTGGGAACCCTGCCGATCCACCCGCAGGAGATCGTCGACAACATGGTCGACGTGGCCCACTTCGTGCCGGTCCACGGCAGCAAGGACATCGTCTATTTCGAGAACGAGTTCCGCGATCATCTGATTTTCCAGCGCTTCGGCGCGGGTCACCGGACGCTGGTGGCAGACAGTGATGCGGACGTGCTGATCAACGACACCTGGTATACCGGCCCCGGCATCCTGCTTTCGCGGATGGAAGGGCAGCATCCCTCGATCATCATGATCTGCAACACGCCGGTCGAGGATGGCGAGGTTCGTGTGTGGTACGCCTTGATGGTCAAAGTGGGCGATGGCCCCGCCGACGAAGCCGGCGTGTCGATGGCGCGGTCCTACCAGGACGTTGCGCTCGATGCCTTCGCTCAGGACTTCGAGGTCTGGAAGTACAAGGAACCGGCCCTCACCATCATGCAGATCCAAGATGACGGGCCGTTCCACAAGGAACGCATCTGGTACCGCCAGTTCTACAACCCCCGCGACAAGGCTGCGGAGTTCCACCGGCGCGTGAACGGCGTCCACACCACGATCGACAAGCGGCCCGGCGCCAAGTCCAAGGCCGCGTGAGGAGGCACCTACGATGAGCAATTCGGCAAATGCCACCGACGCCCGCACGGCCCCCGTGGCGGTATGGCAGATCCTTGAAAAACTGCGCGGGCAGGACCTGGTCGACTGGCGGGTCGCTCCGCTTGAAGGCCGGCCCGCTCCTGCCGAGCGCGGGCTCGACATCGGCTTTCCGTTCGGCTGGTACGCGGTCGAGCAGGTCGATTTCGTCGCCGTCGGCCAGGTCAAGCCGATGCGCTATTTCGCCAAGGACCTGGCGATCTGGCGCGGCGAGGACGGCCAGGTTCGCGTGACAGATGCCTGGTGCAAGCATCTGGGTGCCCACATGGGCCACGGCGGCAAGGTTCACGGCAACCTGCTGGAATGCCCGTTCCATGCCTGGCGCTACGACGGCGAGGAAGGCGTGGTGAAAGAGATCCCCTATGCCAAGGCAATCCCGCCGCAGGTCAAGCGCAAGTGCCTGCGCACCTGGCCGGTGACCGAGGCTAACGGCTGGATCTGGGTCTGGTATCATCCGGATCAGAACGTCGCACCGATGTGGGATGTGGTGGAGCATGAGGAATACGGCGATCCCGCATGGACCGAGTACGACATGCATGAATGGACCGTCTACGGATCGATCCAGAACATGGCCGAGAACGGCGTCGACGTGGCTCACTTCAAGTACATCCACGGCACGGCCGATGTGCCCAAGGCGGAGCTGCGCTGGGGCGAATGGGGGCGCGGTGCCGATGTGAAGGCTCAGATGGGCACACCTGGCGGTGTGGTCGATGGTCTGATCAGTTATGACACCATGGGTGCCGGGCAAAGCTGGGTGCGCTTCCGCGGAATCTCAGAGACCTTGCTGGTCGCGAGCCTGGTCCCGATTGAGGAAGATGTGCTGCGCGTCCGCTATGGCTTCATGCAGCCCAAGAGCCAGGCCGACGGCCCCGGCGCGGGCCTTGCCAAAGCGCTGATCCGCGACATCTGCAAGCAGCTCGACCAGGACAAGGTGATCTGGGACCGGATGCGCTACGAGCCGAATCCGATCATCTGCGATGGTGACGGCCCGATCCCGCAGTTCCGCCAATGGTATAGCCGGTACTATGCCGGTTCCGAAGGGGCGGGCGACCAGCCCGGTCTGCGCGCCGTCGGCTGAGCTCTCCCTCCAGCGACGGCAATCACGGGCTCCGGCTGTGCGCCGGAGCCCGTTTCGCGTCAGCCAGCGAAGCGCGGATAGTCGGTGTAACCCCTGTCCTCGCCGGTATAGAGTGAAGTATAGTCAGGTTTGGCCAGCGGCGCTCCGGCGGCGATCCGTTCGACCAGATCGGGATTGGCAATGAAGGCGCGACCAAAGCTGACCGCTTCGGCCCGGCCAGCGTCGAGCAACGCGGCGGCACTATCGCCCTTCAGGTTGTTGTTTGCCACGATCGGCCCGCTGAAACTGGCGTGCAGCAGGTCAAGCGTATCGAATTCGGACAAGCCCATATCGACCACATGGAGATAGGCCAGGCCAAGCGCGTCAACCGCCTGGACGAAGGGGCCGAAGGTTGCGGCTGGATCGGACGGGTCCATGCCATTGTAGGGGTTGCCGGGCGAAATGCGGAAGCCAACCCGGCCGGCGCCGATCGCATTGGCCATTGCCTGCAGCACCATGATCGGAAAGCGGATCCGGTTTTCGACCGAGCCGCCATAATCATCCTCACGGCGGTTGCTGGCGGGGTTGAGAAACTGGTTGATCAGGTAGCCGCTGGCGCAGTGCAGTTCCACTCCGTCCATCCCCGCCGCGATGGCGTTGCGCGCGGCCTGGGCATATTCGGCGACCAGTGCCGGGATCTCCTCGGCCAGGATCGCTCGCGGCAGGGCGCAGTCGGCGGGGACTCCATCCGGCCCGGGGACCTGGACCGGGCAGGGCACTGCCGAAGGCGCGATAACATCAGCCGCGAAGCCGCGATTGGCCGAAACGACGACCCGGCCGCAATGCATGAGTTGCATGACGATCCGCCCGCCTTTGGCATGGACCGCATCGGCGACCTGGCGCCAGCCGGCGATCTGCTGCTCGCTGTGGATGCCCGGGGTACGCCAATAGCCTTTGCCGACTTCGCTTGGCTGCACGCCCTCGGTGACGATCAGTCCGGCGCTTGCCCGCTGGGCATAGTATTCTACCATCAGGTCGGTCGGCACATCGCCGGGGCCTGCGCGGTCACGCGTCATGGGGGCCATGACGATGCGGTTGGCCAGTGCGATCTCGCCCAAGGCAATCGGGGTGAAGAGACTGCTGAGCATTCGAGTTTAACTCCGAATTTCGACCATTGACCACTATTTGCGTTATCCTGTAAGCAATTTTCTACGCATATCAAGGAGAGGCAGGATGAACTACGGGTTTGACGGCAGGGTCGCGCTGGTCACTGGCGCCAGCGGCGGGATCGGCCGCGCAACCGCGCTGGGTTTTGCTGCCTCGGGCGCGGCGGTTGTCGTTTCCGACGTCAACGATGCTGGCGGGGAAGAGACCGTCGCCCTGATCGCCGCGGCTGGCGGCAAGGCCGTCTACCAGCGCTGTAACGTAGCAGAAGCGGCTGAGGTGAAGGCCCTTGTCGCCCGCGCTGTCAGTGAATTCGGCCGACTTGATTTTGCGCACAACAATGCCGGCATCAACAACATGGGTGCCAACGAATATGACAACGCGGTCTGGGACCGTGCGATTGCGATCAACCTGTCGGGCGTGATGTACTGCATGCGCGAGGAGGCGGAGGTGATGCTGGCCCAGGGGAAGGGTGCGATCGTCAATACTTCGTCGATCAACGGCCTGGTCGGCAATGGTGCGCAGCCGGGTTACACTGCCACCAAGCACGGTGTGATCGGCCTGACCCGCCATGGCGCGCTGCGCTGGGCGAAGAGCGGCATTCGCGTCAACGCGGTCTGCCCCGGCGTGATCGAAACGCCAATGACCGCGCCCCTGACCGCCAATCCCGACATGAAGAAGATACTCGACAACATGACCCCGATGGGCCGCATGGGTCAGGCGGAAGAGATCGCGGCGGCCGTGCTGTGGCTTTGTTCAGACCAGGCGAGTTTTATCACTGGACATCCGCTGGTGGTCGATGGCGGCGCTACCGTGAGCTGAGCGCGCGCGGCGAACCTCTCAAAAAAAGGCCCGCTCCGGATTGCCGGGGCGGGCCTTTTCAGTGGAGAGCTCAATAGATTAGGCGGCGCTTTCCCAAGGGGCCGTCTTGGTGCCCTTCGTGGTGTAGCGACCATTGACACGCTTCTGGAATGTTTCAGCCTGGGCGCGCGGGTTGTAGAACTGGCGGTACCAGACCCGCACCTTGTCGAAGGGACCATCGCCGCGCACCATCATGGGATGCAAGCAGGGGCGCTTGTTCGACCAAATCTCGAAATCCTGGGCAAAGGCATCGACGCCGGCTTCCTCATAGCCGCGAGCCAGCGCGACCTCATCGGCAGTCGGCTCGGCATTGTCGACCTTGACCAGCAGACCGTACCAGACCTTGATCACGCCGTCGTCGACCGGGGTATGCGCGATCAGCATGTGCGAAGGATTGGCGCCGACCATGACCGACTGCAGAATGCCCGGACCGGTATACCAGGTATCGTTAGTCATCGGCTCCCCGCCATCGGAAGCAAGGGTCTTATGCCCTGCGGAGAGGATCTGGCGGCAGACGTGATCCTCGAAAGCATTCTCGAACGAGACCATGTCGATCGATCCGTGGACGGGCTCGAGGTGCGCCTTGTCGGCCATGTTATCGACCACTTCCTGGGGATGGCACTTGAGTTCGCCGAGCTCGCGGACGTTCCAGTTCACCCAGTGCGGTGCATCGTAACCTTCGAACGGCGGTAGTTCGTAGTCCGGCTCCTGACCTTCTGGATCGTACCAGGTCCACAAGCAGCCGGCGCGCTCGGTAACCTTCCAGCTCTTGATACAGGCCGACTTGGGCACCGGGGCGGGCGAATAGGGAATCTGGTTGACGCGGCCATCAGGCCCAAACCGCCAGCCATGATAAGGACAGCGGATGTTATCGCCTTCGACGTGCTCACCGTCCTTGACGACATAGGACGTAGTGTTGCGGGCCAGGTGCGTGCCCATGTGGGGGCAATAGGCCTCCAGCATGAAGACCTTGCCGCTTTGGCCGCCGCGATAGAGCACGACGTCTTCGCCGAAATAGCGGGCTGCCACCGGGGTTGTGCCGATCTCTTCGGACCGGGCCACCATGAACCAGCCACGCGGATAGGTGAATTCGCCGAGGCCATAGTCTGCGGTCGTGGCCATTGTCTCTCCCCTCAGGTTTGAGTCGTCAATAACTCAAAACGCAGGGAATACGCAAGCAGGATGCGAGAACGAAGATGCTATTCGCGGAAATATCGCAAAATGCGTAACGAGGTCACGGCGTGGCTACGCGAAATCAGTCAGCGTCGTCGGATGTGGTCTGCACCTCGGTGATCCGCACTACCCGTGCATTGTACTTGAGGGTCTTCACCGCGATGGAGGTTTCAACGTGATGAACCCCGGGGATCGCCAGGATCTTGTCGGATGCGACCTCGTGTAGATGATCGAGCGAGTTGAACAGGCAGATCGCCAGGATGTTGAAACGCCCCATGGTCAGCATCACGGCATTGACCTGGGCCAGGTCAGCGATCTTGCGGGCAACTTCGCGCACGTCGCTAACCTCGGCCTGGACCCCGATAAAGGCCATCCGGGCAGAGTCTGCCAGGCCAAAGCTGGTGATGGCAGTGAAGGAAATCAGCCCGTCCTGCTGTAGCCGCTTGATCCGGCCGCGGACGGTGCCTTCGGTAACGCCCAGGTCGACGCGATCTTGCGGTTGGAAACACGGGCATCGCGGGCCAGAACTTCAATCAACTGGCGGTCGAGATCGTCAAGTTGCACCGTGGTCATAGATCCCCCCCGTGCCTCGATCGGGGCAACGTCAAACTTGTACTTGATGACGTCAACGCGATCGCGGGACCATCGAGCGGATCCCGCGAACCTTGGAGAATTTCTCCAGCAGCAACGCGGGCAGGTCATCGAATTCGCGCAGCACCACCAGCATGTCGATATCGTAGCGACCGGTGACCAGGTGGGCGGCGAAGACCTCCGGGAACTCCGCTAGCTCGGCCGCAACTTCCGAGGCGGGGCGGCCATCGACCTCGATCGCCACTTCCATCAGGACGTTATACCCATGGGCCGAGAAGTCGGACACGGCCACAACGCGCAGCTTGTCGGCATCCTCCATGCGGCGGATGCGCGCGGACACTGTCGCTGCGGTCAGCCCGAGTACGTTGGCGATCTGCTGGTTGGTCGCCCGACCGTTCAGCCGAAGCTGCTCGACAATCGCGCGATCGATATCGTCGATGGAGAAATCATCACTCATTGCGCTTGAACAACCCCCATTTCCAAGCCAGGTCAACAGTCGGGACGTCGCTCCGCCCCATCAATCCACGGCTGCGAACCCCCGTAATTCATCGCCCAGCATATTTGCGCTGAACCGTCTGACCGGCCGGTTCTCTACCCACACCACTTCCAGGGCACGCTCGGCAAATTTCCAGACGCCGTCTTCCAGCGCATAGCGGTTGTGGTACCGCATGGCAAAGTCGAGCAGCGACAGTTCCTTTGCCCCTGCGTCCGCAAGTAGAATATGGCTTGCGACGCCAGTGGTCAGCCCGGACACGGCCCCGTCCGGCGCTAGCACGAACGTCTGGTTGTAGACGTTATGCATGGTCTGCCCGAAGCTGGCGCTGACCTCGGCGATCATCGTTTCCCAGCCTGCCTTGCCCGCATAGCGCGCATCGGCTTGGCCATGGCCGCGGATAATCCCGTCTCGGGTGAAGATCGAACCGAGCATGCTCGCGTCGCGGCTGTCGACCGCCAGGCCATAGCGAAAGGCCAGGTCGTGCAACTCCTGCGGCGCGACAAAGGGTGCATGCTGCGCCATCGCGATTACTCCGTCGCCGCCAGGCGGACCCGGTCGCGCTCAACCCGGCTCGAGGCAAGCAGGGCAAAAAGGCCAGCCAGGAAACCGGCCGGCACGACGATGCTGATTGCCACTTGCAGTGATCGTGCATCGTCACCCAGGGCCTGGCTGATCGCACCGGTTGCCCAGGGGCCGACAAAATAGCCCAGCAGGGTGATGAAGGCGATGAACAAGGCGGTGGCACTGGCACGGTAGCGGGCGGGCAGCATGTGTTGCAGCCCCGCGTAAAGCCCGACTGACCAGCCTCCGCCAAGCAAGCCACACGGGATCGCCACCAGCATCGCCGTTTCGAAGCTGGGCGCCCATACTGCGAGCAGAACCAACGCCGTGGCACAGAGCAAGGCCAGCCCGGAAAGCCTCACCGGCCAGACCCTACCGCGCTGCGAGAGCTTGTCTGACAAGGCTCCGAAAGCCAGCATGCCGCACAGCCCGGCTAGCCCAAAGTTCACCGCAAACGCGGTCTTGATCGTAACGGGGTCGAGAGTGAAGCTGCGCGCAAAGAGTTCAGGGCCCCAATAGCCGAAGGTTACGCCAGACAAGGTGCCGAAACCGAACCCGAGCGCCATCAGGACGTAGCCGGGACTGCGCAGCAGCAGACCGACCAGGCGGACGAACGGGATTGCGGCAATTGTCGTGCCATCGGCCGCAAGAGTGCGAGGTGGTTCACGGACCAGAAACAGCGCCAATGCGCCAAGGAATACGCCAGGCAGGCCGACCAGAAAGAAGGTCATGCGCCAGCCATACTCGACGGCAAGGGCCGGCCCGCCAGCCTGGCCCGCAATCTGCCCGATGTAGGTGGCGAGACCGAGGATCGCAAATGCCAGTCCTCGCCTTTCGGTCTTGAAATAGTCGGTCAGCAAAGAATAGGCCGGAGCAACGAATGCGGCTTCGCCGACGCCAACGCCGATCCGGGCCAGGCCCAAAGAGATTGGCCCTGTCGCGAGGCCCGTTGCAGCGGTCGCCAGGCTCCACAGGACGCAGCCTGCTGCAATAACCTTGATCCGCGAACCCTTGTCCGCCAGGCGTGCAAAGGGCACGCCCATCACCACATAAAGCACCACGAAGGCCG
>JACDQK010000158.1 GCA_015657645.1 Novosphingobium sp.
CCAGTATCGCGCGCTCTTGTGGGGCATCCTCGCGGTGAGTCGTGCTGCGCGGCCTGATGATCGCGGCGGTGCGGCGCTGGTCCAGAAGCCTACTGGGTGCTCTATATCTTCGCGGCTTCCTGATCTTCACCGGCGTGAAAATGTTCTTCGCCGGGGACCACGATCCGGACGTGTCGAAGAACCCGGTGGTGCGGTGGATTTCCACCCACATGCGCGTTACGCCGCAGCTGCATGACCAGCACTTCTTCGTGAAGGTGCCGGACGAGAAGACCGGCAAGCTGGTCACGGCCGTCACCCCGCTGTTCGTGGCGCTGGTGGTGATCAACCTGGCGGACCTGGTCTTCGCGGTCGATTCGGTGCCGGCGATCTTCGCGATCACAACTGACACCTTCATCGTCTATACCAGCAACATCATGGCGATCCTGGGCCTGCGCGCGCTCTACTTCGCGCTCTCGGCGATGGTCCACCGCTTCTACTACCTGAAGTATGCGCTGGCCTCGGTACTGGTCTTCATCGGTTCGAAGATCTTGTCTCGGACTTCATCATGGGCGGGGAAAAGTTCCCGCCGGTGCTGAGCCTGGGCGTGACCGCGGGTCTGATTGCGGCAGGCGTGTTCTACTCGCTGTGGGCCACCCGCCACGGCGAGGACGCCGCACCGCAGCTGCCGCACGACGAGATCAGGCCGTAACCGCGGATAGCGGTGCCGGCCCACTTCGCCGCCCGGCCACCCTTCCAAGGGTTATCCTTGGGAGGCCGGGTGGGGGAGTGGGCCGGTGCCGTTAGCCAGTCGCGGATGCGACTGACGCACTTATCAGTGACTCCGAATGACGCTCAAAAAAGCGTCGCCATAAGCTGTGAGCTTACGGGACCCGACGCCGCCGACCTCGCCCAATTGGGCGAGGGACGCGGGTCGGGTCTCGGCCATTTCGCGCAGCGTCGCATCGTGGAAGATGACATAGGGCGGTACCCCGGCCTCGGCCGCGAGTGACCGGCGCAGCTCGCGGAGCGCCTCGAACAGTGGATCGCCGACCGGATTGACTGCCCCGCGCTCGCGCCGTCCGCTGCGGCCCGCGCGCTCGCGGCGCGGTTGCAGGGCGATCAGCACGGCCGCCTCACCCTTCAGTACATCACGCGCATCGCCGCCCAGCGCCAGCCCGCCATGCTCGGTCGGGACCAGGCTGCCGCGGGCCTGGAGCGCGCGCATCAGCGGTTTCAGCAGCGGCGCTTCGTCGCTGCCGACAATCCCGAAGACCGAGAGCCGGTCATGCCCGCGGGCCACCACGCGCTCGTCCTCCTGGCCCAGCAGCACCTTCTCGACATGGCCGAAGCCATAGGTCTGGCCAGTGCGATAGACTGCCGAGAGCAGCTTGCGCGCCAGTTCGGTCGCATCGACGATGCCAGGGGCATCGAGGCAGTTGTCGCAATTGCCGCAGGTCTGCGGCGGATCCTCGCCAAAGTGGCGCAGCAGCACGGCGCGGCGGCAGGCCCCGGTCTCGACCAGCGCGGCCAGGGCATCGAGGCGGGTCCGCTCGCCCAGCTGGCGGTGTTCCTCAACCTCGGCGAGGCGGTGCCGCGCGCGGGCAAAGTCCTCCGCCGCCCACAGCATCAGCGCCGCCGCCGGATCGCCATCGCGGCCGGCCCGGCCGGTTTCCTGGTAATAGCCCTCGATCGACTTGGGGATGCCGGCATGGGCGACAAAGCGCACATCGGGTTTGTCGATCCCCATGCCAAAGGCGACGTCGCGACCATCACCATGTCTTCGCTCGCCACGAAGGCCGCCTGGTTGGCGCTGCGCACCTGCGGGTCGAGCCCGGCGTGATAGGGCAGGACCGGGCGACCCGTCGCGGCGGAAAGCTTCTCGGCCAGCTCCTCCACCTTCTTGCGGGTCGGGGCATAGACGATCCCCGGGCCCGGCTGCTCGGCCATCAGCGTCTTTAATTGCTGAAGCAGGCTGTCGCGGTGGCGGATCGCATAGCGGATATTGGGCCGGTCGAACCCGGCGACGATCAGCCCGTCCTCGCCGATGCCGAGCTGGGTGAGCACGTCGGCGCGGGTGTGGCGATCAGCCGTGGCGGTCAGCGCCAGCCGCGGCACATCCGGGAAGCTGTCCAGCAATGGGCGCAGCAGGCGGTAGTCGGGGCGGAAATCGTGACCCCATTCGGAGACGCAATGCGCCTCGTCGATCGCGAACAGGCTGATCGGCGCGCTGCCCAGCATCTCGCGGAAATGCGGCTGACTGGCGCGCTCGGGCGCGACATAAAGCAGATCGAGCGTGCCGCTGCGGAAGCGTTCGATCGTCTCGGCCCGGTCCAGGTCGGCGCTGGTCAGGGTGGCGGCGCGGATGCCGTTGGCGGTCGCGGCGCGCAGCTGATCATGCATCAGCGCGATCAGCGGCGAGACCACCACGCAGGTCCCCTCCAGCATGACGGCGGGCAATTGATAGGTCAGCGACTTGCCAGCGCCGGTCGGCATGATCGCGAGGGTCGATTGCCCGGCCATGACCCGCGCCAGCACCTGCTCCTGTACCCCGCGAAAGGCGGTGAAGCCGAAGGTGGTGTGGAGCTGGTCAAGGAGAGCATCGCGCGTCACTCCGACGCGCCTAGCCGGGTGGGGCTGGGAGCGGAAGGGCTAGAAGCCTGCTCTCTCCACAACGGCCTCTTCCGCGACCAGGAAAGCGGAGCGTCCGGTCGGCGCGTCCACCGGCACGGCGCTGGTGAAGAAGGCCAGACCCTTGCCGGTCTGCGGGTCGAACCACAGTCCACCCTTGAGGCCATAGGCGTCGCCCGAATGGCCATACCGGACGCGACCATCACCGAACGGATCGTCGCGGCACCCCGCCTGCTTGCCAGCCAACCGGTGCACGGCGAGGCCATAGGCGCAAAAGAAGCCGCTGGCGGTCCCGTCCTCGCCAAGCCCATTGCTGCCATTGAACTGCCAGACGGGCTTCATCATGCGCGCATAGGACTGCCGAGAGATGAGACCCTGGCCTTGGCGGGCCAGCAGCTGGCCGATCTTGGCCAGATCGCGCATCGAAATCCTGAGGCCACCCTGGGGCGAGAACAGGGCGCCATTGTCGCCGAGCCGGTAGGTCGAAAGATCGCAGCCCGCCCGGTCCGCCAGAAACACCGGGCAGACTGGCGGGCTCCCCCGCAGGTCATCGCGCGCCACCTCGCCACTGGCACGGTACAGCACGACCGCCCGCCGGTAGGCATCGGCACTGCAGCCTGCCCCCCAGTTGAAGCAGGCATCCAGCTTCAGCGGCTTCAGCACCAGCCGGCTCATGGCCACGTCGAAGCGTTCGCCGGTCACCTTTTCCATCACGCTGGCGACGACCGGAAAGTTCAAGTTGGTGTAGTGGAACCAATCGCCGCCGGGCGCGTGCTTGGCATCCCACACCCGCGGATCGGCCAGCCGCTCGCGCAGGGTCACGCCCAGCGGGATCAGATAAAGTTCGCCGCCGTCGATCAGGCTCGAGCGGTGCGACAGCAGCATGGCAAGCGTGATCGGCCGGTCCGGAAAAGCCGGATTGCGAAGGCGCCAGCCGAGATAGTCCGAAACGTCGCGGTCAAGGTCCAACTTGCCCTGATCGACCAGTCGCATCACGCCGAGCGCGGTAACCAGCTTGGAAATTGAAGCGATCCGCACCGGATCATCGGCTGTTACCGCGCGCCCGCTGGTGCGGTCGGCGAGGCCTTCGGCGAGCACCGGGCGGATCGTCTGACGGTCGAACGCCACCGCAACCGTCGCGGGCGCAGCGGCCATGCAGGGGGCCGAAAGCAACAAGGACAAGAAGGTGAACCAGCGCATTGCCGGGAGCATAGCCGACCGCTGCGATCGATGCATCCCCCGGAGATTACGGCGCTTGCCTGCGGCCTGCACCAGTCCTAGCCTCCCGCCAGTTCAGCCATCGGGTCGCGGCCAGGGGAGGAATTGAAATGGTCAAGCCGGTCAAGTTCGCGCACGTGGTTTACCAGACGCGACGCTACGCAGAGATGATCGCCTGGTATCAGCAGGTGTTCGAGGCCGAGGTTGTTCACCAGGACCCGGCGCTAGCCTTCCTGACCTATGATGACGAGCACCACCGCTTTGCCTTCGCCAACCTTGATGCACTCAATCCCGCTGGCGAGGATCGCGATGAGCGCGGTACGATCGGAGTCAACCACGTCGCCTATACCTACGCTTCCGTCGCCGACCTGCTGGAAACCTATGATACGCTGAAGGGTGCCGGGATCCTGCCCTATTGGTCGATCCACCACGGTATTACCTTGTCGAATTATTATCGCGATCCGGATGGCAACCGGATGGAGTTCCAGGTCGACGTCGACGATGACTACATGCGGAGCGAGGCGTTCGGTGCCAACCCCATTGGCGTAGAGGTCGATATGCCGGCCCTGCTCGCCCGCTATCGCGCTGGCGGTGACCCGCTGGAACTGCTGGTCATGCCGCAGGGACCAATGTCAGCCATCCCCGAGATGCACGGGATGACCTGATCAGTCCAGGTTAGGCCGCAACCAGCGCTCTGCCGTGGCAATATCCGCGCCGCGCCGGGCGGCATAGTCTTCCACCTGGTCGCGCCCGATCCGGGCCACGCCGAAATATTCGGCCTGCGGGTGGCCGAAGTAGAAGCCGGATACGGCTGCGGTCGGCAGCATGGCGTAGCTTTCGGTCAGGGTGATGCCGGTCTTGGCCGTGGCACCCAGCAGCTCGAACAGGATCGGCTTGAGGCTGTGGTCCGGGCAGGCGGGATAGCCGGGGGCGGGGCGGATGCCGCGATATTCCTCGCGGATCAGCGCTTCGTTGGTCAGCTGCTCGTTCGGGGCATAGCCCCACAGCGTGGTGCGGACATGGCTGTGCAGCCGCTCGGCAAAGGCCTCGGCAAAGCGGTCGGCGAGCGCCTTCAGCAGAATGTCCGAATAGTCATCGTGCGCGGCGCGGAAGCGTTCGAGGTGCGGCTCGATCCCGTGGATGCCGACCGCGAAGCCGCCGATCCAGTCACCATCGGGGTCGATGAAATCGGCCAGGCAATAGTTCGCCCGGTCGCGGCTCTTGCGGATCTGCTGGCGCAGGAAGGGCAGGCGGACATGGCGCTCTTCCTCGGTGAGGTAGAGCTCGACATCGTCGCCATCCCGCGCGCAGGGCCAAAACCCGCAGACGCCCTTGGCGGTCAGCCACTTCTCGTCGATGATCTTCTCCAGCATGGCCAGAGCATCGGCATAGAGCGAGCGGGCGCTTTCCCCGACCACTGCGTCATCAAGGATCGCGGGGAAGTTTCCGGCCAGTTCCCAGGCGCGGAAGAACGGGGTCCAGTCAAACACGCTGACCAGGTCGGCCAGGTCCCAGTCTTCGAACACGTGCACACCGGGCTGTTCGGGCGGCGCGGGCTTGTCGGAGAAGTCGGCCTTGAAGCCATTGGCGCGCGCGTCCTCCAGGCTGAGGAGCACGGTCGCTTCCTTGCCGGCGCGGACATCGCGCATGTGCTGGTAATCGGTCGCCGTGGTCGCGACAAACGGGTCGCGCTGGGTGTCGGACAGCAGCTGGCTGGCCACGCCGACTGCGCGGCTGGCGTCGAGCACGTGGATAACCGGGCCGGTATAGGCCGGGTCGATCCGCAGCGCGGTGTGGAGCTTGCTGGTGGTCGCCCCGCCGATCAGCAGCGGGATGGTCAGCCCGGCCCGCTCCATTTCCTCGGCCACAGTGACCATCTCGTCGAGGCTGGGGGTGATCAGGCCGGACAGGCCGATCATGTCGGCCTTTTCGGTGATCGCGGTTTCGATGATCCTGGACCATGGCACCATCACGCCCAGGTCGATCACTTCATAGCCGTTGCACTGCAGGACCACGCCGACGATGTTCTTGCCGATGTCATGCACGTCGCCCTTGACGGTCGCCATGATGATCCGGCCCTTGGACTGGGATTCGGTGCCGAGCAGCAGCTTCTCCGCCTCGATGAAGGGGATCAGGTGGGCGACCGCCTTCTTCATGACGCGGGCGCTCTTCACGACCTGCGGCAGGAACATCTTGCCCGATCCGAACAGGTCGCCAACCGTGTTCATCCCGTCCATCAGTGGGCCCTCGATCACCTGGATCGGGCGGCCGCCCTCGGCAAAGATCGCGGCGCGGGCTTCTTCAGTGTCGTCGACGATATAGGCGTCGATGCCCTTTACCAGGGCGTGCTCGATCCGGCGGGTAACCTCCCAGCCGCGCCATTCCTCGGCTTCCTTCTCGGCCTTGGCGTCGGTGCCCTTGAAGCTTTCGGCGAGCGTGATCAGGCGCTCCGTAGCGCCGGGATCGCGGTTGAGGATCACGTCCTCGCAGGCTTGCCGCAGCGCCGGGTCGATCGTGTCGTAAACGTCAAGTTGCCCCGCGTTGACGATCGCCATGTCGAGACCCGCGGGGATCGCGTGGTAGAGGAAGATCGAGTGCATCGCCCGGCGCACCGGCTCGTTGCCGCGGAACGAGAACGAGAGGTTCGAAAGCCCGCCGCTGAAGTGGACATGCGGGCAGCGCCGCCGGATTTCACGGACGGCCTCGATGAAGTCGACCCCGTAATTGTTGTGCTCCTCGATCCCGGTTGCCACGGCGAACACGTTGGGGTCGAAGATGATGTCCTCGGGCGGGAAGCCGATGCCGGTGAGCAGCTTGTAGGCGCGCTCGCAGATCTCGACCTTGCGATCCTTGCTGTCGGCTTGGCCAGCCTCGTCAAAGGCCATGACGACCACGGCCGCGCCATAGTCCATGCATTTGCGGGCCTGTTCCAGGAACGGCGCTTCGCCTTCCTTCATGCTGATCGAATTGACGATCGGCTTGCCCGAAACGCACTTCAGCCCGGCCTCAATCACCTCCCACTTGGAGCTGTCGATCATCACCGGCACCCGCGCGATATCGGGCTCGGCGGCGATCAGCTTGAGGAACGTGGTCATGGCGTGGACCGCATCGAGCAGCCCCTCGTCCATGTTGACGTCGATCACCTGGGCGCCGTTCTCAACCTGCTGGCGCGCGACTTCGACCGCCTTGGCATAGTCGCCCGCCAGGATCAGCTTCTTGAACGCGGCCGAGCCGGTGACATTGGTGCGCTCGCCGACGTTGACGAAGCGGGCGGAGGATGGGGCGTTCATTGGATCAGGCTGCCATTATGAAAGGTTCAAGACCGGCGAGGCGCGTCACGGCGTCGAGTTGCGGGATCTGGCGCGGGGTCAGGCCTTGGGCCGCCTTGGCAATCGCCGCGATGTGCGCCGGGGTGGAGCCGCAGCAGCCGCCCAGCACGTTGACCTGGCCGGCTGCCGCCCATTCGCGGACCAGCGCGGCGGTTTCCTCGGGCAGCTCGTCATACTGGCCCAGCTCGTTAGGCAGGCCGGCGTTGGGATAGACCATGATCGCGGCATCGGCGATGGCGCTCAATGCGCGGACATGCGGGCGCAGCTGGGTCGCGCCGAACGAGCAGTTGAGCCCGATCGTCAGCGGCTTGGCATGGCGCACGGCATACCAGAAGGCCTCAACCGTGTGGCCCGAAAGATTGCGGCCCGACAGGTCAGTCAGCGTCATCGACAGCATGATCGGCACTTCGCGGCCCAGCTCCTGCTCGACCTTGCGCACGGCCATGATGCCGGCCTTGGCATTGAGCGTATCGAAGACGGTCTCGATCAGGATGAAGTCGGCCCCGCCTTCGACCAGGGCGGCGACCTGCTGGCGGTAGACGTCAACCAGCTCGTCCCAGTCGATCTCGCGGAAGCCCGGATCGTTGACGTCGGGCGAGAGCGAGAGGGTCTTGTTGGTCGGGCCGATCGCGCCGGCGACGAAGCGCGGACGGCCGTCAGCGGCGAACTCGTCTGCCACCCGGCGGGCCAGCCGGGCGCTTTCGACGTTGATCTCGCGCACCAGGTGCTCGGCACCGTAGTCGGCCTGGCTGATCCGGTTTGCGGAGAAGGTGTTGGTTTCGGCAATGTCGGCCCCGGCGGCGAAATAGGCGCGGTGGATTGCCTCGGGCACGTCGGGGCGCGTGATCGCCAGGATGTCGTTATTGCCCTTCTGATCCTTCGACAGGCCGAGCGAGCCGGCATAGTCGGCCTCGGTCAGCTTGCGCTGCTGGATCTCGGTCCCGAAAGCGCCGTCGATGATCAGGATGCGCTTGGCCGCTTCGGCCAGGAATTGCTCGCGCGGGGTCATGCCTCGGTCTCCGGACGCAGGCCGAGCAGGTGGCAGATCGCGTAGGACAGCTCGGCGCGGTTGAGGGTGTAGAAGTGGAAATTGCGCACGCCGCCCGCATAAAGCCGGCGGCAGAATTCGGCCGCGACGGTCGCGGCGACCAGCTGGCGCGCGGCGGGCTTTTCATCCAGCCCTTCGAACAGGTGGCCGAGCCAGTCCGGTACGGCGGTGCCGGTCATCCCGCTCATCCGCTGGATCGCGGCAAAGTTCGACACGGGCATGATCCCCGGCACGATCTCGGCATCGATCCCGGCGGCCAGGCAGGCATCCTGGAAGCGGAAGAAGGTGTCCGGTTCAAAGAAGAACTGGGTGATCGCGCGGGTCGCCCCGGCATCGAGCTTGCGCTTGAGGTTGTCGAGATCGGCGGCGGGGTTCGCCGCATCGGGGTGCGTTTCGGGATAGGCGCTGACCGACAGCTCGAACGGGTGCAGCTCGCGCAGGCCCGCGACCAGTTCCACCGCATTGGCGTAGCCCTGCGGGTGCGGCTCGAACTTCGCCGCGCCGCCCGGCGGATCGCCGCGCAGGGCGACGATGTGGCGGACCCCGGCCTGCCAATAGGCCTCGGCCACTTCGGCGATCTCGTCCTTGGTCGCCTCGACACAGGTCAGGTGCGCGGCGGCGGGGATACCGGTTTCGCGCACGATCCGGGCGACGGTGTTGTGGGTGCGCTCGCGCGTGGTGCCGCCGGCGCCATAAGTGACCGAGACGAAGCGCGGGGCCAGCGGCGCGAGGGTCAGCACCGAATCCCACAGCGTCTCTTCCATCTTCTCGGTCTTGGGCGGGAAGAATTCGAACGAGACGCCAATGTCGCCGGGCAGGCCGGCAAACAGCGGCGAGGCGTGGGCGCGGCGGGTTTCGCTAGCCTGATTCATTTTGCGATGACCTTTGCGGGTTTGGGTGCGGTCGCGGTGCTGCGCCGCGCGGTCCAGATTTTCACGGTGAGTGGCTGGCCCGGCAGGGCGACTGGCGGGGCCGGAGCAAAGCCGGCGTCGCTGAGCAGGCCGAGCATTTGCTCATCGGTAAAGCCGAGGCGGGCATGGGCATGGAGGCTGCGCAGCTCTTCGCGGTCATGCGCGGCAAAGTCGACAATTGCCAGCACGCCATCCGGCCGAGTGACGCGGGCGGCTTCGGCCAGCACCACTTCAGGCGCCTGGGCATAGTGCAGCACCTGGTGGAACAGCACCGTGTCGAAGCTGCGCTCGGCAAACGGCAACTTGGCGAAATCGCCCTGGACCAGGTCGAAGGCACCGGCTGGCAGGTGCTGGAGCCGGGCGCGGGCGATGCGGAGCATTTCGGGGCTATTGTCGAGCCCGGTCACATGTCTGGCGCGCGGGGCGAACAGTTCGGCCATGCGGCCCGTGCCGGTGCCGATATCGAGCAGGCTGCCGAGCGAGCCCGCGCCCAGCGCCTCGCCCAACGCGGCTTCGACCGGGCCGTCGGGGCTGTGCAGGCTGCGCAGCGTGTCCCATTCGTCAGCGTGGCGGGCGAAGTAACTGGCGGCGCTGGTTTCGCGCGCGGCGCGGATTGCGGCGAGGTGGCGGCGGTCTTCCTGGCAGCGCGCGGCAAAGGCGGCGTCGCTTTCCTCGGCGACGGTCAGCAGGCGCGCGGTTGTTGCGCCGAGCGGCGGGGCGCGGTCCTCTCCAATCGCCGAGCGCAGGAACACCCACGAGCCCTCCTTGCGGCGTTCGGCGAGGCCGGCATCGCAGAGAATGCGGACATGGCGCGAAACACGCGGCTGGCTTTGGCCGAGCACTTGTGCCAATTCGCCCACGGCCAGTTCCATGTGAGCAAGCAGCCGCATGATCCGCAATCGCGTCGGGTCCGCCAGAGCGCGCAGGGTGGGATCAATCTTCATCTCGGGACATCATATAAAGAAATCTTTATATGTTATCAACCGCGCATTCGCAGCGGTGGAACGACGCCACCTGACGGTTGGCAGGCGAGTGGCAAGCGCGTAAAAGGCCCGCGGGTTCGCAAGGCTTTGCCCCAGGCTGCAGCAGAGAGATTGTCCATGAAGAAGATCGCTTTCGCCACCCTCGTTTCCGCCAGCTTCGCGCTTGCCGCCTGCGGCAGCAGCGACAGCGCCAATGAGGCGGCATCGCCCGACAATGTCGAAATGCCGGCCGAAGAAGCGGTGGGCGGCGTCGATGCGGCGGCCACTCCGGCTGTTGACGCGGCTGCGACCGAAACCGGCACGGCGACCGACGCGGCCAGCGATGCGGCAACTGCTGCTGCGACTGCCGCTCCGGCCGCTGGTGACGGTGCCCCGCCGCCCGCCAAGCAGTAAGCCTTTGCGGCTTGCCCCGATCCTGACCGCCCTTGCCGCGCTCGCGCTGACCGGCTGCGGCAAGGCGGATAACGACGCTGGCCCCGGCGGGGTCAGCGTAGGTGAAGCCAAGGCGCTCGATGAGGCGGCGCAGATGCTGGAAGCCCAGCGCCTGCCCGCCGAGGCGGCCGCTGCGGCCAGCCCGGCGCCAACGCCTGCCGCCAAGCCATAATCAGTCGAGCGAGACCCGCCCGCGCCCGGCCTTGACTGCGCCGCGGCGTTTCTTGCCGGCCAGCCGCTCGGTCTTGCCGACGCGGTTGAGCCGGCTTTTGGCGCGCTTTTCGGGCAGCTTCTGCGCTTCTTCGAGCAGCTCGGCCAGGCGCTTGCGCGCGTCGGTGCGGTTGGCTTCCTGGGTGCGAAAGCGCGCGCGGTCAGCACCAGTTCGCCCTTGGCGGTCATCCGCGATCCGGCCAGCTGCTTGAAGCGGTGGAACACCTCCGGCTCCAGCCGCAGCGCATAGACATCGAGCCGCAGCTGGACTGCGGTAGCAACTTTGTTGACGTTCTGGCCGCCCGGGCCGGTGGCAGTGATGAAGCTTTCGCTCACCAGCGCCATGGCCCGGTCGATCAGGTCAGCCATGGTCAAACCCCAGGGCGGCGAAGTCGGCCGGGAGCGGCGCGACTGCATGGACCGGCGGCTTGCCTTCGCGCGGCACGGTCAGCTCAGCGGCATGGAGCATGGTCCGCCGCGCGCCCTGCACCGGACCGGCGCCATAGACCGGATCGCCCAGCAGCGGCGCGCCGAGGCCGGCGAGGGCATGGACGCGGATCTGGTGGGTGCGTCCGGTCTCGGGCCTGAACTCGACCAGCGTCAGCCCATCGCGCTCGGCCAGCTTGCGCCAGTGCGTTACCGATGGCTTGCCCTTCTTGGCCGGGATCATCCGCCAGCCCTTTTCGGCGCTGCTGATCTTGGTCAGCGCCAGCTCGATCGTGCCTTCATCCGCTTCAACCGGTCCGGCGACAACGCCAAGGTAGACCTTCGCCACCTCGCGCGCCTCGAAAGCGGCGTTGAAGCGTTTCAGCGACTTCGGGTTGCGGGCCATCAGCAGGCAGCCCGAAGTGTCGGTATCAAGCCGGTGGACCGGCACCGGCGAGCGGGCAAAGCCCAGCCGGAATTCCTCGGCGCGGTCTTCCAGGCAGGCCCCGCCAGCGCGCGGGCGCTCGATCGGCAGGCCGGCCGGCTTGTCGATCACCAGGGCTTCGCCGTCCTCGAACAGGACTGGAATCGGATTCATGTCAGCGCCTTTGCAATGCGCCGCAGCGCTTCCGTTAATCGATCCTCGTCAGTCGCGAAGCTGATCCGGAAGCCAAAGTCCCCGCCAAAGGCCGATGCGGCAACTACCGCCACGCCGTGCTCCAGCAGGTGCAGGCACAGCGCCTGATCATCGCCAAACCGCGCTTGCAGCGGTTCGGCATCGACCATGCAGTAGAACGCGCCCTCCGGGACGGGGGTCGAAAGGCCCGGTACGGCATTGGTCGCCGCAACGCAAAGGTCGCGCCGCGCGCGGAATCGCTCGCGCCAATCGGCCAGGAAGTCCTGCGGGCCTTCCAGTGCAGCAACCGCGGCGGCCTGGCTCAGCGAAGCGGGATTGCCGGAGGAGTGCGATTGCAGCCGGATCATCGCCTCGATCAGCCAGGCGGGTCCGGTTGCCACGCCGATCCGCAGGCCGGTCATGGCGTGGCTCTTGGAGACGCCCGAGACAGTCAGCACCCGCTCGGCCAGGTCCGGGTAGACCACGGCCAGCGTGGCGTGGGTGCCGGGGGTATAGCGCAGCGGGGCATAGATATCGTCGCTCATCACCAGCACCTGGGGATGGCGCGCGAGGACCGCACCAAGCGCTGCCAGCTCATCGGCCGAATAGACCGCACCGGTCGGATTGCCGGGGCTGTTGAGCAGCAGCCAGCGGCTGCGCGGGGTGATGGCGGCTTCGAGTTGCTCGGCCGTGATCCGGAAGCCGCCCGCTGCCGTGGTCTTGAGCGGAACGACCTCGGCCCCGGCGAACCGGGCGATCTCGGGATAGCTGACCCACCACGGTGCGGGGATCAGCACTTCGTCTCCGGGGTTGAGCGTGGCCAGCAGGGCGTGGAAGATCGCCTGCTTGCCCCCGGCGCTGACCACCACCCGGTCGGGCGTGGTTCCGAGCCCCAGGTCACGGCTGAAATGGAGCGCCGCAGCCGCGCGCAAGCGGGCCGTTCCCGCGACCGGCGTATACTTGGTATCGCCCGCGTCCAGCGCGGCGCGCACCGCATCGGCGACGTGCGCGGGCATGGCAAAGTCCGGCTCACCGACCGATAGCGAAACGATGTCGCGCCCTTCCGCGCGCAGCGCGGCGGCGCGGTCGGTCATTGCCGTGGTCTGGGAAGCGGCAATTCGGGCGAGCGCGGCGGAAATCACGCCAGCAGCCGCGCTGGCACTAACCCACGCAGCGCATTGCCGATCAGGAAGCCGTGCGCCAGGTTATCGAGCGTCAACTCGGCCTCAACCGCGCGGCCTTCCTCGAGCAGCGAGCGGCGCAGCACGCCGGGCAGCAGGCCGAGCGACGCGGGCGGCGTCAGCAGCTGGCCATCGCGCTCAACGAACAGGCTGGTGATGCAGCCCTCGGTCAACAGTCCATCGTCGCGCAGGAACAGGGCTTCGTCGGCCCCGGCCGCGCGGGCGGCGGCAAGGCCAGCATCATAGAATTCGCGGTCACTGGTCTTGTGGCGCAGCCGCCAGTCGCCGCTATCGACCGGCAGGCGCAGCACCGCGACCTGCGCCGGCTGGGCGAAGGGTTCCGGCAGGGCGCTGATCTCCAGCGCATAGGCCCCGCTGCGCGCCACGACGAGGCGGACCCGCGAAGGGGCATCGGCTTCGAAACACAGCGCCTGGATCGCATTGCGCACGGCGTGGCGATCAAAGGCAAAGCCCAGTTCGGCCGCGCTGGCCTTGATCCGTTCGAGGTGCAGTTCGAGCAAGGGAATCCCGCCATCGGGCGTAAAGGCCATGGTCTCGATCAGGTCGAACCCGGCCGCCGATGGTTGGCTAGCGGAACTGCGCACGAAACCTCCCTTGACCAGGCTCTCGCGCCATTCGGGCAGAGCCTCGGAATCGGCGACGATTGCCGATCCCACCCCCAATACGGCCGTCCCCTGGTTCGCTTCCACCGGGGTCAGCCGCAGGGTGCGGATTGCCACATTGAAGGCGGCATCGGAAGTCCCATCGGCCTTGGGCGCGTCGATCCGGCCGATTGCGCCGCAATAGGGCCCGCGCGGATCGCGTTCGACCGTGTTGATCAGCTCCATCGCCCGGATCTTGGGCGCGCCGGTGATCGAGCCGCAAGGGAACAACGCAGCGATCATGTCGGCCGCGCCCTTGCCGGGCTGAAGCCGGGCGCGGACCGTGGTGACCATCTGGTGGACGGTCGGATAGCTTTCGACCGCGAAGGGCCGGTCGACCCGCACCGTCCCGGCCTCGGCCACGCGGCTCAGGTCATTGCGCAAAAGATCGACGATCATCAGGTTCTCGGCGCGGTCCTTGACCGAGCTGGAAAGCTCGGCGGCCAGCGCGGCATCTTCGCTGGCTGTGCGGCCCCGCGGGCGTGTGCCCTTCATCGGCTTGACCGTGGCGGCACCGTCCTGCTCGGCAAAGAACAGCTCGGGCGAGAAGCTCAGCAGCCAGTGCGAGCCATCGAACACCACGCCGCCATAGCCCGCCGAGGCGGCCGGGCGCAGCGCGGCATAGATCGCCAGCGGCTCGCCGCGCCAGGTCCCGGTGAGCGGGAAGGTCAGGTTGGCCTGATAGATATCGCCCGCCGCGATCGCCTCCTGCAAGGCGGCGAAGACCTGGCTGTAGGCTCCGGCCGAGAGCGCCGGATCGAGCGGGCCGATCCGCGCCGGGCCATGGCCGCCATGGTCCGCCAGCCAGCTCGGCACGTCTGCGGCGGCGATTTCGGTATAGCCGGTGAAGGCGCCGAACCAGAGGAGCGGGCCGTTGGCGCCGGTGCGGGGAGCAGCCAGCGGTGCCAGCCGTTCCTCCAGCGCCAGGCCCGCCTCATAGGCCATGTAACCCGCCAAGTGATGCCCAGCGGCGCGCAGCGCTTCGATCCGCGCCAGCGCCGGGGCAACGTCCTCAACCCGCCGGGCCACGACCAGTTCGACCGGGTCGCGATAGAGCCGCGCCGGGCTGGCATCGTCGGGCCGGGCATCGTCAAGCAGGATAAATGGTGCAGTCATGCATGCTGGCTTCTAGCGGGGAGCGCGCGCGCATGCAAAAACGCTCTCGCCGCGGGGCTTAACCGGCTCTATCTGAATCGAGTCGCATTTTCAGGAGCATGACATGAGCGAGATCTTCCTCGGCCTTGGTAGCAATGGTGAGCGCCAGGTGCTGCGGCTGGGCCGCGCCAACCGCCACGGGCTGATCGCGGGGGCAACCGGCACTGGCAAGACCGTCACGCTCCAGACGATTGCCGAGCAATTCTCCGCTGCCGGGGTGCCGGTGTTCATGGCCGACGTGAAGGGCGATCTGGCGGGCATCTCGATGGCCGGCAGTTCCGACTTCAAGCACGCCGACAAGCTGGAAAGCCGCGCGGCGGAACTCGGCATCACCGACTATGCCTACAAGGACAACCCGGCGGTGTTCTGGGACCTATACGGCGAACAGGGCCACCCGATCCGCACCACCATTTCGGAAATGGGCCCGCTACTGCTCAGCCGGCTGATGGGGCTGAACGAGACGCAGGAAGGCGTGCTGACCGTTGCCTTCAAGTGGGCCGACGATAACGGCCTGCTGCTGCTCGACATGGACGATCTGCAGCAGACGCTTATCGCCTGCGCTGAAAATGCCAGCGCGCTGGCGACGACCTATGGCAATATCTCCAAGGCCTCGGTCGGGACGATCCAGCGGCAATTGCTGGCCTTCGAAAGCCAGGGCGCCGACAAGTTCTTTGGCGAACCGGCCTCGAGATCAACGATTTCATCCGCGTCGATGAAAACGGCAAGGGCGTGATCAACGTGCTCAGCGCTGACAAGCTGATGCAGAACCCCAAGCTTTACGCCACCTTCCTGCTCTATCTGCTGTCCGAACTGTTCGAGGCGCTGCCCGAAGTCGGCGATCCCGAAAAGCCGACCCTGGTGTTCTTCTTCGACGAAGCCCACCTGCTGTTCGAGGACGCGCCGCAAGCGCTGTTCGAGAAGATCGAGCAGGTTGTCCGCCTGATCCGTTCGAAGGGCGTCGGCGTCTATTTCATCACCCAGAACCCGATCGACATTCCTGAGAAGATTGCCGGCCAGCTCGGCAACCGCGTCCAGCACGCGCTGCGCGCCTTCACCCCGCGTGATCAGAAGGCGATCAAGGCGGCCGCTGAGACGTTCCGGATCAACCCTGACCTCGATGTCGAAACCGCAATCACCGAGCTCAAGGTAGGCGAGGCGCTGGTCTCGACGCTCGACGACGATGGCGCGCGACGATTGTCCAGCGCGCGCTGATCGCGCCGCCGCGCTCGCGGCTGGGGCCGGTCACGCCCAAGGAGCGCGCGATCATCCAGTCGATCAGCCCGTTTGACGGCAAATACGAAACGCTGGTTGACCGCAAGAGCGCCGAGGAAGTGCTGCTGCAGAAGTCGGCTGATGCCGCCCAGGCCGCGCAGGTGGTTGAAGAGCAGGGCGAGGAAGCCCAGCGCGCTCAGCCACGCAAGACCACCTCGATGTGGGAAAAGGCCGGCAAGGCGGCCTTTGGCGCGGCGGCCAGTTCGGCCGGCACGATGATCGCGCGGCAGATGACCGGGCGCAAGTCGGCCGGATCACCCATGAAGTCAGCCGCCAGCGCTGCTGCGGGCGCCATCGGCACAGCACTGGGCGGCGCCATGCTTGGCCGCTTCGCGCGCGGGCTGCTGGGCGGCTTGCTGCGCTAGGTCCTCGTCGAGCGCAGTAGCGCCCCGGTCGATCACTGCACCGCAATGCCGCGCTTGTCGCGCAGGCGCACGGCTTGCTTTTCGTCTGGATGGGGATCCTGATGTACTGGAAGATTACTGCCGCCGCAGCGCTCGCGCTGTCGATCAACGCGCCTGCCTGGGCAAAAGATGGACCGCCGCCGATGCCTGCGCCCTTGCGCGCACCGGGGCTTCCGCCGCCATCGGTCATGGCTCCGACTCTCGATGAAGCTGCCGTGCGGGCCCTTGCCCCGCTGCCACAAGGCAAGTTGACCGATGCCGTTGCACCAAAGGGCTATCGGCTTGATCTGACCATCGATCCCAATGCCGATCGCTTCTCTGGCTGGGTCCAGATCGATGTCGACCTGAAGCAGGGCAATCGTTTCATCGATCTGCATGGCCGCGATCTGGCAGTGTCATGGGCCGCCGTGGTGACCAGCGATGGCCGCCAATTGTCCGGGCAGTGGGTTCAGCTTGACGATACCGGAGTGACCCGGCTGGTCTTTGCCGAGCCGCTGCCCGCTGGCCCGGCCCTGCTGAAATTCCACTATACGGGACCGTTCCAGTCCGCCCCGGCCGGGCTGTTCCGGGTCAAGGTGGGCGATGATTGGTATGCCTGGACCCAGCTCCAGTCGATCGACGCGCGCGGCGTCTTCCCGAGCTTTGACGAGCCCGGCTTCAAGACGCCGTTCACGGTCACCCTGCGCACGCCCCCGGGGCAGACCGCAGTCAGCAACGCCCCGCAGACCGGGGTGAGCCGCGAAGGCGGGCTGGACGTCCACACCTTTGCCCCCACCCTGCCGCTGCCGACCTACCTGGTCGCCGCAATGGTCGGGCCGTTTGCCGTGGTCGAAGGCAATGTGCCGCCCACTCCGCAGCGCGCCACGCCGCTGCCGCTGCGGATCATTTCGCCCAAGCCCAATGCGGGCAGGCTGGGCTTCGCGCTGGAGGGATCGAAGGAAATCGTCCGCCTGCTCGAGAGCTATTTTGGCGATGCCTTCCCCTATCCCAAGCTCGATCAGATCACCACGCCGATCCTGCCGGGGGCGATGGAGAACGCCGGGGCCGATCTCTACAACGATTCGATCATCGTGATGGATGAGCAGGCGACGACCGGCCAGAAGCGCACCTTCGGCATGGTCGTGGCGCATGAACTGGCGCACCAGTGGTTCGGCGATCTCGTCACCCCGGCCTGGTGGGACGACATCTGGCTCAACGAAAGCTTTGCCAACTGGATGGGCTTCCGGATCGGCGACGAGTGGCGGCCCGCGCTCAACATCCGGGCCGGGGCGGTCGAAGAAGGGTTCAGTGCGATGCGCACCGATGCCCTGGTCGCCGGGCGGCCGATCCGCCAGCCGATCGAAACCAATGCCCAGATTGACGAGGCCTTCGATTCGATAACCTATGGCAAAGGCGGCCACGTGGTGGCGATGATCGCCGGCTACATGGGCGACGACAAGTTCCGCGACGGGGTGCGGCGCTATATGGCGGCGCACCGCTATGGCAACGCCACCAGCACCGCGTTCTTCAAGGCCATGGCCGAAGCCTCGGGCGATCCCCGGATCGTGCCGGCGATGCAGAGCTTCACTGATCAGCAGGGCGTGCCGCTGCTGACTTTCGCCCGCTCCGGGAAAGGCTGGCAGGTCAGCCAGAGTCGCTATGCCCGGCTCGGCAGCACGGCTCCGGCAACGCGCTGGGGCGTGCCGCTGTGCCTGCGCACCACCGGCGGCGCGCGGCAGTGCCAGCTGCTGACCGAGGCCAGCATGGCGGTGAGCTATGAGGGTAAGGGCGCGCTGGTGCCCAATGCCGGCGGCACCGGCTATTACCGCTTCGAACTGCCTGCGGCCGAGTGGGACAAGCTGATCGCCGGGGCCGACAAGCTGCCGGGCGGTGAGGCCCAGGCCCTGGCGGATTCGCTCAACGCCAGCTTCCAGGCCGGCCGGGCCAGTTCGGCGCAGCTGGTTGCGGCTGCGGGCAAGCTCGCGCTCCAGCGCGACAGCTATGCCAGCGGCGCCGGGATCGGCTCGCTCCGCGGCTATTCCGACGCCGGGTTCCTTGATGATGCCGGCAAGGCCGGGTTCCAGCGCCTGACCAACGGAATCTATGGCCCGCGCCTCAAGCAGCTCGGCTTCGATCCGCGCGCCGGGGCCTATGCCGGGCACGATCCGGAAGAAACCCAGGCGCGCCAGCAGGCGGTCGGGGCGCTGGCCCGCAAGGGCGGCGATCCGGCAGTGCGGGCGCAGCTGCTCACCGCCACTCGCGCCTTCCTGGCCGGTGACAGCCGCGCGCTCGACGGCGCATGGTATGGCGCCGGGCTGGGCCTGGTGGTCGAAGAAGGCGGGCTGGCTGTGGCCAAGGACCTGGTGAACCGGGCGCTGACCTCGACCGATCCGGTGTTCCGGCCCGTGGCGCTCGGCGTGGTCGGCGGCTCGGGCCAGGCGGTGATTGGCCGCTGGATCCTCGAGCAAATGCAGGACAGCCGCCTGCGCACCAGCGAACGGCAAGGGCTGATCCGCATGGTGGTCTCAACCGGGGCGACGCGCGATCTGGGCTGGGACTGGCTCAAGAGCAATTACGAGAAGTTGGCCGGCAGCGGCGGCGGGATCTTCTTCGCCTCGCGCCTGCCGGAAATGCTGAGCGGCAATTGCTCGGTCGCCCGCGCTGACGAGATCGCCGCGCTGCTGCGGCCCAAGCTGCAGGGCAAGACCGGCGCGCTCGGGCTGGAACGCTCGATCGAGCGGGTCCGCTCCTGCGGCGTGCTTAAGGATGCGCGCGGCGCCGAGCTTTCGGCCGTGCTCGCGAAGCTCAAGTAAGCGGCAGCGTCAGGCTGGCCGTCAGGCCGGCCACGCCGCCATCTGGCGCGGTCCGGTTGGTCAGCGTCAGGCTGCCGCCGTGCTGCTCGGCAATCGCGCGGGCGAGGGTCAGGCCGAGGCCGGCCCCGCCGGTGCCGCGGTTGCGCGATGGGTCACCGCGGGTGAAGGGCTCCAGCATCCGGGCGAGATCGCCTTCAGGGATGCCGGGGCCATCGTCCTCGACCGTCAAGATCACACTGCCGGCCTGACGCGTCAGGCGACCTGCGCCGCCCCGCCGCCATGACGCAGGGCATTGCTCACCAGGTTGCGCAGGGCCCGGCGCAGCCAGGTCGGCCGCAGCGGCAGGGTGATCCGCTCGGCCCCGGCAAAGCTGACCGCCTCGCCCATGTCCTCGAACTCCTCGACCACCTGCGCGGTCAGCGCGGTCAGGTCGGTCACTTCCACCGGATCGCCGGGGCGGCCGACCCGGGCGAGCGAGAGAATATCGTCCAGGCTGCGGGCGATATCCTCGATCGTTGCGGCCATCTTGGCGCGCTGGTCCTCGTCCTCGACGGATTCGATCCGCACCCGCAGCGCCGCCAGCGGCGTCTTGAGGTCATGCCCGATTGCGCCGAGCATCACGTTCTTCTCGTCAAGCAGCGCGGCGATCCGCGCCTCGAGCGCATTGTGCGCGGTGATCAGCTGCTGGACATCGGCCGGGCCGCTCGGCTGCATCGGATCGCTGGCATCGCGGGTTGCGGCGAAGTGATCGACCCGGCGGGTCAGCGCTTTCAGCGGCCGGGTCAGGCGCTGGAGGATCAGCGCAATCGCGCCGACCAGCAGGGCGTAGATCACCAGCGTCTGGATCACCAGGCCGAGCAAGGGCCGAGCCGGCGGTGGCGGCACCAGCACGCGGGCGACGGCCCAGGGGCCACTTGCTCCGCGGCGGACGGCAGCGACGATCACGGTTTCGGGCAGGCGTTCACCGCCGCCGCGCCGCAGCCGCCGCTCGAGCCGGCGCTGGGCGACTGGATCGATCCCGATATCGCGGCGCAGGATCTGGACCGATTCCAGCGCGATCCCCTGGTTGGCCATCAGTGCGCGAAGATCGTCCTCGTGCTCGGACAGGCGCTGGTCGCTGGGAAGAATGGGCGGGGCAGTGCGCTCGCGGGTGCCGGGCAGACCCTGGGCCATAGCTTCGGCTGGCGCGCGACGGAAGCGGCGGGGCACTGCCTCGTCATCATCGCGAAGCGCGCCATAGAGCCGTAAGGCCACGGTGTGAAGCAAGGCCGCCTCGCGCCGTTCGGCCTGGGCGCGGTAGAGCAGGACGCCGTTGATCGTCTGGCCCAGCAGCAGCGCCACGGCCACGGCCAGCAGCAATTGCCCCTGCAGGCTGCGCGGCCACAGACGCATGGGTTCAGCCCTGTGCCGCCACGCGGCGGACTTCGGCGGCGAGCATATAGCCCCCGCCCCAGACGGTCTGGATCAGGGTCGGGTTGCGGCTGTCCGCCTCGATCTTGCGGCGCAGGCGGCTGACCTGGTTATCGACGCGCGGTCAAACAGGTGGGCTTCGCGGCCCTGGACCATGTCGAGCAGGCGGTCGCGATCAAGCACCTGGCGCGGGTGCTCGAGGAAGGCGAGCAGCAGCCGGAACTCGGCCGAGGAGATCGAGACCATCGCCCCGTCGGGCGCGGTCAGCCGACGCTTCAAGGGATCGAGCCGCCAGCCTTCGAACTCGAGCAGTTCGTCCTCGGCCGGAGGCGGCGCGCCCTTGGCCGCGCGGCGCAGGACCGAGCGGATCCGGGCGACCAACTCGCGCGGATCGAAGGGTTTGACCACGTAATCGTCGGCGCCGATCTCCAGCCCGACAATCCGGTCAGTCGACTCGCCCTTGGCGGTCAGCAGAATCACCGGGACTGAGAGCGCCTCACCGATATGGCGGCACAGTGACAGCCCGTCCTCGCCCGGCATCATGATGTCGAGCAGGACCAGATCGGGCAGGGCTTCACGCAGCCGGCTGCGCGCCTCGGCCGCGCTGCTCGCCTGGACCACGGCAAACCCCTGGCGCGAGAGGTACTCGGCCAGGGGTTCGCGCAGGTCTGGCTCGTCATCGACGAGCAGCAGACGGGTTTCAGCGGGAAGGTTCACGCCGGTCTCAGTGCCCTTCGTGACCGGTCTGGTCGGCGGCTTTGTCACGGGCGCCGCGCATGCCGCGCATATGCTCGCGCATCTTGGCGCGGGCAGCCTGGCGTTCCTCGGCGGTGACGGTGCCGTTCTTGTCGGCGTCCATCATCTCGAAGCGCTTGCCCTGGGCGGCGAGGAACTCGTCACGCGAGACAGCGCCATCCTTGTTGGCATCGGCCATGCGGCCCATCATGCCTTCCGGACCACGATGGCCGCCGCCGTGGCGACCCATCTTGCCGGGGCCCTTGCGGCCTTCGGCCATGCCTTCGCGCTTCGGGCGACCGGCGGTGAATTCCTGTGCTGAGAGCTTGCCATCCTTGTCAGTGTCCATCCGGGCAAAGTGCTCACCCTGGCGGGCGGCGCGATCGGCCTGGTCAAGCTTGCCGTCCTTGTTGACGTCCATCCTGGCGAACATTTCGGCGGCGCGGGCCTGGGCGTCGGCCTTGGTCAGGCTGGCCGGCGCGCCCTGTCCGGGCGTCGGCTGCGCGAGCAGGGCGGCGGGGATCGCGGCGAGGGCCAGGGCGGCCATGGCGCCAGTGCGGTTGATCTTGGTCATCGGTTCAAAACTCCATCCACTCGGGGCGACGCCGCGCCGGTTCGCGGGAGGGGGGGGAAGAACCGACCCGGCAGCGGCGTCATCCGCACCGAATAGGCCCCCCCTTGTCGCGGCATTATGCCCGATTGGAGGAGAATTGTCGCGAATTGTCGCAAATCCGGCGGGGCGTTCACCCGCCTGAAAGTTCAGCCCATCACGAAGGCGTTGAGCTTGTTCCCGTCCGGATCGCGGAAGTAACCGGCGTAGAAGCCCTCGCCGCGCGGACCCGGCGCGCCTTCATCGGTCCCGCCATTGGCCAAGGCGATGGCATAGAGCCGGTCGACCTGTTCCTTGTCCTTGGCTTCGAGCGCGACCATCACGCCGTTGCCGACCGTGGCGGCCTGGCCGTCATAAGGCTTGGTCACGGCAATCCCCGCAGGGCCATCCGGCGTGCCCCAGGCGATGAAGGTTTCAAACTCCATCATCCGCGGCGTGTTCATTTCGGCGGCCAGGGCATCATAGAACTTGGCGGCGCGGGGCAGGTCGTTTGTGCCCACGGTGACGTAACCGATCATTGCTTTTCTCCCTCCGATTCGATTGGGGAACAATACAGGAACAATGGCGCCTTACAAGGGGGTGCAGGCATCCTTCAACCAGGCCAGCGCCGCGCCCGCAAGCTGCGGGGCCAGGATCGCCTCGACCTTTGCGTGATAGGCGTTCCACCAGGCCACTTCGTCGCGCGTCAGCAGGGTCTGATCGACCAGAGTGCGGTCGATCGGCGCGAATGTCAGCGTTTCGAAGCCGAAGTAATCGCCCTCGGCCGCCTCGATCGCGCGCGGCTCGATCAGCACCAGGTTCTCGATTCTGATGCCGAAATCGCCGGCCTTGTAATAGCCCGGCTCGTTCGAGAGGATCATGCCGGGGAGCAGTTCCTGCGCGGTGCCGGCCTGCCCGCCCTGGGCCTTGGCGATCCGCTGCGGGCCTTCGTGGACCGAAAGGAAGCTGCCGACGCCGTGGCCGGTTCCGTGGGCATAGTCCACCCCCGCCGCCCACAGGTATTGCCGCGCCAGCGTATCGAGCTGGCCGCCGATCGTCCCTTGGGGAAAGACCGCACGATCGAGCGCGATGTGCCCCTTGAGCACTCGGGTGAAGCGGTCCTTGTGCTCAGCGCGGGCTTCGCCCGGGCCAACCCAGACTGTGCGAGTGATGTCGGTGGTGCCATCGGCATACTGCCCGCCGGAATCGACCAGGAAGACCGAATTGGGCTCGATCGGGAGGTTCGATTCCTCATCGACCCGGTAATGCGGGATCGCGGCGTGCGGCCCGGCGGCTGAGATCGTGTCGAACGACAGGTCGCGCAGCAGGCCGGTCTCTTCGCGGTAGGCGCGCAGCTGGGCGGCGGCGGAGAGCTCGGTCTGCCCGCCCTTGGGAGCCTCGACTGAGAGCCAGTAGAGGAACTTCGCGATCGCCGCGCCGTCGCGCGCCTGGGCATTGCGCTGGCCTTGCTGCTCGACCGGGTTCTTCTGTGCCTTGGGCAGGATCGTGGGATCGAGCAGGTCCACCGCTGTCGCCCCGGCTGCGGCCAGCGCCGAATAGACGGCATGGACCGACCGTTCGGGATCGACCGCGACCTTCTTCCCCGACAGCTTTCCGACGCCCGCCTCGAAAGCGCTGTAAGGCGCAATGGTGACGGCATTGCCGAGGTGCGCGCGCAGTTCCGGAGAGACCTTGTCCTCGGCGATGAACAGTTCGGCCGTGCCATCGGCGTGGGCGATCACGAAAGACAGCGCGACCGGCGTGCGGTCCACATCAGCGCCGCGGATATTGAGCAGCCAGGCGACGCTGTCGAGCGCTGAGACGACTGCTGCGTCGAGCCCCTTGGTTGTCAGCCATTCGGCCACCTGGCTGCGCTTGGCTTCGCTCGACTGGCCGGCCAGTCCCGGTCGGGTGGACCAAGCGCCGGGGCGGCGGAGGGAAGCCGGGCGATCAGGTCCCGAGACAGGCG
>JACDQK010000159.1 GCA_015657645.1 Novosphingobium sp.
GTCGACCAGCCGCTGCAGCACTTCGAGGAGTTTGCGGACGTCTTCGAAGTGGAGGCCGGTGGTTGGCTCGTCGAGGATGTAGAGCGTCTGCCCCGTCGACCGCCGGCTGAGTTCCTTGGCGAGTTTGACGCGCTGCGCCTCGCCGCCGGACAGGGTCGTGGCCTGCTGGCCGACCTTGACGTAGCCGAGGCCGACCTCGTTCAGCATGTGCATCTTGTCCCGGATCGGGGGGACGGCCTTGAAGAACTCTTCCGCGTCCTCGATCGTCATGTCGAGCACGTCGGCGATCGAGTGGCCCTTGAACTTTACCTCCAGCGTTTCGCGGTTGTAGCGTTTGCCGCCGCATTCCTCGCAGGTGACGTAAACGTCGGGGAGGAAGTGCATCTCGATCTTGATCAGGCCGTCGCCCTGGCACTTCTCGCAGCGGCCGCCCTTGACGTTGAAGGAGAACCGCCCGGCCTTGTAGCCGCGCGCGCCGGATTCCGGCAGGCCGGCGAACCAGTCCCGGATCTGGGTGAAGGCGCCGGTGTAGGTCGCCGGGTTGGAGCGCGGGGTGCGGCCGATCGGCGACTGATCGATCTCGATCACCTTGTCACAGAATTCGAGGCCGGTGACCTTGTCATGCGCGCCCGCGATCACCCGCGCGCCGTTAAGCGTGCGCGCGGCGCTGGCGTAAAGCGTATCGAGCGTGAGGCTGGACTTGCCGCTGCCCGAAACGCCGGTGATGCACGTGAAGGTGCCGAGCGGGATCTTGGCCGTGACGCCCTTGAGGTTGTTGGCGCGGGCATTGTGGACCGTCAGGTGGTGGCCGTTGCCCTTGCGGCGCTTGGCCGGCACCTCGATCCGGCGGGTGCCGGAGAGGTACTGACCGGTCAGGCTGTTGGGGGCATCGAGGATATCCTGCAGCGTGCCCTGGGCAACGATCTCGCCCCCATGGACCCCCGCCCCCGGCCCCAGATCGACCACGTGATCGGCGGTGCGGATCGCATCCTCGTCATGCTCGACCACGATCACCGTATTGCCGAGATCGCGCAGCCGCTTGAGCGTGGCAAGCAGCATGTCGTTATCGCGCTGGTGCAGGCCGATCGAGGGTTCATCGAGGACGTAGAGCACGCCCGACAGGCCAGAGCCGATCTGGCTGGCGAGGCGGATGCGCTGGCTCTCCCCGCCGGAGAGGGTGCCGCTGGTCCGGTCAAGGTTGAGGTAATCGAGCCCGACGTTGTTGAGGAAGCCCAGCCGCTCGTTGATCTCCTTCAGGATCGCGCGGGCGATCTGGCTTTGCTGGCTAGTCAGCTGGCTATCGAGCGCGCCGAACCAGTCGACCGCATCGGAGACGGACAGGCTGGTGATCGAGGAGATGTCCGCCCCGCCGACCTTGACGCTGAGCGCCTCGGGCTTGAGCCGCTTGCCCTCGCAGACCTCGCACGGCTGCGCGGTCTGGAACTTGCCCAGCTCCTCGCGCATCCAGGCGCTTTCGGTTTGCAGCATCCGGCGGTTGAGGTTGCCGATCACGCCTTCGAAGGCCTTCTTGACCGTGTAGCTCTTTTTCCCGTCGATGAAGGTCAGGTTGACCGGCCGCCCGGCGGTGCCGTGGAGGATGACGATCCGCACCTCCACCGGCAGGTCCTGCCACGGGGTATCGAGGCTGAAGCCGAACTCGGCCGCCAGGCTGGCCAGCACCTGCATGTAATAGGGCGACGGCGGGTTGCTCTTGGCCCAGGGCACGACCGCGCCCTGCTTCAGGGAAAGCGCCTCGTTCGGCACGACCAGCTGCGGATCGAACAGCAGCTTTTCACCCAGGCCATCGCAGGCCGGGCAGGCGCCCATCGGCGCGTTGAAGCTGAACAGCCGTGGCTCGAGGCTTTCGATGGTGAAGCCGGAGATCGGGCAGGCGAACTTTTCGGAGAAGACGATGCGGTTGTCCGGCAGGCCGGCGCCTTTCATCGCGCCGCCCTTCTCGCTCTCACGCCCCGGCACCACGCCATCGGCCAGGTCGATATATGCCAGCCCCTCGGCCAGCTTCAGCGCCTGTTCGAAGCTGTCGGCCAGCCGGGTTTCGATCCCCCCCTTGTCTTCAGTACTGGCGCGCACGGCGATGCGGTCGACCACCACTTCGATGTCATGCTTGTACTTCTTGTCGAGCGCGGGGGCCTCTTCGATGGCATAGAACTCGCCGTCGATCTGGCACGCGGGTGTAGCCGCCTTCTGCCACTGGCCAATTCCTTGCGGTATTCCCCCTTGCGCCCGCGCACCACCGGGGCGTAGCAGGTAGGCGCGGGTCCCCTCGGGCAGGGCCATGACCCGGTCGACCATCTGGCTGATCAGTCTGGGCGCTGATCGGCTCTCCGGTGGCGGGGCTGTGAAGGCACCCCGGTCCGCGCCAGAGCAGGCGCA
>JACDQK010000160.1 GCA_015657645.1 Novosphingobium sp.
GGTGATGAGCCAGCCGATCGAGCGCTACGGCGTGATCTCTGGCATGATCGAAACCGCCGAGAACCTCGCCAAGGACTGGAACATCAGCCGCGAGGCCTGTGATGCCTATGCCGCGCGCAGCCACCAGCGTGCTGCGGCCGCTTGGGCGAATGGCCTGTTCGCCGATGAGCTGGTACCGGTCGAGATCCCGCAGAAGAAGGGCGAGGCGATCGTCTTCGCCCATGACGAGGGCTACCGCGCCGACGCCTCCATGGAAACGCTCGGCAAGCTCAAGGCGCTCGAAGGCGGCGTGGTGACCGCCGGCAATGCCAGCCAGCAGAACGATGCGGCAGCGGCCTGCCTGGTCGTGGCCGAGGACAAGCTGGAAGAGCTGGGGCTGGAGCCGATCGCTTACTTCCACTCGTGGGCGGCAGCGGGCTGCGACCCCAGCCGCATGGGCTTCGGCCCGGTCCCGGCGACCGAGCGGCTGTTCGCGCGCAATGGCCTGTCGTGGAACGACATCGGCCTGATCGAGCTCAACGAAGCCTTTGCGCCGCAGGTCCTCGCCTGCCTCAAGGGCTGGGGCTGGGCCGACGATGACAGCCGGCATGACCTGCTCAACGTCAACGGCTCAGGCATCTCGCTCGGCCATCCGATCGGCGCGACTGGCGGGCGCATCCTCGCCAACCTGACCCGCGAAATGCAGCGCCGCGACGTGAAGTACGGGCTCGAAACCATGTGCATCGGCGGCGGCCAGGGCATCGCGGCCGTCTTCGAAAAGGCCTGAGGTTCGCTTGTTCGACATTGACCTCGACAAGGTGCTGGGCGCGGCGCGCGGCTATTGCGACCTCGCTCGCGCCGCCACGGCGGCAATCGATCCGACCGACCAGCGCGCGCACCACGGCTTTGCCTGGATCGCCACCAGCGTCGCGGCGCTGGAAGCCGTAAGCGGATGGCTCGCGGCCAATGGCGGCGGGACCGAATTGGACCGGCAGGTCGCGCTGCTCGGCTTTGCCGAAACGACTGGCCAGCTGACCGGCGGGCTGCCGATGGGCCAGAACGAACTCCTGCGCCCGGCTGACTTGGGTCTCGGTCACGCCGCGCGCGACCTCGCGCGGGCCTGCGCCGACCTGACCGATGGCGGCCTGGCCAGTGTCCGCAAGGCCGTCGCGCTGGCGCTGGCAGAGGGGCAATGGCCGAGCGAGGGGCTGCACGATGTCGAGCTTGACACGATCCGCGAGCAGTTCCGCCGTTTCACCGACGCTGAGGTTCTGCCGCATGCACACAAGTGGCACCTGGCGAACGATCTGATCCCCGATGCGACCGTTCAGGCGATGGCCGACCTAGGCACTTTCGGGGCGACCATTCCGGCGGAGTTTGGCGGGCTCGGCCTCTCCAAGCTGGTGATGTGCCTGATCACCGAGGAACTGTCGCGCGGGTGGATCGGGGCGGGTTCGCTCGGCACCCGCAGCGAGATCGCGGGTGAGCTGATCGCGCTGGCCGGCACGGCGGAGCAGCAGGAACACTGGCTGCCCAGGATCGCGAGCGGCGAAGTGCTGCCCACCGCCGTCTTCACCGAACCCGATACCGGCTCGGACCTTGGCTCGCTCCAGACCCGCGCCCGGCTGGAGGGTGGCGAATGGGTGATCGATGGGGCCAAGACCTGGATCACCCATGCCAGCCGCTCGGACCTGATGACCTTGCTGTGCCGCACTCTGCCCGACTCCAAGGGGTACTCAGGCCTGTCGATGCTGCTGGTGCCCAAGCCGCGCGGGACGGATGGCGATCCCTTCCCGGCGGAGGGGATGAGCGGCAGCGAGATCGAGGTGCTCGGCTATCGCGGGATGCGCGAATATGCGCTGCAGTTCGATGGCATGACGGCGCCCGGCGTCGCCTTGCTGGGCGGGGAGCAGGGTCAGGGCTTCAAGCAGCTGATGCGGACCTTTGAAGCGGCGCGGATTCAGACTGCGGCCCGCGCCGTAGGCGTGGCCAAGCGGGCGCTGGAGCTGGGGCTGAGTTACGCCCTGTCGCGCAAGCAGTTCGGCAAGGCGCTGCTCCACTTCCCGCGCGTGGCCGACAAGCTGGCGATGGGCCTCGTCGATTTCGTCCTCTCGCGCGAGCTGACCTATGCCGCCGCGCGGGCCAAGGACACCGGCAAGCGCTGCGATATCGAGGCCGGCATGGCCAAGCTGCTCGCCGCCCGCGCCGCCTGGGCCAATGCCGATGCAAGCCTGCAGATCCACGGCGGCAACGGCTATGCGCTGGAGTACGAGATTAGCCGGGTGCTGTGCGATGCGCGCATCCTCAACATCTTCGAAGGCGCGGCCGAAATTCAGGCGCAGGTGATCGCGCGCGGGCTGCTGGAAGGGCGGAACTGATGAGCGAGTGGCAGAACTGGATTGGCCGGGAAGAACATCGCGCTGACCATGCCGACCCCGGCCTGTTCACGCGCTGGTGCGCCACGCTCGATCGCGCCGCGCCGGCTGACGGCACCGTGCCGCAGGGGTTTCACTGGTGCCTCTGCACGCCCGATGCAGCGACCGCGCAGCTTGGCCCGGATGGTCACCCGCGCCGCGACGACAGTCCCGACAGCTTCCTGCCGCCCGTCCCGCTGCCGCGCCGGATGTGGGCCTCAAGCAAGGTCGAATTCCTGGCTCCGCTCGCAGTTGACGAAGCGGTCACGCGGACCTCGCGGGTTGCCTCGGTGACCGAGAAGTCGGGCGGGAGCGGCAAGCTGGTCTTCGTCGATGTCGCGCATGAAACCTATGGGCCGCAGGGCCTCGCCGTGCGCGAGGTCCAGTCGCTGGTCTACCGCGAACCGGCCGCGCCCGGCACGCCGCCGGCTCCGCCACCGCTGGGCGATGGCACGTTCGATCCCTCCGGCTGGGACCAGCACCGCGTATTCGAACCCGGCGCGCCGCTGCTGTTCCGCTTTTCGGCGCTGACCTTCAACAGCCACCGGATTCACTACGACGCGCCCTATGCCATTGGCGAGGAGGGCTATCGCGGGCTGGTGGTGCATGGGCCGTTGACCGCAACCCTGCTGCTCGATCTGGCGCAGCGGGCGCTGGGCGACAATGCCCTGAAGACCTTCGCCTTCCGCGGGATGAGCCCGGCGGTGGCCGATGAACCGCTGCATCTGGTGATGCGTGGGGTAGGGGAAGCGATCGAGCTAGGTGCCTTTGCCGCGGATGGCCGCCAGGTCATGGCAGGCAGCGCCAGCGCTTAAACTTTTGGTAAGCGCGTGGGCGGATAATGCCGCCCATGGCCAAAGCCCTTGCCTTTGCTGCTGCCCATTCGCGCGATCTGCTGCGCGGCACGGTCGTGTGCGGCTGCGCGCTGGCCCTGATCTTCGCCGGCTAGGCCTGCAAAAGCCGCCACAGTGCAGCTAGCGCTGCCACACCTAATACGAAGCCGACGAACAGCCGCCAGGCCGTATCGCTGACCTTGCCGAAGGCCTTGTTGCCCAGCGTATTGCCGATCAGCACGGCCGGGAACAGCAGCAGGCCAAGCAGCAGCTCGCGCCAGGTGGCGACCCGCAGCGCGACTGCGGAGCCGACGCCGGCGACCGAGGTGGCGAGAAAGATCGTCATCATCGAAGCCCGAGCCAATTGCGGGGCCAGCTGCCGGCGCAGGTAGAATGGCACCACCGGCACCCCCGGCATGCCGGCAAAGCCGGTCAGCACGCCGCAGGCGACCCCGGTGCTGCCGGTCTCGATCCCGCTCGGCTGATGGCCGTCAGGCCGCTTGGGCAGGAGGACCAGGCCAAAGGCGCCGAGTGCCACGAGCGCAATGATCAGCCGCGCCAGTGCGGGGTCGGTGATCGAGAGCAGCCAGACCCCCAGCGGGGTCGCCAGCATGGCCAGGCCGCCGATCACGAAGGCCGAGCGCTCGCTGGCGCCAAGCATCGCCTTGAGGCCGACCAAGCCGATGAAGATGCCGAGCCAGTTGGCGGTCACCACCGCCTCGGTCGGCGGAATCGCCAGCCCCAGCACCGGCACCAGCAGGATTGCCATGCCGAACCCGGCAAGGCCGCGGACGAAGGCCGCCGCGAGGGCTGCGGCCAGGGCGATAGCGATTTGGTCCCCCCCGAGTCCGAGCAAGTTCAGCGCCGATCCGGCGGACTGGCCTCAGCCGTGAGCATCGCAATCGCTTCGGCCAGCTGCATGACCTTCTGGTGCTCGGCGCCCAGGGTGCGGACAGCGACAGTGCCTTCCTCGGCCTCGCGCTTGCCGACCACCAGCAGGTGCGGAACCTTCTGCAGCGAGTGTTCGCGGACCTTGTAGTTGATCTTCTCGTTGCGGCAGTCGGTCTCGACCCGGATGCCGGCGGCCTTGAGCTGCTCGGCCACGTCAGCGGCATATCCATCGGCGTCGGAGACGATCGTCGCGACCACGGCCTGGACCGGGGCGAGCCAGACCGGCAGCTTGCCGGCGAAGTGCTCGATCAGGATGCCGATGAACCGCTCGTAGGAACCGAAGATCGCGCGGTGCAGCATGACCGGGCGGTGCTTCTCGCCGTCCTCGCCGATATAGCTGGCGTCGAGCCGCTCGGGCAGGACGCGGTCGGACTGGATCGTGCCGACCTGCCAGGTCCGGCCGATCGCGTCGGTCAGGTGCCATTCCAGCTTCGGCGCGTAGAAGGCGCCTTCGCCCGGCAGTTCTTCCCAGCCGTATTGCTCGGTCGCCAGCCCCGCTTCGATCACCGCGTTGCGCAGTTCGTTTTCGGCCTTGTCCCAGTCGGCGTCGCTGCCGAAGCGCTTTTCGGGGCGCAGCGCCAGCTTGATCGAATAGGTGAAGCCGAAGTCCTTGTAGACCCGGTCAGCCAGTTCGCAGAAGGCGCGCACTTCGGCGACGATCTGGTCTTCGCGGCAGAAGATGTGGGCGTCGTCCTGGGTGAACTGGCGGACCCGCATCAGCCCGTGCAGTGCGCCGTGCGGTTCGTTGCGGTGGCAGCAGCCGTTTTCGTAGATCCGCAGCGGCAGGTCGCGGTAGGACTTGATCCCCTGGCGGAAGATCAGGACGTGGGCCGGGCAGTTCATCGGCTTCAAGGCCATCCAGTCGGCCTCGCCCGAAATCACCGGGCCTTCGTCGTCGACGTTGGGCACCTCGTCGGGGATCACGAACATGTTCTCGCGGTACTTGCCCCAGTGGCCTGACTGCTCCCACTGGCGCGCGTCCATCACCTGCGGGGTCTTGACCTCGCGGTAGCCCGCGCCGTCGATCGCGCGGCGCATATAGGCCTCCAGCTCGCGCCAGATCAGGTAGCCCTTGGGGTGCCAGAAGACCGAGCCGTGGGCTTCCTGCTGGAGGTGGAACAGGTCCATTTCGCCGCCCAGCTTGCGGTGATCGCGCTTGGCGGCTTCTTCCAGCCGGGTCAGGTGGGCATCGAGCTGCTTCTTGCTCAGCCAACCGGTGCCGTA
>JACDQK010000161.1 GCA_015657645.1 Novosphingobium sp.
CCGGCCGAGGAATACCAGATCGCCTGGGTCTATCGCCGCCCGCAACTGCCGCTCAAGGTGCTGCGGGTGAAGGATGGCTGGCGCCTGGTCCAGGATCCCGACGGCGTGCAGGGCTGGATGAACCAGCGCTTCCTGACTCGGCAGCGTGCTGGCTATATCAATGGCAAGGGCCCCGCCGAAATGCGCCAGTCGGGCGATTCCGGAGCGAAGCTGCTGTGGCGGATTGCGCCAGGCAATGTTGGCCTGCTGGGTGATTGCGATGCGGGTTGGTGCCAGTTCGAAATGGGCAAGCGCAAAGGCTTTGTCGAACAGAGCCGGCTGTGGGGGGCAGGGGAGCCCTGAATCGAAACGGGCAGCCCTTGCGGACTGCCCGATCGATCACAGGCCCGGCTCGATATCAGGTCGAAACGCGGGTTACCGTGACAACCTGGCCATCGTCGCTGGTGGCGGTCCACGTACCATCAGCAGCGGGCGGGTCATTCTTCCAGCACAGGGTCGGATCCTTGTCGCCTTCGGGATCGTAGCAGCCCTTGCCATCCTTCTCCGAAGCGACGCCCTTCTGGGCGGTTCCGTCTGGCCAAGTCACTGAATAAGTGTTGTCGGCCGCGATCGACAGGGTGCCCTGCTTCTTGTCCTTGTCGAGGAAAGTATACTCGCCGGCCTGAATAATGGCGACTGCGGCAGGAGCTGCTTCTGCCGCTGCGGCGGTTGTTGCTGGGGCAGTAGTTTCTTCTGCCGGCTTCGAGCAGGCGCCCAGCGCGGCGACGGCGGCAATTGCAATAACTATGCGCATATTAATTACCCCTCCAATTTCAATATAAGGAGGCTAACACGATACTCTTTTTCGGCCTATCGCTTTAAAATGCCGTGTTTACAAAGCTGCGGCGTTGATCGCCAGATGCCGACCGTTGTCGCTGCAAGCAACTAGCCCGCCGAGTCGCTGGCTGCGCCTTGCCACTCTCATTATGGAATCAGCCCACAGGGGGCGGCACCGCCTCTTAAAGTGGTGCCGAAAACCCGTTAGTGCCGACGCTGGTGCTTAAGATCGCGCAGGTCTTCGCGCAGCTCCTGCTTGGCGCCGCGCAGCTCGCGCTTTTCGGCCTTGATCCGCGCCGGGTTGCCGGACTTCAGCGCGCGCTTCACGTCGTGCCGCTCCTGGTGCACATCGCGGACATCGCGGTGCAGTTCGTTGCGGGTGACCTTGGCTTCGGCGACAGTCGGGGCGGCGAGGCCGAGGGTGACGGCGGCGGCGATCAACAACTTGTTCATGAGCGTTCTCCCATGCTGGACAAATCCCCGAACGATTTCGAGGACTTGCCCAGGCTAGGTCGGCAAACCTGACAGCCACCGGAACGGTGCCGTCAGAATTCGCTCATAAGTGTACGGCTTTGTCGCAGCCTGTCGCAGGATCAGGCCAGCTCGATCGCCACTGCCGTGGCTTCGCCGCCGCCGATGCACAGGCTGGCAACGCCCTTGGTCTTGCCGTGGCGCTGCAGTGCGGCGATCAGCGTGGTGACGATCCGCGCGCCCGAAGCGCCGATCGGGTGGCCCAGCGCGGTGGCACCGCCGTGGACGTTGATCTTCTCATGCGGAATACCGAGGTCATGCATCGCGAACATGGCGACGCAGGCGAAGGCTTCGTTGACTTCGAACAGGTCGACATCGGCCATGGTCCAGCCGGCGCGTTCCAGCACCTTGTTGATCGCGCGACCGGTGCGGTGGTGAAATCCTTGGGCTCCTGGGCATGGGCGGCAACGGCAACCACGGTGGCAACCGGCTTGGCGCCCTTGGCGGTGGCCACGCTCTGGCGGGTCAGGACCAGCGCAGCCGCACCATCAGAGATCGAGCTGGAGGTGGCGGCGGTAATCGTGCCGTCCTTGGCGAAGGCGGGCTTGAGGGTCGGGATCTTGTCCGGGCGGCCCTTGCCGGGCTGCTCGTCGGTATCGACCACGGTCTCACCAGCCCGCGAAACGACCGTTACGGGCACGATCTCGCCTGCAAAGGCGCCCTCAGCGATGGCCACCTGGGCGCGGCGGAGCGATTCAATCGAATAGGCGTCCTGCGCTTCGCGGGTCAGCTGATAGGCATTGGCGGTGTCCTGGGCGAAAGTGCCCATGGCGCGGCCGGGTTCGTAGGCGTCTTCCAGGCCATCGAGGAACATATGATCATAGGCGGTATCGTGGCCGATCCGCGCGCCGAGCGGTGCTTCTTGAGGATGTAGGGGGCGTTGGTCATCGATTCCATGCCGCCCGCGAC
>JACDQK010000162.1 GCA_015657645.1 Novosphingobium sp.
GTTGCGGTCCTTCAGCTCGAGCATGCGCAGCGGGGACGATGTTGAAGTTTGGCCGCCATCGGCGGTCATCAGTCGTGCCGCAGAAGCCGGCCAGCATCCCGATTGCGCAGACCACCGCCGGATCGCCGCCATATTGCCGGATCAGCACCGGCACGGCGATCGCCGCCGCCATCACCGGAAAGGCGGCAAAGGCATTGCCCATCACCATGGTGAACAGCGCCATGCCGAGCGCGAAGGCCACGACCGCGCCAAACAGGCTGCCATCCGGAATCACGCTCGACATCAGCTGGCCGACCACGTCCCCTACCCCCGCCAGCGCGAAAACCGCGCCCAGGCTCGCCAGCATCTGCGGCAGGATTGCCGCCCAGCCGACCGAATCCATCAGCCTCCGCCCCTCTTGCAGCGGCGCGGCAGGGTGCGGTCGCAGCCAGGCGAGCCCGATGACCAGCGCGAGCACTGCACCGAGCGCCAGACTGACCAGTGTCACCTGCTTGGGATTGACCAGCTCCGGCACATGCTCAAACCCGAAAGTTCCGGCCAGCGCCGTCGCCGGGATCACCAGCGCCAGCAGGAACAGGCGGTTACCATAGCGCGCAGCCCGCTCGGCCCGGACCTCGGGCGCTGTGCCGCCGGAGCCCCGGCCCAGCTGCCCGGTCCCGGCAATCGCGACCAGCGCCAGCACCAGCAGGCCATTGCCGAAATCGCCGAGCCGGTCACCGGCCAGCATCGACAGCGCGAGCAGGCCCCAGAAGGCGCCATTGCCCCAGCGCTTCGGGTTGCTGGCATCACGCAAGGACAGCACGGCAAAGGCGAGGAAGGTCAGCCCCGCGAGGGTATAGACGAAGGGCAGGCCGATCATTGTCCGCCCTCCTTCCGGCCCAGCCGCCGGTCGAGCCGCCGGTCCAGCCGCCACATGCGGAAACCATGGATGAAGAAGGCCGCAAAGGCGGTCGGGATCGCCCAGACCGACAGCTCGAACGGCGAGAGGATTATGCCCTGCTGTTCGAGGAAGCCGACCATCAGCAGGATCGAGCCGATCGCGATGAAGATGTCCTCGCCAAAGAACAGCCCGACATTGTCAGTCGCGGCGGACATGGCTTTGACCTGCTCGCGCTCGTCCTCGGTCAGGTCCTTCTGCCGCTCCGCCGCCGCCTCGGCCATTGGCGCGACCAGTGGCCGGACGGTCTGGGCATGACCAGCGACCGAGGTCAGCCCCAGCGCGGAGGAGATCTGGCGGATCAGCAGATAGCCCGTTAGCAGTCGGCCGGTGGTCGCGCCTTTCAGGCCCGCGATCAAACCACGCGCCCGCTCCTGGAGGCCATGGGCCTCAAGCAGGCCTATCACCGGCAGGACGATCCAGACCACGGAGACATAGCGGGTGTCGTTAAAGGCCTTGCCGAAGGCCGAGACGATCGCGTGGAGATCGAGCCCCGCAGTCAGTCCGGTCACCGCCGCCGCCGCCACGACGACCAGCAGCGGATTGAACCGCAGAACAAAGCCCGCGACCATCACCGCGATGCCCGAGAGCACCCACATCTCGCTCATCCGTAACCTCCCCCACCCGGCGTTTCGACCACCATTACATCGCCCGGCTCCATCATCACCGAGGCCGTGGAATCGAGAACCTCAACCTCACTTGAAGTTCGTTCGACCCGCGTTGCACCGGGAGCTCCGGGCGCTCCGCCGGCGAGGCCAAAGGGCGGCACGCGGCGTCGGTTGGCAAGCATGCCGGCTTCCATGGCTTCTAGGAACCGCAGCCGACGCCTGGCTCCGTCGCCGCCGCGATGCCGTCCGGCCCCGCCCGAACCACGCCTTATCGAGAACTCTTCAAGTAAAATCGGAAAGCGTGTTTCGAGCACTTCGGGATCGGTCAGGCGGCTGTTGGTCATGTGCGTCTGGACCACGCTGGTCCCGTCAAAGTCCGGCCCCGCGCCAGAGCCGCCGGCGATGGTCTCGTAATACTGGTAACGGTCGTTGCCGAAGGTCAGATTGTTCATCGTCCCCTGCGCCGCCGCCATCGCCCCGAAAGCCCCGAAAAGGGCGTCGGTCACGACCTGGCTGGTCTCGACATTGCCGGCCACGACCGCCGCCGGATAGCGCGGGCGCAGCATGCAGCCTTCGGGCACCAGGATTGTCACCGGGGCCAGGCAGCCCTCATTCATCGGGATCGGATCGTCGATCATGGTGCGCAGGACATACATCACCGCCGCGCGGACCACGCTGAACGGCGCGTTGAAATTGCCCGGGAGCTGATCGCTGGTACCGGCAAAGTCGATCGTTACCTGCCGTGCTGCCCGATCGACCCGCACGGCCACGCAGACCACGGCGCCGTTATCGAGCTCATAGCGGAAGCTGCCATCCTCCAGCCGCCCGATCAGGCGGCGCACGGCCTCTTCGGCATTGTCGTGGACGTGGCCCATATAGGCGCGGACCACATCCGTGCCGTGCTCGGCGCAGGCACGCTCCAGTCCGGCGGCACCACGCGCGCAGGCGGCGACTTGCGCGGCGAGATCGGCCAGGTTCGCTGCAACATTGCGCGCCGGGTAGGGTCCGGAAGAAAGAATCGCCGCCAGCTCATCGCGGCAGAAGCGGCCCTCGTCGACCAGCAGCACGTTTTCCAGCAGCACGCCTTCTTCGCCGATATTGCGGCTGCCGGGCGGCATCGAGCCCGGTGCGATCCCGCCGACATCGGCATGGTGCCCGCGCGCGGCGACGTAGAAATCCGGCACGTCGCCATCGCCCACGAAGACCGGCATGACCACGGTGATGTCGGGCAGGTGCGTGCCGCCGGCATAGGGCGCGTTGAGGACATAGGCGTCGCCGCGCCGGATGCCGCGCCCGTCCTTGCCGCCAGCGCGCTCGCGCAGCACTGCCTGGACGCTCTCCCCCATCGAGCCGAGGTGGACCGGCATATGCGGCGCATTGGCGACCAGTCGGCCGCCCTCATCAAAGATCGCGCAGGAGAAATCGAGCCGCTCGCGGATATTGACCGACATGGCCGTGCGGGCGAGCGCCGAACCCATTTCCTCGGCAATCGCCATGAACAGGCCGTTGAAGATTTCGAGGCGGACGGGGTCGGCCTCGGTCCCGCTGGCGACCGCGGCCATGCGCGGCGCGGTGCGTGTCAGGCGCAAGGTGCCATCGGGATCGACTGCGAGCGACCAGCCCGGTTCGACGATGGTGGTCGCCAGCGGGTCGATCACGATCAGCGGTCCGGTCGCTGCGAAACCGGCCGGCAAGGCAGCGCGGTCGTAAACCGGGACCGGATGCTCGGCATTGGCAAGGTAACACTGCACTGTTTCGAGCGCAGGTCCGGCCTTTTCAGGTAGCGGCCATTCCAGCGCCCCGCTCGCCTCGCCCGTCGCGATCGCCTCGACCCGCACTCGGTCGATCACCAGCGCGCCGTCGCCATCATAGCCGAACTGCGCCCGGTGCGCGGCGGCGAAGGCCTTGGCCAGTTCGTCCGGAGCGCCGGGGGCGAGTTCGATGGTGTTCTCCGAGCCTTCGCGGCGCAGGAACAGGCTGGTGCGGACTTCCGCAACGTCTCCGCCCAGCTCACTGCTGACCTGCTGGCCCAGCTCGGCGGCCAGCGCGTCCGCCGCGCCCAGCCCGCCCGCCAGCGGCGCAGCCAATGTCCGCTCTCGCACCGCGGCTTCGCTGGCGAGGCCCATGCCATAGGCCGAGAGCACCCCGGCGAGCGGGTGGACCAGCACGGTATCGATCGCCAGCTCATCCGCCACCAGGCAGGCATGCTGCCCGCCCGCCCCGCCGAAGCAGGACAGCGCATAGCCGGTCACGTCATGCCCGCGCGCGACCGAGATCTGCTTGATCGCATGGGCCATGTTGGCCACCGCAATGGCGATGAAACCCTCAGCCAAGGCTTGCGGCGTGAAGACCTGCCCGGTCTCGGCGCGGATCGCTGCGGCCATCTCGGCGAACTTTTCGGCCACCACGGCGATATTGATCGGCTGATCGCCTGTGGGCCCGAACAGGTGCGGGAAGTGTTCCGGGCGCAGCTTGCCGAGCATCACGTTGCAGTCAGTCACGGTCAGCGGGCCGCCATTGCGATAGCAGGCTGGTCCCGGCACCGCTCCGGCGCTTTCCGGGCCGACCACCAACCGCCCGGCATCGAACCGGCAGATCGATCCGCCCCCCGCCGCGACGGTATGAATCCGCAGCATCGGCGTGCGGATCCGGACATTGGCAACGCGGACCTCGCTGTCGCGCTCGAAGTGCCCGGCATAGTGACTGACGTCGGTCGAGGTGCCGCCCATGTCGAAGCCGATTACCTTGCGCGCCGCTGGCCTCGGCGGTGCGGGCCATGCCGACGATCCCGCCGGCCGGCCCGGACAGGATCGCATCCTTGCCCCGGAACCGCGCGCTATCGGCCAGGCCGCCGCTCGACTGCATGAACAGCGCGCGGTTGCCTGCCCCCAGTGCCGCCGTGAATTGATCGACATAGCGCCGCAACACCGGCGAGAGATAGGCATCGACCAGCGTGGTATCGCCGCGCCCGACCAGCTTGATCAGCGGCGCAACCTCATGGCTGACCGAGACCTGGGCAAAGCCGGCCGAGCGCGCCAGCTCCGCCAGCCGCGCCTCATGCTCTGGGTAGCGGTAGCCGTGCATCAGCACGATCGCGATTGAGCGGAAGCCTGCGGCCACCGCCTCGACAAAGGCCGCGCTGGCGGCGGCCTCATCGAGCGGTTCCAGTACCGCGCCATCGGCCATGACCCGCTCGGCAATCTCGATCACCTTGGCGTGCGGCGGCTCGGGCAGGACGATCCGGCGGACGAACAGCTCGGGCCGCTCCTGCGTGCCGATCCGCAGCGCATCGCCAA
>JACDQK010000163.1 GCA_015657645.1 Novosphingobium sp.
ACCGACTCTGGGCCGCAAGCCGCTGGGCCTCAAGAAGTCGGTCGAAGCGGGCCAGGTCCAGCAGACCTTCAGCCACGGCCGCACCAACAAGGTGGTGGTCGAGGTGAAGAGCCGCAAGCTCATCCGCAAGCCGGGTGAAGCGCCGGTTGCCGCGCCGCCGCCCGCGCCGGAACCCGTTGCCGCGCCCGCTCCGGCCCCGGTCGCTCCGCCGCCGGCGCCGCGCCCCGCGGCCTCGAACGAGACCCCGCAGGAACGCGTCGCGCGGATGCAGCGTGAGGCCGAGGAAGCTCGCCTGGCCATGCTCGAAGAGCAGACCCGCCGCGAAGCCGAAGAGCGCCAGAAGGCGCTTGAGGAAGAGCGTCAGCGCGCCGAACAGAACCGCAAGGCTGAGGCCGAAACGCCGGCTCCGGCCGCCGCGCCCGCCGCTGAGCCTGAGGCTGCCCCCACCGCCGACGAGGCGCGGGCGCCGAGGAAGCCCCGAGCGCTGGTGGCGCTGCCGTTCCCGCAGCGCGCCGCTTCACGCCGGTCGCCGCGCCCAAGCGTCCCGAACCGGCCAAGAAGCCCGCGCACCCGGCCCGCGATCGCAAGGGCGTGGAAGAGCGCCGCAGCGGCAAGCTGACCGTGACCCGCGCGCTCAACGAGGACGAAGGCGCCCGTGCCCGCAGCCTCGCCGCGCTCAAGCGCGCCCGCGAAAAGGAAAAGCGCGCCCACTTCGCCGGCCAGTCCGCGCCGCGTGAAAAGCAGGTCCGCGATGTCGTGGTGCCCGAGGCGATCACCGTCCAGGAACTCGCCAACCGCATGGCCGAAAAGGGCGCCGACCTGGTCAAGGCGCTGTTCAAGCTGGGCATGATGGTCACCGTCAATCAGACGATCGACCAGGATACCGCCGAGCTGCTGGTCGAGGAATTCGGCCACAACATCCAGCGCGTCTCGGAAAGCGATGTCGATATCGACACCAGCGATGACGTCGATGCGCCTGAAACGCTGAAGGCCCGTCCGCCGGTCGTGACCATCATGGGCCACGTCGACCACGGCAAGACCTCGCTACTCGATGCCCTGCGCGGCACCGACGTGGTGAAGGGCGAAGCTGGCGGCATCACGCAGCACATCGGTGCCTACCAGATCAAGACCAAGGGCGGTGAGCTGATCACCTTCCTCGATACCCCGGGCCACGAAGCCTTCACCGAAATGCGTATGCGCGGGGCCAATGTCACCGACATCGTCATCCTGGTGGTGGCCGGTGATGACGGGATCATGCCGCAGACGATCGAGGCGATCAATCACACCAAGGCGGCCGGCGTGCCGATGATCGTGGCGATCACCAAGGCTGACCGCAACGAATACAACGCCCAGAAGATCCGCGAGCGTCTGCTTGAACACGAAGTCGTGGTCGAGGCGATGTCGGGCGATGTGCAGGACGTGGAAGTTTCGGCCAAGACCGGCGCTGGCCTCGATCAGCTGATCGAAAAGATCCTGCTCCAGTCCGAACTGCTCGAGCTGAAGGCCAATCCGGACCGCTCGGCCGAAGCGACCGTGATCGAAGCCAAGCTCGACAAGGGCAAGGGGCCGCTGGCCTCGGTCCTGATCACCCGCGGCACGCTCAAGGTTGGCGACATTCTGGTCGTCGGCACCCATTCGGGCCGCGTCCGCGCGATGCTCGATGACAAGGGGCGCCAGATCAAGGAAGCGCCGCCGGCTCTGCCGGTCGAAGTGCTCGGCATCGGCGGCGTGCCGATGGCCGGCGATACGCTGACCGTGGTCGAAAGCGAAGCACGTGCCCGCGAAGTGGCCGCCTTCCGTCAGGAACAGGCGACTGCCAAGCGCACCACTTCGGCTCCGGCCAGCCTCGAGAACATGTTCTCGGCGCTCTCGGCCAAGCAGACCGTGATCGAGTACCCGGTGGTTATCAAGGCCGACGTCCAGGGCTCGACCGAAGCGATCGTCAATGCGCTGAACCGCCTCTCGAACGACGAGATCAAGGTCAAGGTGCTGAGCGCCGGCGTCGGGGCGATCACCGAAAGCGACGTGAGCCTCGCTTCGGCTTCGAACGCGCCGATCATCGGCTTCAACGTCCGTCCCAATGCCAAGGCCCGCGAACTGGTCGACCGCAACAAGACGCGGATGAAGTACTTCGACGTGATCTATCACCTGACCGAGGACGTCGCCAAGGAAATGGCCGGCATCTGGGGTCCGGAGCGGATCGAAAACGTCGTCGGCCGGGCCGAGGTCAAGGAAGTGTTCCCGGCTGGCAAGCGCGACAAGGCAGCGGGTCTGCTGGTGCTCGAAGGCGGGATCCGCAAGGGCCTGTTCGCGCGCCTTACCCGCCAGGACGTCATCGTCTCGAAGACCGTCATCGCCTCGCTGCGCCGCTTCAAGGACGATGTCCCCGAAGTCCGCGCCGGCCTGGAGTGCGGCGTCGTGCTGCAGGATACCAACGACATCAAGCCGGGCGACATGCTCGAAGTGTTTGAGGTCGAGGAGCGTGAACGGACGCTGTGATGGCAGACGCCGCGCCGCAGCCTAACTACTATGACCTGATGGGATCGGAGATTATCGACTTCGATCCCGTCAGTGAAACCGTGACCATGCGCTTCGTTGCGCCCGATTGTTTCATCACCGGGCGGGGCGGCGTGCAGGGCGGGCTGGTGGCCGGCTTTTTGGACGAGGTCATGGGCCGCGCCCATGTCCATGCCACCAAGGGCACCGAAGCACCGCTCAACCTCGACATTTCGATGAGCCTGCTCAAGCTGGTCCCGCCGGGGCCGATGCTGGCCAAGGGCCGCGTGCTGCGCCGGGGCAAGCGCGCGATTTTCCTGGAAGGTGAACTTTACGATCCGAGCGGCGCGGTGGTCTATGCCCGCGCCACTTCGACCGCGATCCCTACCCCCGTTCCGCCGCAGGTCGCCTGATGGCCCGCACCCCCGCCACGCCCGAAACCCGCTCGGTCCGCCTGCTCAAGGTCGGCGAACAGGTCCGCCACGTGATCAGCGATTTGCTGACCCGGCAAATGGTGCATGACGAGGTGCTGACCGCCCATTCGGTCTCGGTCACCGAAGTGCGGATGAGCCCCGACCTGCGCCACGCGATCGTTTTCGTGAAGCCGCTGCTGGGCGCGGACGAGGAACTGGTGCTGAAGGCGCTGCGCACCCACACTGCCTTTTTCCAGAAGGAAGTGGCTGGCAAGCTGCGGCTGAAATACGCCGCCAAGATCCGCTTCCAGAGCGACGAGAGCTTTGACGTTGCCAGCAAGATCGACGCCCTGCTGGCCGATCCCAAGGTCAAGCGCGACCTGGGCGAGGATCAGGCCGACGACTAGTTCGGCACCATCCGG
>JACDQK010000164.1 GCA_015657645.1 Novosphingobium sp.
CCCCCGCGCTGACCACCAGATGGTTCGGGTGCTGCGCTTTCAGGCTGTCGACCGCACTGGCCAGGTAAGCCGCGCCGCCCGCCGGGACCGGCATGGCCCCACCCTTGTCATCCGGCACGAAGACCGACTGGCGCGGCACTTCCAGCGCGCCGTGGAAATCGTTGATCGCCAGCAGACCGACCCTAACCGTGGCTGGGACCGTGGCCGGCGGCGCGCCCGCGCCCTGCGGCGTGGCGCAGGCGGCGAGGAGGGACAGCAGGGCGAGCGGGAGCTTCCGGGGATTCGACATGAACCCGTCCTAGCCGATGCAGCGATCACAACAAGCCGTGCGTATTATGCAACTAAGACAGTTTCTTGAAAGATCGCCGCCAGCTTTCTATATTGCCGCTCATAAGCCTTAGGGAGAATTGCGCCATGGCGCGGCCGCAGACGGACATCGAAGTCGGACGGGAACACCTGATCGATGTCGCCACCGCGATGATCGAGGAACGCGGCAATACCGCCCTGACCATGACCGAACTGGCCTCGCGGGCCGGCATGTCGGCCGCCAACCTCTACCGCTACTTCGACAGCAAGGAAGCGGTGATCGAAGCCATTGCCGGCCGCTGGTTCGCCCCCAAAGTGGCGATCATGGAGGAAGTGGTCGCCAGCGACCTGCCGCCGCGCCGCAAGATGTACGAATTCTACGCCCGCCGCTTCACGCTGGTCCGCGCGATGTGGGAACGCGATCCGGTGCTGTTCCAGACCTATTGCGATGTTGGTGAGGAGCATTTCGAGCTGGTCCGCAGCTACGTCGACCTGGGCGATCACCACCTGGGCGAAATCGTTGCCGAAGCCATGGCCGAAGGGCACTTCGCCGGACTGGAGATCGACGAGGCGATCAGCCTGATCAACCAGATGGTCGCGCCCTATGTGAACATCGGCCTGATGGCGATGATCATGCCCAAGCTGAATGAGACCAAGCTGGCGCGAATCGTTGACGCCATGTTCGATGGCCTCTCGGCGGTCGATCGCGGTGCCAGCGCGGTCAGCGGGCTGCGCGCGGCATAAAGCGCCAGACGGGCGATCATCCGCCACCTGGCCTACTGGTCAAGCAGCGCCCGATCGTTTACTTACAATGGTGTGAGCAACACCCTTACCCACCAGTTCGCGATTGCAGTCGAGCCCCAGGACATCGATTTCATGGGGCACGTCAACAATGCCCGCTACCTCAACTGGGTGCAGGAGGCCGTGCTCGATCACTGGCGCGCCTTCGCCCCGCCGCATGCCGTGGCCGCGCACCTGTGGGTCGCGCTCAAGCATGAGATCACCTATCGCCGCCCGACCTTGCTGGGCGACGAAGTGATCGCCACGGTGCTGCTCGAAAAGGTCCAGGGCGCGCGCGCTTTCTACGAAACGGTGATCCGCCGCGGTGAGGATGTTTTGGCCGAGGTCAAATCGAGCTGGTGCTGCATCGACGCCGAAACGCTCCGCCCCGCGCGGCTGGCACGGGACGTTATTGCGCGGTTCTTTCCGACTTAATGCGTTGACCGGGCCAGCCTGTGGCTGACCCTCGCGCAGCACCAGCCAATCGCGGACGCGATTGGCTTAGACGTCCAGATTTGCCACGTTCAGCGCGTTTTCCTGGATGAAGTCGCGGCGCGGTTCGACCACGTCGCCCATCAGCCGAGTGAAGATCTCGTCGGTGACGTCGGCGTCCTCGACCTTGACCTGCAGCAGGGCGCGGTGCTCGGGGTCGAGCGTGGTCTCCCACAGCTGCTCGGCGTTCATTTCGCCCAGACCCTTGTAGCGGGCGATCGACAGGCCCTTGCGGCCAGCGGCGAGCACGGCTTCAAGCAGTTCGCTCGGCCGGGTGATCTGATCCTTGACCGCCGTCGGGCGGGCCACCGGAGCTTCGTCTTCGGCCGCATCGGGCTCGGGCGCTTCCTCGGCCGCCGCGCTGGCGCGGACCAGCCGGACCGGGCTGCTGTAGACTTCGACGTTCTCGGCCGCGAGCCGGGCCAGCTTGCGGGCTTCGGCACTGGTCAGGAAGGCAGCTTCGATCGGATAGGCATCGGTCACCCCGCGCCACAGCCGCTTGACCATCACCGCGCCGTCCTCAGTCAGTTCGGCTGACCAGCGGGCCTCCAGATCGCCGGCATCGAGCCAGATCTTGGCCTTGTCGAGCGCCGCGACGCGCTGGTCGCGGGTCAGATCGGGATCGAGCACCCCGGCCATGGCCAGGGCTTCGACGATTGCCGGGTCATAGCGCTTGGGCACGAAGCCCATCAGGCTGCGCAGCCGCATCGCGTGCTCGACCAGCGCGGTCAGTTCCGCCCCGCTGCGCGCGCCGCCGGCTGTTTCGAGCACCCGGCCGGCCGTGCCCGCTTCGACCAGGTAGCGATCGAGCGCGGCGGCGTCCTTGAGGTAGACTTCCGAGCGGCCCTTGGCGACCTTGTAGAGCGGCGGCTGGGCGATGAAGAGGTGCCCGTTGCGGATGATCTCCGGCATCTGCCGGTGGAAGAAGGTGAGCAAGAGCGTGCGGATATGCGCGCCGTCGACGTCGGCGTCGGTCATGATCACGATCTTGTGGTAGCGCAGCTTGGCCAGGTTGAACTCGTCGCGGATGCCGGTGCCCATCGCCTGGATCAGCGTGCCGACTTCCTTGGACGAAATGATCCGGTCAAACCGGGCGCGCTCGACATTGAGGATCTTGCCCTTGAGCGGCAGGATCGCCTGGATGTTGCGATCGCGCCCCTGCTTCGCCGAGCCGCCAGCCGAATCCCCTTCGACCAGGAACAGTTCGCACTTGCTGGGATCGCGTTCCTGGCAATCGGCCAGCTTGCCCGGGAGGCTGGCGATGTCCATCGCCCCCTTGCGGCGGGTCAGCTCGCGGGCGCGGCGGGCGGCTTCGCGGGCGGCGGCGGCGTCGATGATCTTGCCGACCACGGCCTTGGCATAGGCCGGGTTTTCTTCCAGCCATTCGCTCATCCGGTCAGCCATCAGGCTTTCCAGCGGCTGGCGCACTTCGGACGAGACCAGCTTGTCCTTGGTCTGAGAGGAGAACTTGGGGTCCGGCAGCTTGACCGAGACAATCGCGGTCAAGCCTTCGCGCATGTCCTCGCCGGTCAGGGTGACCTTTTCCTTCTTCATCAGCCCGGTCTTTTCGGCATAGCCGTTAAGCGTGCGGGTCAGCGCGGCGCGGAACGCGGCCAGGTGCGTGCCGCCGTCGCGCTGCGGGATGTTGTTGGTGAAGCACAGGACGTTTTCGTAATAGGAATCGTTCCATTCCAGCGCCACGTCGATGCCAATCCCGTCGCGCTCGCTGCTGATCGCAATCGGATCGGGCAGCAGCGGGGTCTTGTTGCGATCGAGGTACTTCACGAAAGCGGCGATCCCGCCTTCATAGAACAGGTCGTGCTCCTTCACTTCCTCACCGCGCAGGTCGCGCAGCAGGATGCGGACGCCGGAATTGAGGAAGGCCAGCTCGCGGTAGCGATGCTCAAGCTTGTCGAAATCGTAGATGGTGACGTTCTTGAAGGTCTCTTCGCTGGCCAGGAAGGTCACGCGGGTGCCCTTCTTGGGGCTGCCCTTGCCATTGTCAGGCGCCGGTCCCTTGACGATCAGCGGGGCGACCGCATCGCCGTGGGCGAACTTCATCCAATGCTCTTCGCCGTCGCGCCAGATCGTCAGCTCGAGCCATTCCGACAGCGCGTTGACCACCGACACGCCGACGCCGTGGAGGCCGCCGGAGACCTTGTAGGCGTTGTCATCGCTGGTGTTCTCGAACTTGCCGCCGGCGTGGAGCTGGGTCATGATGACCTCGGCCGCCGAAACGCCTTCCTCGGCATGGATCCCCGTCGGGATACCGCGGCCGTTATCCTCGACCGAGACCGAGCCATCGGGGTTGAGCTCGATCAGCACCAGGTCGCAGTGACCGGCCAGCGCCTCGTCAATCGCATTGTCCGAAACCTCGAACACCATGTGGTGCAGGCCCGAACCATCGTCGGTATCGCCGATATACATGCCGGGCCGCTTGCGGACGGCATCGAGCCCCTTCAGGACCTTGATAGAATCGGCGCCATAGGCGTTGGCGTTGGGGACATTTTCAGGGGTATCGGACATGGTCCGGGCTATAGGCAAAGGGGGGCGAAACCCCAAGCAAAAGCGCCCCCTGTATGCCGCTTTTTCCCCAAGCTAGGGCCCGGGGTTTGGCAATCCGGAGCAAGCCTCTTTCCCCCGGGCGGCAAAGCTGCTCAATTGTCGCTTCCTGCACAGGGGAGATCACAATGAACAGGAAGCTTCTGGTCCTTGCAGGGTCGCTCGCGGCGCTGCTGTCGCACTCGGTTCTGGCAGGCGAAACATCGCCGCCGACCGCCCCGGTCGAAGTCGTGACCGACGATTATTACGGCACCAAGGTCGACGATCCCTACCGCTGGATGGAAAGCGGCAAGGATCCGCGCTGGATGCCCTGGCTGAAGGCTCAGGCCGACCACACCGCCGCCGTCATGGGCAAGCTGCCGGGCCGCGACGGACTGTTCAAATCGATCCAGGCACTGTCGGGCGAGCAGGTCGGCGTCGGCATGGTCCGCAAGGCGGGCCAAGCACTGTTCATCATGCGCCGCGACCGCGGGGCCGAGGACCCCAAGCTCTATGTCCGCCTGGGCAAGATGGCCGAACGCGTGCTGGTCGATCCGGCGACGATCCTCGGCACGGCCCAGGCGCTCGACTGGTGGGTGCCGTCGCCCGATGGCCGCTATGTCGCGGTGGGCCTGTCGAAGCGTGGGACCGAGGCTTCGGTGCTGCACGTGGTCGAAGTGGCGAGCGGCAAGCTCTTGGCGACGAAGATCCCGGCGACCGATTTCGGTCAGGTTTCGTGGCTGCCGGATTCCAGCGGGTTCGGCTATCTCCAGTTCACGGGAGAGCAGGGCACGCCCAGCTATTACCTCAACAACGTGTCGAAGCTGCACAAGCTGGGCAGCGCCGGGCCCGATCCACTCCTTTACGATCGGGCCAAGGCTCCGGTGGCGCTGGCCCCCAATGACTTTGCGATCGTCGATTTCGACCGCAAAACCGATACGGCGGTCTTCGCTGTGTTCGATGGGCGGCGCGAATCGAAGCTGTACCTGACCAGCCGCACGGCCTTGCTGGCGGGCAAGCCGGAATGGCGCCGGGTCGGCGATTACGAAGCCCAGATCGAAGGCGGCGAAGTGCTGGGCACCGACCTGTGGATCAAGACCACGCGCGATGCCCCCAACGGCAAGATCCTGGTGACCCCGCTGGCCAAGCCCGATCTGGCCACCGCGCGCGAGATCAAGCTGCCGGGCAATCCGGTGATCGAGCGGATGCTGACGCTGGGCAATGCGGTGCTGGTCTCGACCGTCGAGGGCGCGCAGCACGGGCTGTGGCGCGTCAGCGCGGATGGCCAGGCGACCCGCGTGACCCTGCCCTTTGCCGGATCGGCCAATCTGCTCAGCAAGAACGAGCAGACCGGCGAGGCCTATATCGGCCTGGTCGGCTGGCTGACGCCGAACGACATCTATCATATAACCCCCGATGGGGCGCTGCACCGGATGAACCTGACCAGCAGCCCCGAGGGCTATGATCCCTCGCGCTACGAAGCCCGCACGCTGACCACGACGGCGCGCGACGGGACCAAGGTTCCCTACACCGTGATCGCCCGCAAGGGGTATGCGGCCAAGGGCCCGGCGCCGCTGCTGATCGAGGCCTATGGCTCCTATGGCTTGGCCTATCTGCCGGCCTTCCAGACCCCGTTGATCCCGTTCCTCGATCGCGGCGGCACCTATGTCATCGCCCATGCCCGCGGCGGGGGCGAGTTCGGGCGTGATTGGCACTATGGCGGTCGCGGGCCGACCAAGGCCAATACCTGGAACGATGCGATCGATGTCGCCGAAACGCTGGTGAAGACCAAGCTGACCACGCCGCAGCTGATGAGCATCATTGGCACTTCGGCTGGCGGGGTGATGGTGGGGCAGGCGGTCAACACCCGGCCCGATCTGTTCACCGGCGCGATCGCCAATGTCGGCTTCATGAACCCGGTGCGCTACGTGTCGGAACAGAACAACGCCGACATCCCCGAATGGGGCGGGCCGATCGCCGATGCGGCGACCTTCAAGACGATGTTCGATCTCGATCCCTATCAGCACATCAAGGCGGGCACGAAATACCCGGCAACGCTGGTCGTGAGCGGTCTCAACGATCCGCGCGCCGCCACGTTCCACAGCGCCAAGTATGCCGCCCGGATGGCCGCCGCGACTACCAGCGGTGAGCCGGTGATGCTGCGGATCGATTTCGGCGCGGGCCACGGCATGGGTTCGACCCGCAGCCAGCGCGACGCAATGTGGGCCGATATCTACAGCTTCGTGCTGTGGCAGGCCGGCGAGAAGGACTTTCAGCCACCACGCTGAACCGGGACAGGGAAGGGGATTGCAGTGAAGGCACAACTATTGGGGATCGCTTCGGCGCTGGTGCTGGGTCTGGTCGGGGCTGCGGCCCAGGCCCAGGACACCCTGCCACTGGACAAGGCGAAGTTCCGCGCGCTCTACAAAGAGATGGTGGAGACCGACACCTCGATCACCACGGGCAGCTGCACTGCGCTGGCCGGCAAGATCGAGCAGCACATGCTGGCCAATGGCTTCCAGCAGTCGGAGCTGACCCGGTTTTCCGTGCCTGATCACCCGAAAGAAGGCGGCATCGTTGCCGTCTTCCCCGGGACTTCCAAGACGCTCAAGCCGATGCTGCTGCTCGGCCATATCGACGTGGTCGTCGCCAAGCGCGAGGACTGGACCCGCGATCCCTACACCCTGTTCGAGGAAGACGGCTATTTCTATGGCCGCGGCACTTCGGACATGAAGGCGCTGGCGGCGATCTGGGTCGACATGCTCGAACGCTTCCGGGCCGAGGGCTACAAGCCCAAGCGGACGATCAAGCTGGCGCTCACCTGCGGTGAGGAAACCAGCTGGGCCTTCAATGGCGCGCGCTGGCTGACCGAGAACCGGCGCGACCTGATCGATGCCGAATTCGTCCTAAACGAAGGCGGCGGCGGGCGCACCGACGGCAAGGGCACGGTCGTCGCCCAGAACCTCCACGTCGGCGAAAAGACCGTCGGCAATTACCGGATCGAGGCGACCAATCCGGGCGGGCATTCCTCGATCCCGATCCGCGACAACGCGATCTACGAGCTGTCCGATGCCCTGGTGAAGCTGCGCGAGTTCGAATTCCCGGTCATGCTCAATGATACCACGCGGGCCTACTTCTCGCGGCTGGGCGCTGGCCGGACCGACGAAATGGGCAAGGCCATGCTCGCCGTGGTCGCCAATCCGCAGGACAAGGCGGCCGTCGCGGTGCTCGACAAGGACCGGATGTATCACTCGATGCTGCGCACCACCTGCGTTGCGACCCAGCTTGATGGTGGCCATGCCAACAACGCTCTGCCGCAGCGCGCCGGGGCGCTGATCAATTGCCGGATCTTCCCGGGCGTGGGCTATGAAGAGGTCCGCAAGACGCTGGAACAGGTCATCGCCGATCCGCGGATGACCGTGGTCAAGGTCGACGATCGCGGCCCGATCGCCGTGCCGCCGCCGCTGACCCCACAAATTCTCGAGCCGGTCGAGAAGCTTGTGGCCAAGTACTATCCCGGCGTGCCGCTGGTGCCGATGATGTCGACCGGAGGGACCGACGGGATCTATTTCGGCGCGATCGGCATTCCGTCCTATGGCCCGCCGGGGCTCTATGGCGATCCCGATGGCAACGGCGCGCACGGGCTGAACGAGCGGGCGATCGTCAAGGCGGTCTATACCGGCCGCGACATGCTGACCGAACTGGTCAAGACCTATGCCAGCCCGAAGGGGCGCTGAGGGGGAAATGCACATGCTGAAAACCGGGATCATGCTGGCCTTTGCGCTGGCAGCGACCAGCGCGCTGGCCCAGAGCCAGAATCAGCCGGCGCCGCTCTCGCCCCAGAAGGCCGAGCTGCGCGCGCTGTTCAAGGAAATGGTCGAAACCGACACCTCGATCACCACCGGCAGCTGCACCCTGGGGGCCGAGCGGGTGGCGGCGCGGATGAAGGCAGCCGGGTTCAAGGATGACCAGCTGACCCTCTTCGCCGATCCGGCCCATCCCAAGGATGGCGGCCTCGTTGCTATTCTGCCCGGCAGCTCGAAGACGCTCAAGCCGCTGCTGCTGATCGCGCACATCGACGTGGTTGCCGCCAAGCGGGCGGACTGGGAACGCGATCCCTACACCCTGATCGAGGAAGACGGTTATTTCTATGGCCGTGGCACTTCGGACACCAAGGGCCTGGCCGCGATCTGGACCGATATCCTGATCCAGCATGCCAAGGCCGGCACGCGGGCCAAGCGCACGCTCAAGCTGGCGCTGACCTGCGGTGAGGAAACCAACGGCGCCTTCAACGGGGCCGAATGGCTCGCCGCCAACAAGCGCGAGCTGATCGATGCCGAATTCGCGCTCAACGAAGGCGGCGGCGGCGGCACCGATGGCAAGGCCGTGGCCAAGGGCGGCAAGGTGGTCGAGCAGGCGATCCAGGTCGGCGAAAAGACCTTCGCCAATTACCAGATCGAAGCCCGCAATCCGGGCGGCCACAGCTCGGTCCCGCGGCCGGACAACGCGATCTATCAGCTGGCCAGCGCGATCAAGAAGATCGAGGCGCACAGCTTCCCGGTGGAGTTTTCCGACACCACCCGGACCTATTTCAAGGTGGCCGGGGCCGGGCGCGGCGATGCCGTGGGCAAGGCAATGGTCGCCCTGGCCGATAACCCGGCTGACAAGGCGGCCGAGGCCGTGGTCAACGCCGAGCCGTTCCTTCATTCCAACCTGCGCACGACCTGTGTTGCGACCATGCTGGACGCCGGCCACGCCCGCAACGCCCTGCCGCAGCGGGCCCAGGCCAATATCAACTGCCGCATCTTCCCGGGCCATTCGGTCGAAGCAATCCGGCAGGAGCTGTCGACCATCATCGGCGATCCCGGGGTCAGCGTCACCGCGCTCGCGCCGCTGCGCCCCAGCCCGCCCAACCCGCCGCTCGATCCCAAGGTGGTCGAACCGGCGCGCAAACTGGTGGCCAAGTACTTCCCGGGCGTCCCGCTCGTGCCGGTGATGGCCAATGGCTATACCGACGCCACCTTCCTCGGCGCGGTCGGCATTCCGACTTACGGCGTGCCGGGGATGTGGGGAGACAGCGACGGGAACGGCGTCCACGGCCTCAACGAACGGCTTGAAGTCGCCGCGCTTTACACCGGCCGTGACTTCCTCGGCGAACTGGTCGCGGCTTACGCGGGCAAGTAGCCCCGGATCAGCTTGGGCAATCCGCTTGGCACTCCCGATATAATTTGATATCGAACTATATAGTTTGATATCGAATCATATCGGGAGAGCGCCATGGCATCGCGTCGGCAGGTTATCATCGGGCTGGGCGGGGCACTGGTTGCCGGGGCGGCAGCCGGGACCTGGCGGGTGCTGCGCCAGCCCGAAGCGGCGCTTGCGCCGTGGTCCGGGCTGGACCAGCCGGTCGCCGATCCCCGGCTTGATGCGTTCCGCCATGCCATCCTCGCCCCCAATCCGCACAACCGCCAGCCCTGGCTGATCCGGCTCGAGGGTCAGGATAGCGCCGTGCTGACTTGCGATCTGGCCAAGCGCCTGCCGCAGACCGATCCGTTCGACCGCCAGATCATCATCGGCTTCGGCACCTTCATCGAGCTGGCCAGCACCGCCGCCAGTGGCCGGGGCTATCGCCTGCTGGTCGAACCCTTCCCCGATGGCGAACCGCAGCCTCGGCTGGACGAGCGGCCGGTTGCGCGGCTGCGCTTTGTGGCCGATCCCGCGCTTCGCGCCGATCCGTTGCTGGCGGCGATAGCGGTGCGACGGACCAATCGGCAGGTCTATCGTGCGCTGCCACCGGGCAAGCTCGCTGCCCTGACCGAACCGGGAGTGACGCTGAGTGAGGATCCGGCGCTACTCGGCCAATTGCGTGAGCTTGCCGTTGCTGCGATCACGCGCGAAATGCACACGCCGACTGCGCACAAGGAAAGCATCGACCTGATGCGGATCGGTGCGGCGGAAATCGATGCGCAGCCGGATGGTCTGGCCTTGTCGGGCCCGATGATCGAAGCCACTGCGCTGCTTGGCGTAACAACGCGGGCCGGCCTGGCAGATCCAGCCAGCACCGCCTTCCGGCTGGGGCTGGATGATCTGGAGCGGACCTATGGCTCGATCCCCGCCGCCGGCTGGATCGTGACGCCGGACAACAGCCGCGCCAGCCAGATCGCGGCCGGGCGCAGCTATGCGCGGCTGACCCTGCGCGCGGCGGCGGCGGGAATTGCCGTCCATCCGCTCAGTCAGTCCTTGCAGGAATATCCCGAAATGGCAGAACTCTATGCTCAGGCCCATCGGCTGCTGGCGCCCCAGCCGGGGCAGCGGCTGCAGATGCTGGCGCGGCTTGGGCTGGCCGATCCGGTCCGCCCGGCCGCGCGTTACCCGCTGGAGGCACACCTGCGCGCATGACCGACGATCCCCTGGCCTTTCAGCTTTTTACCGAGATCGGCATCATCGACCAGCTTGGCAGCGCTGCCTTTGAACGGGCATTGCCAGCCGGCCTGACCCGGGCCCAGTTCGGGGTGTTGCACCACCTCTCGCGCCGCGCGCGACCCAGCCAGTCGCCCGGCACGATCGCGGCGGCGATGCAGGTCAGCCGGGCGACGATGACCAGCACGCTGGGCCGCCTCGCCAAGCGCGGACTGGTGGCGATTGCGGATGATCCGGCCGATGGGCGCGGCAAGCAAGTGCGGCTTACCGATGCGGGCGAGGAGCTGCGGCAGGCCTGCATCGCGGCGGTCGCGCCGCTGTTGCCGTTGGTCGGAGATGCGCTGGATTCGGCCGAACAGGAGCGCTTGCTGGGCTTGCTGCGCCAGCTGCGCGAGGTGCTCGACGCGGCGCGCGATTAAACGAAAGGCCGCCGCGCCGGATGGGCGCGACGGCCTTTGGTTTGGGAATGTGCTGTCCGCGCGGACGCCTAAAAAATCAGGCGAGGGTGGCGGAGAACATCAGACCGCTCGTGCTGAGAGCGGCGATGATCGGC
>JACDQK010000165.1 GCA_015657645.1 Novosphingobium sp.
CGAATCCTGCCGCTGCTCGCCATTGACGAAGCAGCGCAGACCAAGGTTGTGGGGATCGCCCACTTCGTCCGCCGTGACGATCCACGGGCCGATCGGGGCATGGGTATCAAAGCTCTTGCCGAGCGACCATTGCGGGCCGGCGTGCTGCCACATCCGCTCGGTCACGTCGTTGCCCACGCAATAGCCGAAGACATAGCCCGCCGCATCGGCCGCCCCGACCTGCTTGGCGCGTTTGCCGATCACCGCGACCAGTTCCACCTCGTAATCGTTGGTCATGGTGCCGCGGGTGATCTGGATCGGATCGTGGGGCGCATTGATGCTGGTCACCGCCTTGGTGAACCAGACCTGCCGCTCGGGCGTGGTCATGTTCGATTCGGCGATGTGATCGGCATAGTTGAGGCCGATCGCCCAGATCTTGCCCGGCCGCTGGATCGGCGCTTCCAGCTTGACCGAGGCCAGCGGCACCCCGCCCCCAGCCGCAGCGCGGGCCGCCAGATCGGCCTTAACCGCATCCCAGCGTTCGATCAGATCGATCATCGTGCCCGCGACGCCCGTGTCGATCACGGTATCGCCAACCACGATCCCGGTCCGGGTCTGGCCAGCGGCGGTATATGTGCAAAGCTTCATGCAGGCTTTCCTTTGGGCTTGGTGCGGAACAGGCCAAGCACGCGCAGGCGCAGGGCCATGAAGAACGAGACGAGGCCGGGCGGCGGGGCCAGCTTGCCGGCAAACATCGGGTGCGGCGCGCCCCACTGGACGGCGAGCAGGGCGCTCATTGGCTGCTTCTGCGGGGGATCGGCGGCGGTGAACAGGTCGCCATCGGTCCAGTGCTCCAGCTCGTTGCCAAAGGGGTCCTTCCAGTAATCGAAGATCTGGCTGCCCATGATGTGGCGCCCGACGCCCCAGGCGGGTTCGCGCTGCCTGGATTTGAGGTGCTGGTGGCCAAGCATCAGGTCATCGAGATTGGCGACCTCGAAGGCGGCGTGGAGGATGCCGAGCTCACCCGGCAGCTGGGCCAGGAACAGGGTGTGGTGATCGGCCGGCTTGTCCCCCCCGGTCGCAGCGCATGAAGGCGCCAAGCGGCACGTCGGTGGCGGCCTCGACCTCGTCCGAGGTGATGAAGCCGAAGCGGTCCTTGTACCACCGTTCCGAGATGCGAAAGTCACGCACCTTGAGTACGGCGTGGCCGATCCGTTTCACGTGGGCGGGCTCGGCCTCCAACCGCACGGTCTGGCGAAAGCGCGGCTTGGCTGAGGCCGTGTTGACCGGCTGATCGGGCGGCAACGGCAAGGCCTCGCCCTTGGCCTGGCCCGCGACCACTTCGACACCGTAGCCATCGGGATCAGTCAGCCGCACGATCTTGCCGCCGCCGGGTTCACTCAGGTCCTCGACCGCGACGCCTTCGCTGGCGGCAAGCTTCTCCAGATCGGCGACGGTCTCGGCGCGCAGGCCGAGGGCCAGGAAGCGCGCTTCGCCGGGCTCGGTCACATGGACAAACGGCCGCCCATCGCTGCCACGGCCATAGAGCCGCCCGCCCGCCTCGAAGCAGTCCAGCCCGAAATCCTCGAGGAAGGCCCGCATCACCGCGAGGTCGGGCGCGGCATAGCGGACGTGGGCAATGTCCTCGATCGATCGTGCTCATGGGCATCCTCTCCCGCGCCGGGCTCTCAGGTGGCCCGAATCACGAATTGACTATTTGGTCAGGTTATTGACAAGTGACTATCCGGTCAAGTAGCTTCCCAGCATGACCGCCCTCCCTGCCAATCCCCGCGCCCAGCGGACTTACCGCGCGCTGGTCGATGCCGGGCTGGAACTGCTGGCCGAACGCCCGATCGATGCCCTGGCGATTGACGAGATCGTCGGCCGCGCTGGCGTGGCCAAGGGCAGCTTCTTCAACCACTTTGCCGACAAGCCCACCTTTGGCCGAGCGATCGGCGCAGAGATCCGGGCCGAGCTGGAGCAGCGGATCGGTGCGGCCAATGCCGGGGTCGCCGATCCGATCGCGCGCCTCGCCGGGGGCATGCGCACCGGGCTGGCCTTCGCGCTGGATGAGCCGCGCAAGACCGCGATCATGATCCGCAACGCCGGCAATTCGACCCTGCGCGACCAACCGCTCAACCAGGGCGTGGCGGCCGACCTGAACGCGGCGGTGGCGACCGGGCGGCTGCGCCAGGAAGCCCGGCAAAGCGGACTGCGGTTCTGGCTCGGGCTGTGCCAGGTGCTGATGGCCAATGCGATCGAGCGCCGGATCGACCGAGCCGAGGCGGCGCGGCGGCTGGAGGAAATGCTGGTCCTGGCGCTGACGGGCCTCGGCCTGCCGGCCAAGGATGCAGCCGCCTATGCCTCAGCCAGCGCGCGGCGGCTCGGCAGCTAGCGGCGGCAGGCGGACCGCCCAGACCAGCACTGCACCCAGCGTCAGCGCGGCCATGCCCAGGCCTTGGGCGAGGCTGTAGCTGCCAAGCTTGTCATGGAGCTGGCCGATGCCGACAATCCCGATCGCATTGCCGATCCAGCCGAACCCGTGGAGCGCACCATAGATCGTGCCGTATTGCGCGATCGGAAAGCGGCGGGCGACGAAATAGGCGAAGAGGTCGAGCTCCACCCCCTGCTGCAACCCGATCATGGCCGCGGCGAGGATCGCGGCCGGGAGCAGCTGGTCTGTCAACAGCAGCAACAGGAACCCGCTGCCCGGGATGATGGTGAAGACCAGCGCGACCAGCTGCGGGCGGAAATGATCGAGCAACCAGCCGCCCGCCAGTCGGCCGACGAACTGCCCTGCGGCAAAGAACGAGACGGCCAGCGCGCCGGTGGCAGCGTCGAACCCTTCCTCCTGGATGATCGGTGAGAGCTGGCCGACAAAGCCCGCCGTGGCCGCGCCCATGGCGATGATGCTGGCGGCCATCAGCTGGAAATCACGGGTCTTGAGGAAGGCCCAGTCAGCCCGCTCGTGCGAGGCGCTCGCGTTGTGTGTCCGGGCCGGACTGGCGGGTGCGACTAGCAGAACGGCCGGAATGCCGACTAGCGCCATAAAGCCCGCCAAGGCCAGAAACCCGCCGCGCCAGCCGTAATTGGCGATGATCGGCTCCAGCAGCTGCGGAGCAATGATCGCGAAGACCGAAACGCCGGTGGCCATCAGCCCCAGCGCGCGGCCGCGGTATTTGGTGAAGTGGGCATTGACCGGCCGAGTCAGCACCACGGCGGTCGTCCCAACCCCGAAGAAGCCCAGCACGGCGATAGTGACCGCCATGTGCAGCAAGGTCGTAGCGAACAGGACCGCCAGGACCTCGCCCGCGATGACAATTAGCGCCGAGCCGACGTAGACCGGCCTGAACCCGAACCGGTCAACTGCTCGGCCGATCACTACTGAGCCCAGCGCCCCGGTGGCGATCAGCGCCCCAATTGAACCGATTGCACCCCGCGTCACCTTCAATTCCTGCGCCAAGGGCAGGACGAACATGTTGAAGGTGAAGAACAGCAGCACGATGCCCGCGCCCGCGCCCAGCGCGCAGCCGAGCACGATCCGCCAGCCGATCGTCCACTCGCTCTCCTCGGCGGGGAGCGGCGCCAGGGTTTCGGTCATTCCTCTACCGCGAATGTGATCTCGGCGTGGTCCTGCAGACGCTTGACCAGCGCCTCACCCAGCAGCGCGCCCGGCGTGGCGATGCCGCCCGGGGCCTTGCAATCGAGCAGGGCAATCCCGGTCTCGGCAATCATCCGGCTGGTCGAGCCATAGCCCGGATCGTAGCGGCCCTTGACGCCATAGCGCAGCTCGGTCCCCTCCGGCCATTCGCCGACGAACAGCACATCGTAAAAGCCGTTCTCACGCTCTTCCGGGGTCGGCCCCTCGCCCGGCTTGGGCGGCTTGGCCCCGAACGGGTTCTTGAGCATTTCGGTAACGGCATGGGCGGCCTTCTCACCCAGTTCGCCCGGGCTGGTCAGCATCATCTCGTCATATTTGAAGTCGGCGCCATAGGGGTGGCCGAGCAGGAAATTGGTGCGGTGGACGTTCTTGGTGTTGATCGTCGCCATGATGAACGGCGCGGCCCACTTGCCCAGCCGGTCGTCATATTCGGGCATCAGGCCCATCGGCTGGCTCGGCCCTTCGAAGCCCGGAGTCAGGCCGAAGGGGCTTTGCAGGATCGGGATCAGGCTGGGCTTCTTGGCCACGGCCTTCATCGTTTCAGTGAGGCTGGCGGCCGTCCCGCCCGAGAAGGTGCCTTGCATCGCCCGGACCCGGCCCTTCACGCGGGGTGCGGGGCTGCCAAAGCGGGCCTTGGCCTCCTGCTGCAGCATGAAGACGCCGAGATCGAACGGGATCGAATCGAAGCCCGAGGAGAAGGCGATCCGCGCGCCGCTGGCCTTGGCCGCCTCGTGATAGGCGTCGATCATCTCGCGCATCCAGCCGGGTTCGCCGCAGAGATCGGCATAGTCGGTGCCGGCGGCAACACAGGCCTTGAGCAGCGGCTCGCCATAGAGCTGGTAGGGGCCGACCGTGGTGACGACCACGCGGGTGCTTTCTGCCAGCGCTTGCATCGAGGCGGGATCGTCCGAATTGGCGACCACCAGCGGCGTATCGGCCGGCGCGCCGATCAGGTCGCGCACCTCGGCCAGCTTTTCGGCCGAGCGTCCGGCCATGGCCCATTTCGGGCCTTTGCCCTGGTAATGATGCGCCAGATACTCGGCGACGAGGCGGCCGGTATAGCCGGTCGCGCCATAGACCACGATGTCAAAGGGACGGTCTGCCTTGGCAGTCATATCAAGCTCTCCATTGCCCCGAATCTGCGCAGTTCGGTCAGCCCAAAACTGCACAGATCGGTGGCAATGTCGAACCTATTCTGCCTGACGCTACGGCAGGCTGGCGGGCATCACCCCGCTTTACGCGAATCCAGGCTCATCCCGCCGCTGCCGTGGACGTAGAGCGTCAGGAAACCGCCAGCGAGGCCCAGGTTCTTGAGGAACATCGCCATCTGCAACTGGTCACCGAAATTGCTGTGGAACAGCGCGGCGGTAACCAGGCAGAAGCCGGCCAGCAGCAGCGCGACCAGCCGGGTCTGCCAGCCAAGCAGGATGGCGAGGCCGCCGACCAGTTCGAAGGCCGCCGCCGGTCCGGCCAGCATCCCCGGCAGGCCAACCGTTTCCATATAGGCCCCGGTCCCGGCGAGGTTGCCGAACTTGCTGGCCCCGCCCAGAATGAAGATCAACGAAAGCAAAAGGCGCCCGAGCGGCGCAGCATATGCGGTCATGATTGCTCTCCCCCTTATCGGGGTCCGCGAGGTGTGCGGCCCCGTAAGCGGAGTGAACGCCTATTTGCCCATCAATGCAAGGGCCTGGTCAGAAGCGGTACTGCCGGCTGGCGAGATCGAACATGATCTCCTCGCTCCCCCCGCCGATCGCCATCACCCGGACCTCGCGGTAGATCCGCTCGATCCGGCTGCCGCGCACGAAGCTGGCCCCGCCCAGGATCTGGCAGGCCTCGCGGGCGCAGAATTCCATGGTCTGGGTCGCCTGGACCTTGAGCAGGGCGAAGTCGCCGGGGAAGGCGCAATCGTTGAGCACGGTCCAGGCGCAGTGGTCGATCCAGGCCTGGGTGGCGGAGATGCGGCGGACCATGTCAGCCAGCTTGTGGCGGATAACCTGGTTGGTGATCAGCGGCTTGCCGAAGGTCTCGCGTTGCCGTGCCCAATCAAGCGCGTCCTCGTAGCAGATCCGGGCGAAGGCATTGGCCTGCTGGCTCATCCCCAGCCGCTCACCGTTGAAGTTGCGCATGATCCCGCCGAAGCCGGCGTTTTCCGGCCCGATCAGGTTGTCGGCCGGCACCTCGACATCGTCAAAATGGATCGTCGCCGTATCGCTCGAATGCCAGCCCATCTTGGCGAGCGGCGTGCGGCTGACGCCAGGCCGCTCGGTCTCGACCAGCAGCAGCGAAACGCCGCCGATCCCCGGCCCGCCGGTCCGCACCGCCAGCGTGATGTAGTCCGCCCGCACGCCCGAGGTGATCAGCGTCTTGGCGCCGTTGACCACGTAGCTCGCGCCCTTGCGCTCGGCCCGGGTCTTGAGGTTGGCGACGTCCGATCCGCCGCCCGGCTCGGTAATGCCCAGGCAGATGATCTTCTCACCCGCCAGGACTTCCGGCGCGATCCGGCGCTGCAATTCCGGGCTGCCCATGGCCAGGATCGGCGGCAGCCCGATCCCGTGAGTCATCAGCGAAGCGCAGACCCCGCCCGCCCCCGGCCGCGCCAGTTCCTCGGTCTGGACCATCGAATGGAACAGGTTGAAGGCCGTGCCGGTGCCGCCGAACTCCTCCGGGTAATTGAGGCCGAGGATCCCGGCTTCTGCGGCCTTGCGGTGCAGGTCACGCGGCAATTGCCCGGCAGCTTCCCACTCATCGACGTGCGGCGTGATTTCCTTCGCCACAAAAGCGCGGACGGTATCGCAGACCGCTTCGTGGCTCTCATCGTAATGCGGGGAGCGCGCGCGCCACTGGTCGAACAAGGGCACTTCCATCGCGTCGCTCCGCTTACAGTTTCGGCAGGGTTACCCCGCGCTGGCCCATGTATTTGCCGCTGCGGTCGGCATAGCTGGTCTCGCAGGGCTGATCGCCCTTGAGGAACAGGAACTGGCAGGCGCCTTCGTTGGCATAGATCTTGGCCGGCAGCGGCGTGGTGTTGGAAAACTCCAGCGTGACGTGGCCTTCCCACTCCG
>JACDQK010000016.1 GCA_015657645.1 Novosphingobium sp.
GGGTGCGGACCGGGGCGCTGATCCCGCCTTCGAAGACGATCTCGGAAAAGCGCCGGATCCGCTCCTGGCTGGAGCATTCATAGATAGCGCCGGGCCAGGGGTTGAACGGGATCAGGTTGACCTTGGCCGGCAGCTTGTACTGCTTGATCAGCCGGACCAGCTCGCGCGCGTGCTCGTCGCTGTCGTTCTTGTCCTTCAGCATCACATATTCGAAGGTGATGCGGCGGGCATTGCTGGCGCCGGGATAGTCGGCGCAGGCCTGGAGCAGTTCTTCCAGGCCATACTTGCGGTTGATCGGCACGATCTCGTCGCGGATGTCCTTGGTTACGGCGTGAAGCGAAACCGCCAGGTTCACGCCGATCTCCTCGCCGCACTTGGCCATCATCGGCACGACGCCGCTGGTCGACAAGGTAATGCGGCGCTTCGAAAGCGCGAGGCCATCGCCGTCCATCACCAGCTTCAGCGCATCGCGGACATTGTCGAAATTGTAGAGCGGCTCACCCATGCCCATCATCACGATGTTGGTCAGCAGGCGCCCGTCGGAGGAATAGCCGCCGTCGTCATCGACCAGGTCATCGCCCAGCGCGGACAGATCGGCCTGGCCAGCCTTGGGCCATTCGCCCAGCGCATCGCGCGCCAGCATGACCTGGCCGACGATCTCGCCCGGCGTGAGGTTGCGGACCAGCCGCATGGTCCCGGTGTGGCAGAACCGGCAGTTGAGTGTGCAGCCGACCTGGCTGGAAACGCACAAGGTGCCGCGATCGGCATCGGGGATGAAGACCATCTCATACTCATGGTCGTCAGCCGTCTTGAGCAGCCACTTGCGGGTGCCGTCGCTCGAATGCTGGCTCAGCACGATTTCCGGGCGGCCGATAACGAAGCGCTCGGCCAGCCAGGGCCGCATGGTCTTGGCGATGTCGGTCATGCCATCGAAATCGGTCACGCCGCGATGGTAGAGCCAGTGGAACACCTGCTTGGCGCGCAGCTTGGCCGCCTTGGCATCCAGCCCGGCGGTTTCGAACAGTTCGGCGATGCGCTGGCGCGGCAGCCCGATCAGGTCAACGCGGCCATCCTCGCGCGGGGTGATGTCGCGCGCGACGGGGACGGGATCGATCAGGCCGGGAATCTGCATGGCGCGCGATATAGGGAACCTGGCCGCAAAGCGCAAAGGCGGGGCAGAAAGGGGGCTGCCGCGCCGCAGGCTCTCCCTGCCCCGCCGGGCGGAACTAAAGCGCTGCCAATGGCTTCTCCCGGGTGCCCGCAAGATTTGGGCACAACAGGTTGGAGATTTAGTAATGAAGAAGATCCTCGCAGCACTCGCTGCCGGCACCGTCTTGTCGGCAGCCCCTGCTCTGGCGCAGGATGCCCGGGCTACTTTCACCGGCCCCCGGGTCGAGGCGATTGTCGGCTGGGACGCGAGCCGTTCGGGCAGTTCGGTCGATGATGAAACGACCCGCAACCTCGATCAGTCGGTCAACGGCCTGCTTTATGGCGGCGGTATCGGCTTCGATTTTGCCGCCGATGACAACTTCGTGGTCGGCGTCGAAGCGGAAATGACGGACAGCACCGCCAAATCGGATACCGATACCATCCCCAACACCTTCAATCTGGGCCGGGTCGAAACCGGCCGCGATATCTATGTTGGCGGCCGGGCCGGGTTCATCGTCGGCCAGAAGACGCTGATCTATGCCAAGGGCGGCTATACCAACGCGCGCTATAACGTGGTCGGAACCGACGGGACGATCAACCTCAACCAGCGGATCGATACCGATGGCTGGCGGATCGGTGCCGGGGTGGAAGTGGCGGTCAGCGAGAACGCCTTTGCCAAGATCGAATACCGCTATTCGAAGTACGGCGAGGCCGAGTTCGATTTCAACGGCGGAACCCCGGATTCAAGCCGCTTCCGGATCGATACCGATCGTCACCAGGTCGTCGCCAGCGTTGGCGTGCGCTTCTAACGCCGCTTAGCGCAGACGGGCGCAGCCAACGGCGGCGGCATCCATCGCCGTTGCTGCCCCGTCGAGCGACCAGGTATTGGTAAAGCCGCGCCCGTCCGCGCCGCGCGCGCTCACCGTCATTTCGCCAGCCGAACGCATGGCGGCGACGATCGCGGCGTCCATCCGCTTGTCCGCCGCCCAGGCATCCCCGCCGCCGCCGACCAGCTGGTAGCGCTGCCCGCTCATGATCAGGGTGATCGGCGTATTCGGCTGCAACTTGCGCGACAGCCGGAATGGACCTGCCCGCGCACCTGCGCGCGCGGCCAGGTGCCGATCGTGGCATAGGGCTGGTAATCGCGCTGCAGCGTCGATGGTGCGGCCATGGCGATCGCATAGCAGCGCGGCCCGCCGGGTGCCCGCGCATCACTGAACGCCCCCCAGGTGCCGAACATGCCAAGCGAATCCCGCGCCAGGGCCGGGGCGGCGATCAGCGCGAGGGCCAGCACGGCGCGGCGCAGCATCTCAGGCCTCACCCAGCAGGTCGAGGTAAGCGACGACATCGTTGTCGGTGGCGATGAACAGGCCGTCCTGAACCTCGGCAGGCTGCTGGGCGGCAAGCTCCAGCGCCTGGGCGAGCGGACCGTAGAGCAGGGTGGTCGCTGCCCCGCCTTCGCTGGCGCCGTCGAGGTGATAGAGCCGCACCGTAGCGCTGTCATAGGTCGTGCGCATCAGTCCTCCGGTTCCCGCCGGTGCGCATCAAGCTGGCGAACCTGGCGCTCATTCTCGGCCGCCTTCAGCCGCCGCTCGGAACCGCTCTGGCCATGCAGCGCGCGGTTCTCCGCCGCCTGCTGCGCCGCCTTGCTGCGGGAGCGGGCCTTGCGGGCAAGGCGCAGATTGATGACGTCGGCCATGCTTCCCCATCGCAGAAACTGCGCGCCGGGAAAAGCGGTCAGCTTACCAGGAGCTGGGAATCCGGTAGAAGGCAAAGCGCTTTACCTTGCCCTCGATCAGATGCTTGCCCAGCTTGGCGCGCAGCGCGTCGGCGCCCTCGGAGGTCAGGCAGACCACGTGGGTGCCGGACTGCGGCAGCGGTTCGATCGCACTGATCTTGATCTTGGCGGCCGCGCAGGCGGTCTGCACTTCGGCCTCGCTGAGCGCGAAGTTCATCGCCCGGCTCATGCGAGCAGGCTCCAGCCGGCCGAGGCCGAGGCGCCGAGCCCGTTCTGGTGGCCGGCGATCGAGCGGGCAATGCCGGCGGCCTGCCCCAGCAGGGTGCGGCGCTGGCCGGCGCAATCGGATGCGGCGGCCTGCATCAGCGCGCGTTGGTGGCGAAAATATTGGGAATTGAGATCCATGGGCAGCTCCTCA
>JACDQK010000166.1 GCA_015657645.1 Novosphingobium sp.
CGCTTCGGGCAGCAGCGTAGCTGCGCTCTGGGCGGGATCGGCGGCGAGCGCGGTCAGGAACTTGCCCGCTCCGCCCGCACCGAGGAAGTGCGCCAGATAAAGCTCGGCCGCATCGGGTTCGCGCCCCAGCACCGGCAGTAGCGCGGCGCGGTTGTCGCGGGCGAGCTCGGCCGCCATCCGCGCCGAGAGATCGGGATCGTGGCGCAGGGCAAGGACTTGCTGGCGCAGCGTGGGATCGCTCACCCGGCCTTGCTCAATTGCCGCATCGGCCCAGCCCGCCCCGTGGGCCGCACCATGCTTTTCCAGCGTCTGGAGCCAGGTGCCGCGGGTGAACTGATAGAGCCCGGCCGCGCTCGAGGTGCCGGCGCGGGCGCTTGGATCGAGGCTCGATTCGAGCCGCGCCTGGGCCAGCAGGTAATTGAAATCGACGCCCGTAGCCTGGGCGGCGCGGGCAATCGCGGCCTGGACTTCCGGACGCGCGCCGCCTTGCGGCGCGGCGGTGCTGGCGATGATACTGGCCTGGCCCAAGCCAAAGCTCCCTTGCTGAAACGTCCTGTGACGGTTTCAGCAAGGGCTGTGCCAAATGAGTTGCTTGGGCCAATTCAGGTGTTGATACCGACCCGGGCATAGCTGCTCGCGGCCGGGCGGTAGAGCGACGGGCTGCCCGCGAGCACTTCCAGCCGGGCGCTGACATTGGCCGCCAAAAGGTTGCGAACCTGGCGGTTTACTTCGTTTATCCGCTTGGCCGCATCAAGCAGGCCGCGGCATTCCTCATCCAGCGCGAAGTCCTGGCTGAACGGCCCGGTGGCATCGATCCGCCCGCACAGCTCGCGCTTGTCCTGGGCGCAGCCAAGGATCGCATCGAGATCGAGCGCGGCAAGCGCGTGCCGTTCGCTTTGCAGGACGGCAACCATCTTCCGCAGGTTGTCGCGCAATTGCTGGTTCAAACTCATTTTCCACTCCGCAGCAGCAGGCCAGAGGCAATCAGCGCATCGGCAACGCGCATCGGGATGACGGGATAGCGATCGGCTTCGATCGCCTTGCGGATTTCGTTGACGCGCGCCTGGTCAACCGGCGGCTCTGTGCCGGCCAGCGGGGTTGCGACTTCGACGGCCGGGGCCGCGCTGGCCGGATCGCCAGCGGGGGCGCGGCGATCGTTCAGGACATGCGGCTGGCGCCGGTCGATTGCACCGAGGGCGCGCAGCGGGGGAAGGTCAATCGGTGGCATGGTGCCGCTCCTGATCTGTCATCACGCCCGAGAACGGCAGCGGCGCAGACTTTTTAAGCCCCACCGGCAGCCAATTGCCGGATTACGGCAAATCGACGCCGACCAGGCCCGGCCGCAGCACCCGCCCGCGCAAGACTGGCGCCTTCGGCGTTACGCCACGGACCTTGATCCAGGTCCCGGCTGCGCCCGGCTCCAGCGCCTCGCCGGGCTGCGACACCGCCCAGCCTTCACCGCCGACCTGGATCGTCACGCTATCGCCGCGCTGGATCAGCGGCGGCGCGGCGGCGCTGGCCGCGGCTGCGGGCATGGTGACATAGAGCGTCCAGCCACCAGCGCTGGGGCAGCGCACCTGCACCGCCTGGCGGACCGAACCATACCAATCGAGCGCCAGCGGCGCGGTGCAGCGCGCCAGGCGCAGGCGGCGGTCAACCGGCGGGGCGGGCTGGCCGACAAAGGCGCTGACCTGGCGGTCAACCTCGTCGAGGTCGGCAAAGCCTTGCGCCAGGGCGGGGCTGGTCAGCGCGGCCAGCAGCAGGGGGGTGAAGCGGATCATGGGTTCTCTCCGGTGTCATAGGTCAAAGCGGCATAGGGCGGGCCGGACAGGTCCGGTTCGATCAGGACGCGCGCGGGGCGCGGCAGCCTGGCGGCCTCGGCCAGCACGGCGGGGCCATCGGCGGGCATGGCGACCAGCGTCAGCCGCTGGCGCGGATCGTCGGGCTGGGTGGCGAGCCACTCGGCCAGGCTTGGCCCATCCGGCGCGGCGCGCCAGACGGCAACCGGCTCACCCAAAGCGGGCAGGACGATTGGTGCCGGTGGCGCGATCGGCGCCTGGGCCGGAGCCTCGCTCACCGCCGCGCCCATCACCATGAACAGGATCAGCGAAAGGTCGGCCAGCACGGTCTGCCAGCCGCTCCCGGCGCGGGCAATCATGCCGCCGCCTCGCGGGTTACGGCCCGGCCAGGGCGCGGCGCAACGGCGGCTTCGACCTGCGCGGCCAGCCAGTCGGTCACCTCCTGGCGCTCGGCCTCCTCGGCCAGGGCCTTGCGCTCGACGATCCGCGACAGCGGCGCGAGCAGCAGGTTGGCGGCGAGCAGGCCGTAAAGCGTCGTCGTCACCGCCATGGCGATCGATCCGGCAAAGGCCCCATGCGCCAGCCCGCCAGTCGGCAGCTGGCTGAGCGAGATCAGCGTTCCTGCCAGCCCGAAGACCGGCGCCAGCTCGGCCGCCTGGGCCAGGGTGCGGACCGCGCGTTCGCTTTCCGCCAGCCGCCGGGTGCGATGCGCCTCATGCGCTTCAAGCAAGGCCGAGACCGAACGGCGACCAATCAGCGCGTCGGTCGCCTCATCGAATTCGGCATCGCCCGAATGGTGCGGCACGGCGCGCAGCAGGCCGTCCTGGCGGATCTCCTGAATCTGCAGGCCCAGCTCCGCGCGGGTGTGATCGAGATCGAACCCCCGCCGCCCCAAGCCGCCCAGCTTGACCAGCGTCATGCGGCAATCGCCAAGCCCGCTGCGCAGCACGGTCGCGAGCAGCGTCCCCCCGCCAACAATCAGCGCAGAGGGTCCGTCGATCAATGTGGCCAGGTCCATCGGGCAAACTCCTTCACCCGCAAGAACGGCCGACGGACGGCGGCATTCAGCAAGGGCGGCAGATTGCCGGGAGGCGGCAAGCCTTTGCCGGTCACCGGCGCAGGAACCCGCGATTTTCCGCCATTTGCGCAATTGGCACGGTGTTTGCGGATTACCGGACACGCATTGTCACAAGGACACCTGCCATGAGTGAAGGTCTGTTCGGAATCCACGGCACCGCGCTGGAACTGCGCTCGCAGCGGCTGGCACTGATCACGTCGAACATCGCGAACGCCGCGACCCCCGGCTACAAGGCCCGCGACCTGGACTTTGGCGCGGCGCTGAAGGCCCGCAGCGAGGGCCTGGGCACCGATCGCGCCGCCGACAAGGCCACGCGCTACCGCGTGCCGGTCATGCCCAGCCTCGATGGCAACACGGTCGAAATGGCGACCGAGCAGACCGCCTTTGCCGAAAACGCCGTCGCCTATCAGGCCACGCTCGGCTTCCTGCGCGGGCGGATCGAAACGCTTACCCGCGCGCTGAAGGGCGAATGAGTATGGCCCAGCCGCTCACCCTGTTCGGCGCTGCGCAGCGGGCGATGTCGGCCCAGCTGGTGCGGATGAACGCCGCCGCCTCCAACCTTGCCAATGCCGGCACGGTCACCGGCAATGCCGAAACCGCCTATCGCCCAATCCGCACCGTCTTCGCTGCCGAGGTCGATCGCGCCTCGGGCCTCTCGACCGTCCGGGTCGGCGGAATGATGCGCGAAAGCGCCGAGCCGGTGCAGCGCTATGACCCCGACCATCCGCTGGCCGATGCCGAAGGCAATGTCTGGACCGCCCCGGTCGATGAAAATGCCGAGATGGTCGAGATGCTCGATGCCTCGCGCCAGTACCAGAACCTGATCGAGGCGCTCTCTACCGCCAAGCAACTGATGCTCGAAACCATGAGGATGAAGTGATGGTCGCTCCTGTCACCGCGGCGGGGCTGAGCCCCGCCGCAACCCGCTCAACGACAACCAGCAATGGGCCAACCCTGGGCCAGTCGGACTTCATCCGCCTGCTCACCACCCAGCTCAAGGCGCAGGATCCGACCGATCCGGTCGATAACAAGGAGATGATCGCGCAGATGGCGCAGTTCTCCTCGCTGTCGGGGATCGAGCAGATCAACGCCACGCTCAAAGACATCGCCGCCCGGCTTGACCGGATCGCGCCCAGCCAGACCCCTGTCCAGGAGTAACCTGCAATGTCGTTCTACACCTCGCTCAACGGGCTCAAGAATGCCCAGACCGAACTGTCGGTCATCGCCAACAACCTGGCCAATGCCGAAACCACCGGCTTCAAGAAGAGCCGGATCAATTTTGCCGATATCGTCTCGGGCACGGCCTCGTCGAACCCGAAGCTGGTCAAGGGGATCGGCTCGGCCGTCCAGTCGATCGACCAGAACTTCTCGCTTGGGCCGACGCAGCAGACCGGCGCCGCGCTGGATCTGGCGATCAATGGCGAGGGATTCTTCGTCAAGGTCTCGCCGGTCACCGGCAAGACCTTCTACACTCGCAACGGCAATTTCGGCCTCGATGGCAGCGGCTATATCACCGATGTCCAGGGCAGCCGCCTGCAGGTCCTGCCGGTCGATGCCGCCGGTAACGTCACCTCGACCACCCCGCAGGACGCGCTGGTGCCCGCCGCCAATGCCGCCGGGGCCGAGGTCATGTCCGTCACGGTCAAGACCGATGGCGCGATGATCGCCGCCTATGCCGATGGCACGGTGACCGAGATCGGCAAGGTCGCCCTCGCCAGCTTTGTCGCCCCGCCGGGTCTGCTGCAGATCGGCAACCAGGACTGGCAGGCCACCGGCATTTCCGGCCCACCCGCTTATGGCCAGCCCGGCGCGGCGCGGTTCGGCACCATGCTATCGGGCAGCCTCGAGCAGTCGAACGTCGACATTGCCGAGGAAATGGTCGGGCTGATCACGGCCCAGCGCTATTTCCAGGCCAATGCCAAGGCGATCGATACGGCCACCCAGCTGTCGCAGACCATCATCAACCTGCGGACCTAGGACTAGCTGATGGATCGCCTGATCTGGACCGCTGTCACCGGTATGACCTCGGCGATGACCCGGCAGCGGGTCATCGCCAGCAATATGGCCAATGCCCAGACCACCGGCTTTCGCGCCGAGGTGCTGCAGATGACCCCGCTGACCCTGAAAGGGCCGATGGTCGAGGCGCGGGCAATGACCGATGCTGCGGTCAAGGGCGCGATGATGACGCCGGGGGTGATGGTCAACACCGGCCGCCCGCTCGACGTCGCCTTGCAGGGTCAGGCCCTGCTGACGGTCCAGGCGCCCGACGGCAGCGAAGCCTATACCCGCCGCGGCGACCTGTCGGTCAGCGCCAATGGCCTGCTGGTCAATGGCGAGGGCTTTGCCGTGATGGGCGAAGGCGGGCCGATCACCCTGCCCCCCGGCGGCACTTACGCGATTGCCGAGGACGGCGCCGTGCTGCGCCGCGATCCCGGCGCGCCCGATGCTGCCCCGGCCGAAGTCGCCCGGCTCAAGCTGGCCGGCCCCGCCGGCACCCAGATTGCCAAGGGCCTCGACGGGTTGTTCCGCGTGGTTGGCGGCGGCGTGCTGCCGAACGATGCCGAAGCCCGCCTCGCCCCCGCCACGCTCGAACAATCGAACGTCCGGCCGAGCGAAGTGCTGGTCGATATGGTCGAGGCCCAGCGGCTTTACGACATGCGCACCAAGCTCGTCGCCACGGCCAAGGAGCTCGACGAAGGCGGCGCCAGCCTAATGCGGCTGAGCTGAACCCCATCCCACGGAGACTGACCCATGCCCTCTTCCGCCCTTCACGTCGCCCGCACCGGCCTTGAGGCCCAGGACACCCGGATGCGGGTGATTGCCAACAACCTGGCGAATATCGCCACCACCGGCTTCAAGCGCGACCGCGCCAATTTCGCGACCCTGGCCTATCAGGAAAACCGCGTGGCCGGGCAGCAGAGCTCGACCGAGACGGCCTATGCCACCGGGCTCAACCTCGGCACCGGGGTCAGCCTGCAATCGACCACCGCGATCACCACGCAGGGCACGCTCTCCAGCACCGGCAACCCGCTGGATCTGGCGCTTGATGGCGAAGGCTTCTTCCAGGTCGAGCTGCCCGGCGGGCGCCAGGCCTATACCCGCGCCGGCAACTTCTCGCGCTCGGCCGAAGGGACGCTGGTGACGCCGCAGGGCTATGCCGTCCAGCCGGCGATCACCATTCCCGAAGGGGCCACCGCCATCTCGGTCGGCCCGGACGGGACGGTTTCGGCCAATGTCCCCGGCTCCAGCGTCCCGACCGAACTGGGCCAGCTGACCCTGGCCAGCTTTACCAACCCGGCTGGCCTGCAGTCGCTTGGCGACAACTTCGTGTCTGAAACCGCTGCCTCCGGCCCAGCCCAGATCGGCGCAGCCGGGGCCGACGGGCGCGGTTCGATCCGCCAGGGCATGCTCGAGGCCTCCAACGTCAACGTGGTCGAGGAACTGGTCGACATGATCGAGACCCAGCGCGCCTACGAGATCAATTCCAAGCTCATCTCCGCCGTCGACGAGATGCTGCGCAACGCCAATCAGACGCTGTGAGACACGTGATGAAGCACGCCCTTTCGGTCCTGCTGGTGGCGCTAGCCGCACCGCTCGCTGCCAAACCCAAGCCCCCC
>JACDQK010000167.1 GCA_015657645.1 Novosphingobium sp.
GGGCTCCAGACCTTCGAGCTCGATCAGACTGACGCCCAGGGCCGGCTCAAGATCAACCCGCTCGCCACCTGGTCAAGCGGCCAGGTCCGCGCCTATTTCGACGCGACGGGCCTCCCTGCGCATCCGCTGGTCGCGCAAGGCTATCCCTCGATCGGCTGCTCGCCCTGCACCACTCGGGTTGCTCCCGGCGAAGACCCGCGCTCGGGCCGCTGGAAGGGCTGGGACAAGACCGAATGCGGCATCCACGTCGATGGCGCGGCCGAAGTCCTGCCACCGGGCTACGATCCGGCGTTCTAGAGCAGGTCATCCAGAAACAGGCTGACCAGGCCGGCCTGGCTGGTCACCCCGGCCTTGGTATAGACCTGGCTGAGCTGAGCGCGGACCGTGCCCTGCGCCGCGCCGCGCAAGGCGGCAATTTCGGCCGCATCGCAGCCCTTCAGCGCAAACAGCGCCACATCGCTTTCGGCGGCGGTCAGGCCCCAATCGGCAAAGCGCGCGGTGATGTGATCGGCCAGCGCCCCCTTGGCGACAGCCAGGGCTTCCTCGCGCCGCCGCGCCTCGGCCAGCAGACGGCGGACATGCGCCGCGCCGATAAAGACCCCGGCCAGCAGGGCAAAGGCAATCACAGCCTCGATCGCGATATGCGCTGTCATCCCGTCGGCGGCGAAATCGCCCAGGGCATCGGCAACGAAGAACACCGCCGCCACGGCCTGAACCGCAACGACTGCCGCGACCAGCAGGGTCTGCCGGTCGCGGTACTGTGTCGATTGGCCAAGCGTTTTCGTCATGCCCCGTTCCGTCAGGTCCGGCGGTTGCCCCCCGGGATCATCGACCCCACCACCTCGCGGCCAGAGCGGCGGGTTTCGAACACCACGCCAGCCAGATGCAGGGCAATCAGGACATAGAGCAAGTTGACCGCGATTTCGTGCACTTCTTCCAGCCACTCGTCGCTTTCGTTCTCACCCGCTCGCTCACCAGCTTCTTCCCCTTCATCCTCGTCAGCCCGCGCAGGCGGGATCAGGGTTTGCAGCACGAAGGACGGTAGGTCCGATTTCGCTGCCTGCTCTTCGCTCTGCTCACCCTTGACCGCAGCCGGATCGGCCGGCGGCGGACCCGACATGGCTATCCCGCTGGCGACGATCACCAGCAGCGTGGCCCAGATCGCATAGGCCATCAGCGCGCCAAGCGGGTTGTGCGAGCGGCGGTGCACCAAGTCACCCCGGCGGATCTCGCCGACGTGCGCAGCCGCCCGGCCCGGACTGGGCGGAAAGGCGGTGAAGCGCGCCTCGGCCGGGCCAATCAGGCCCCAGAGCAACCGCAGCGCCAAGAGGCCAGCCAGGCCATAGCCCGCCCAGATATGCCAGCCCGAGCCTTCCTCGGTAAAAATGGCATTGGCGATAACGGCGGTGACGACGCCCCAATGAGTCAGCTTGACGATCGGATCCCAGCGGCGCGGCTTGGTGATGGCATTGGTCATGTTTCTCGGCTCCTGGCTATTGCCTGAAGCCGGGATGGGACGGACCAAGAAAGATCACCAGCGCACAGCCGCTTATCCGGGTGAGGATAAGCGGCTGCTTAGAGCGGCACCTTCCGCTTATGCCGGCGGAAGATGGGCTCGCTGAACGTCAGCCGATGCGTTCGACCGTAGCGACCTTGCCGTCCGGGTCCTTCGAGGTCCAGATGCCGTTTTCGACCTTTTCCTCGTTACAGCGTTCCTTTTCGCCCGTCTTGGTGCCGCAGTAGAGGTTGGCGGTCTTTTGCTCCCAGGTACCGGTTTCGACCTTTCCGTCGGGGCCCGTGCTTTCATAGGTACCGTCGGCCTTGACCACTTCGGTATAGACCTTGCCGTCCTGGGCAGTGATCTTGAAACTGCCGACTGAAGGCTTGCCATCGGCGGCAACCGGACCGGCTACGGCTGCGGCAGCTTCCGGCGCAGCGCTGGCTTCGGCGGCGGGGGTTTCGGCAGGCTTCGAACAGGCGGCCAGAGCGGCAAGTGCCGCAAGCGCAACGATCTTCTTCATTGGTACTCTCCCGTTTCGTGAGTGCCTGGCGATTGCACGCCCGTGCACGACTCGCGAACCCGAGCGGAGCCTAAGCCTGTTTGTTCAGCCTACCTAATTGCCGCTCACAACCAGCCGTTATCGCGGTACCACTGCGCCGTGGCCTTAAGCCCCTCGCGCGTCGGGATCAGCGGGCGCCACAGGCCGGACGGCGGGCGGGCGCCATGGGTTACCACCCAATCCGGATGGGACATGTAGCCAACCCGGTCGAGCGTCAGCTTGGCCTTGGGCCCGCGCACGAACCGGTCGGCCCGCGCCACCCGCTCCAGCGAAGCGCGGCTAAGGTGGATCACCCAGGGCCGCCGCCCCATCGCCCAGCCGATCGTGCGGGCGAGCTCATAATGGCTCCAGCCCTGCTTGCGGCCATCATCGGGCTCATAGACCCGGTGCGAGACTTCTTCACTGGCGGGGAGCAGCGCCAGTAGCAGCCGCGCCAGATCGTCGACATGGATCAGCGAGCTGCGCCCTTCGCGCGGCGGCACCGGGAGCAGGCCCCAGCGCGCGAGCCGGAACATCTCGAAATACTCACTGTCGCGCGGGCCATAGATCCCGGGCGGGCGGACGATGGTCCAGTCGATCCCGCCAGCGCGGACCAGCTTCTCCGCGCGCGCCTTGCTGGCGCCATAGACCGACAAGTCCGGCTCGCGCGCCGAGAGCGAGGAGACATGGACCAGCCGCGGCACCCCGGCATGGCGGGCGGCCTCGATCACATTGAGCGTGCCGGTGACATTGCCGCGCTCGAAGCCTTCGGGATCAGGCGCATTGACCACCCCGGCGACGTGGATCACCGCTTCGGTGCCCTTGCACAGCCGCTTCAGCGCGGCGTGGTCGTCCAGATCACCCCGGACCCATTCGACACCCTCGCGCGGCGGCTGCTCGCGGCGGGTCAGCGCGCGGACTTCGATCCCGGCCTTGGCGGCACGATCAAGCAGGGCCTGGCCGACGAAGCCGGTCGCCCCCGTCACGGCAATCGTCACAGCACCACCATCTGATCGCGGTGCACCACGGCCGAGCGCGGCGCATAACCCAGCAGCGCAGCATGCTCGGCCGAGCTCGTCCCCATCAGCCGCGCGCATTCCAGCGCATCGTATTCGGCCAGTCCGTGAGCCAGCGTTTCGCCCGCATCGCTGCGGATCGCCACGGCATCGCCGCGCTGGAACTCACCCTCGACCCGGATCACCCCGGCGGCGAGCAGGCTGGAGCCCTTGCCCAGCGCCCGCGCCGCGCCGGCATCGATCACCAGCGCGCCCTTGAGGCGCAGCCGTCCGCCGAGCCAGGCCTTGCGCCCGGCATCCTTGCGGCGGGGCAGGAACAGCGTGCCGATCGCCTGCGCAGTTGCCCGGGAAATCGGCGCATCGTGGAGGCCGCTGGCAATGGCGAGCGCAATCCCGGCGCGCTCGGCAATTTCGGCGGCCTGCAGCTTCGACGTCATGCCGCCCGAGCCCATGCCGGAGGATGAGCCGCCAGTCGCCATGGCATGGACCTCAGTCGTCACTCCGCGCACTTCGGCCAGTAGCGCGCGCTGGTTCGGCCGGATTGCGATCAAACAGGCCATCGACGTCTGAAAGCAGCAGCACGGCATTGGCCTGCGCTGCCTGCGCTACCCGCGCCGCCAGTCGGTCGTTATCGCCAAAGCGGATTTCCTGGGTGGCGACGCTGTCATTCTCGTTGATCACCGGCACGGCCCCGGCATCGAGCAGCCGGGTCAGCGTGGCCGTGGCGTTGAGGTAGCGGCGGCGGTCTTCAAGGTCTTCCAGCGTCAGCAGCAATTGCGCCGCAGTCACGCCATGCGCGCTCAGCAGCTCGGCCCAGAGGCCCGACAGCGCGATCTGGCCGACGGCCGCGGCGGCCTGGGCATCGGCCAGGCTCCCGCGTCCGCCCTTGTCGAGGCCTAGCTTCGCCGCACCCAGGGCAATCGCGCCAGAGGAGACGACGATCACTTCCTGCCCACGCGCCCGGGCGGCGGCAATCTCTGCCACCAGCCCTTCCAGCCAGGCCCGGCGCACCCCGTCCTTGCCAACCAGCAGCGACGAGCCGACCTTTACCACCAGGCGGCGGCAGAGGGCGGCATCGGCCAGATCGGCAAGGCGCGTGATCTTCATGTCATGCCGATTAGGGGAATCGGCGCGGGATGCAACGGTTAGACCGGCGACCAGGGCTTGTCGTCGCCCTCTTCCTGCTCGCCAGCCGGGCGTTCGGTGCCGGTGGCGGCAGGCAGGTATGCGATCACCGCATCGAGCAGCGCGTCCATACCTTTGCCGGTCGCGCCAGAGATCGGATAGACCTTCTTCGCGCCCGCGGCTTTCAGCTCCTTGATGAACATCTTCACCAGTTCGGCGTCGACCGTATCGACCTTGTTAAGCGCGATCAGGCGCGGCTTTTCATCGAGCCCGTTGCCATAGGCGGACAGTTCTTCCTCGATGATCTCCAGCGCCTCGGCCGGATCGGTGCCGTTGATGTCGATCAGGTGGATCAGCACACGGCAGCGCTCGATATGGCCCAGGAACCGGTCACCGATGCCCGCGCCATCGGCTGCCCCGGCAATCAGGCCCGGGATGTCGGCCAGCACGAATTCGCGGTCCTTGTGGCGCACCACGCCCAGCTGCGGCTTCAGCGTGGTGAAGGCGTAATCGCCGACCTTGGCCTTGGTATTGGTGATCTGGTTGATGAAAGTGCTCTTGCCGGCATTGGGCATGCCGACCAGGCCCGCATCGGCCAGCAGCTTCAGCCGCAGCCAGACATACATCTCCTCGCCCATCTCGCCCGGCTGGTGCTGGCGCGGGGCGCGGTTGGTGCTGGTCTTGTAGCTGGCATTGCCGCGCCCGCCCATGCCGCCTTCGAGGAAGGTGACGCGCTGGCCGGCCTCGGTCAGGTCAAGTAGCACGGTCTCGCGGTCATCGTCAGAGATCAGCTGGGTGCCGACCGGCACCTTGATCACCAGATCCTTGCCAGCCGCGCCATTGCGGTTCTTGCCCGAGCCATGGACCCCGCGCGGGGCTTTGAAGTGCTGGGCATAGCGGAAGTCGATCAGCGTATTGAGCCCGGCGACAGCTTCGAGAATGATGTCCCCGCCCTTGCCGCCATTGCCGCCGTCAGGGCCGCCATATTCGACATACTTCTCCCGCCGGAAGCTGAC
>JACDQK010000168.1 GCA_015657645.1 Novosphingobium sp.
AATTCGATGTGCAGTTCGGCCAGGCTGCGCAGCAGGAAGTGCGGGCGGATCGCAAAGTCATTCTTGCCTTCGGCGAACCACATGTCCTCGAACCGGTCGACGGCCGCGGTGAAGCCCCAGGTCAGCTCGCGCCGGGCGAGCGGCGCACCCAGGCAATGGTGTGTGCCCGAGCCAAAGCCCATGTGCGCGCCCGCCTTGGGCCGCTCGAGGTCGATCTTGTCGGGATTGTCGAACGCCCGTTCATCGCGATTGGCGGCGGCGAAGCGGACATTGACCATGGCACCGTCCGGATGGTGATCCCGCTCAGCTCGGTGTCGCGCGCACAGAACCGCATCAGGCTCTGCACCGGGCTCTCGAGCCGCACGACCTCTTCGACAAAGGTCTTCATGTAGCGGTCGGGATCGGACTTCAGCTGGTGCCAGACGTCCTTGTTCTCGATCAGCAGCTTCATGCCGGCCGCGAGCGCATTGGTGGTGGTCTCGCTGCCACCCACGAAGGTATCGGCCATCATTTCGGCATGCAGCTCATTGTCGTTGAGCGGCCGGCCCCATTCGGGGATCACGGTGTTGACCAGCACGGAGATCAGCGATTCATCCGGATTCTTGCGCAGTCTCTCGAAGATCGGCTGGAAGTAGTGCTGGGCCTCGATCTCGCGGTCGACCATTTCGAGGTGCTGGTCTTCAGGCAGCATGAACGAAATGCGCTGGAAGAAGGCATCGGTCCAGCGCTTGATCTGCCACATGTCCTCACGCGGGGCGCCCATCTGCTCGCCGATGATGAACAGCGGCAACGGCACCGCGAACTGGCTGACCCAATCGCAATGGCCGTCATCAAGGAAGGCATCGATCAAGTCATAGGCCAAGGATTCGACCTTTGAATCGATCTCCTTGATCCGGCTCGGCTTGAACGCCTCGTTGAACATCGCCCGCATCTGCTTGTGATTGGGATCGTCGCGCCCGTTGAGCGTCGGCGCGGGCACCCAGCCGTTTTGCTCGAAGCGCTGCGCCACTTTGGCCGCGCGTTCTAGCGTACCATCGCCAGCCCGGAACGCGGTGTTCTTGGACGTGCTGGGAAAGGCCTCGGCATCAGTCAGCACCCGCCGGACATCGTCATAGCGGGTGACAACCCACATTTCGGTTCCCGGAATATTGTAAGCCGGCGCCTCGTCGCGCAGCGTCTTGTAAGCGGCATAGGGGCACTGCTGGACCGCCGGATCGAACAGGTTGACGGCTACTTCTGTCTTGCTGGCCATTTAGCGGACCTCGATGCTGGCTTGGCCCCAGGGGGCAATGGTTTCGGCGTGCTGGAAAGCTTCGGGCAGTTCCTCGACCATGTGCCAGGTCGCGGCGAGCCGGCCGAAACCGACGAAGAAGGCGCAGGTCATACCCAGTTCGACGATCTCGCTCTCGCTGAAATGGCGGCGCAGCTCGGCGTAATGGGCATCGCCGATCGCCAGGTGATCGGTCGCCATCAGCTCGCCAAAGCGGATCGCGGCCTTTTCGGCGTCGGAGAGGTTCTCGGCCTCCTGCGGCCGCTCCAGCGAACAGACCAGGGCTTCGTCCAGCCCGTCATCCAGCGCATCGCGGTAACGGATCGCCATGCAGCTGCGGCACTGGTTGAAAAAGGCGATCCGCAGCCGGACCAGTTCGACCAGCCGCTCGGGCAGAGCGCGCCCGACCTTGAGTGCGCCGGCGAATTTCATCAGCCCCAGCGCCTGTTCCGGGCAATGGGCAAAGAACCGCGTCAGCCCTGTTCGAGCGGGCTGCGGCTATCGGGATCGATCGCGGCCTGCAGGCGCGGATCCCATTCGCTGGTCGCCAACTTGCTGATCCGGCTCAAGGCCCCTCTCCAATCTGCCAATGGCTATCGCAGCCACGATAGATTTCATTCAGGCAGGCCTGAACTGGCGAATTGATGCAGGCCGGGAGCATCGGATTGGCCAAGCACTGCAACCATCAGCTGAGCGCAATGGCCTGTCCGGCAGGCCTGGCCGACGTCGACCTGTTCGGCCCCGGCGCGGCCGAGCACTGGTATGAGGCTTACGATATCCTCCATGCCGAGGCCCCGGTGCTGCGGCTGCCGGGCGAAGGCCTGACGCCAGAGCGCGATGCCTTCATCCTGACCAAATACGCCGACATCGAACGCGTGGTGAAGGACTGGGCACGGTTTCCGCCGACGCTCTCGCTGCTGCTTGAGCAGATCCGCCTGACCGGCCAGTTGCCGCAGCAGATGCCCGATATCGATGCCATGGTGCAGTCGATCTACACCCTGCGCCCCACGCCCGAGCTGTGGCGCGCGCACCGGCAGGAGCTGACCGATCCGTGGGTCGGTCCCGGCGCGTCGCGGCACCAGGCGATGATCACCGGCCATGTCGATGCACTGATCGATAGCTGGATCGATGGCGGCACGGTCGACCTCGTCAGCCAGTTCGCCCGACCCTTGCCGCAGCGGACCATGGCATCGGTGCTCGGCTTTCCGCTGGAGGACATCGCGCAGCTGGAGATCTGGGGCAATGCCCAGGTCATGTCCTATGTCCACGGCTGCGGGCACAACAACAAGCTGACGCCGGACCAGGTGGCCGAGAAGTTCCGCCTGCTCGCCGGGTTCTCGGGCTACGTGCAGGACAAGGTCCGCGAAAAGCGTGCCCGCCCAACCGATGACATGATCTCGTTCCTGACCCAGGTTCATTACCAGGCGCTCGACCGCAAGCTGACCGATGCCGAGATCAATGGCGTGGTCTATGCCATGGTGATCGGCGGGCTGGAGACGACCCAGTACGCGATCTGCGAGCAGGCCCAACTGGTCTGCGAAACCCCCGGCCTGTTCGCGCGGCTGCGCGCTGATCGCAGCCTGGTCCGCACCTTCATCGAGGAAGGGATGCGGCTGCGTTCCCCCACCCAGGGCCTGTCGACCCGGGTGACTTCACAGGACGAGGTGTTCCAGGGCGTGGCGGTACCCGCCGGATCGACCCTCCACCTGCGCTGGGGCGCGGCCAATATCGATCCCCGACGAGTTCGAGGACGCGAAGAC
>JACDQK010000017.1 GCA_015657645.1 Novosphingobium sp.
CCGGCCGCGGGTCAGCCGGTCATGCAGCGTCAGGTTGCCGGCGCGCACGCCCTTGCGGATATCGGTGCTGTAATGCTCGACATTGGACATGGATTCGCAGCCGCCCGCCACGACCACGTCCGATACCCCGGTCTGGACCATCATCGCCGCATTGACGATGGCCTGCAGGCCCGAGCCGCAGCGGCGGTCGAGCTGATAGCCCGGCACTTCCTCGGGCAGGCCCGCGAGCAGCCAGGACCAGTGCGAAATGCAGGGCGCCTCGCCGTTGCCATAGCCTTGCGCGAAGATCACATCGTCGACCCGCGTCGGATCGATCTTGGTGCGCTCCATCAGCGCCTTCAGGATCGTCGCGCCAAGCTGGCCGGCGGTGAGCGGGGCAAGGCTCCCGCCGAACTTGCCGACGGCAGTGCGGATCGGGGCAACGATGGCTGCGCGGCGTAGAGTCATGTCCTGTCCTTATCTGAAGTTGCTACCACGCCGCGATCGATCAGCGTGGCGATCTGGCCGGAGGAGAGCCCGAGCCGCTCGGCCAGCACTTCCTCGCTGTGCTCACCAAGGTAGGGCGCGGCCTTGGGGTCGCCGGCCTCGCGGTCGGGGATGTTGGCGAAGCTGCGCGGGGCGGGATATTCGAAGCCGCTGGGGTTGGCCGGCGAGGGCCCGAACAGCGGGTTATCGGTGACGAGCTCAGGATCGCGGGCCATCTCGTGCATGGTGCGATAGTGTTCAAAGGTTGCACCGGCCTTGGTCATCCGCGCTGCGAGATCGGCATAGTCGAGCCGCGCCGATGCTGCCTGGAACAGGTCGAACAGGGCGTGGCGGTTCTGGAAACGCTCGTGATCGCCGGCGGACAGATCCACCCCCAACCGCGCTTCGAGCGCCGCCACTTCGGCGCGGACTTCGAAAGCGTCGAGCAGCGCGTTCCACTGCTTGGCGGTCAGCGCCGCGACCATGAAGCGCTTGCCGTCACGGCTCAGGAAATCGCGCCCAAAAGCACCCCAGATGGCATTGCCGATCCGCTCGCGGTCCGCGCCGCGATAGAGCATTTCCGCCGCCGCTCCGGCGTTGAAAGCCGTGCCGATCGCGACGTCGCCCAGCGGCACGCGCAGCTCGCTACCCTGGCCAGTGGCATCACGGTGGCGCAGGCCTGCCAGCATGGCGAAGGCGCAATAGGCACCAGTGATGAAATCCCAGGCGGGCAGGATCTGGTTGACCGGCGGGGCCGTGGCCGGATCCCATTCCTCCGGCCCGTTCATCAGCGGATAGCCGGAAGCGGCATTGACCGTGAAGTCCATCGCCTGGCGCCCGTCGTGCCAGCCCATGATCCGCACCGAGACGAGATCGGGCCGTTCGGCGGCAATCTTGTCATGCGCCAGGAAGCTGTTCACCGGCAGGTTGGTGATCATCTGGCCGGTCTTGCGGACCAGTTCGACCAGCAGCTCGCGCCCCTCGGCGCTCTGCAGATCGAGCGCGACCGACTTCTTGGCGCGGTTGAGGTTCTCCCATGAAAGCGACCGGCCCTCACGCGTCAGCAGGTAGCGATCATAGTCGAGCCCGCCGGCCTTGTGATCGACCCGGATCACCTCGGCCCCGAACTGCGCGCAATAGAGGCCCGCAGTCGGCGAAGCGACGAAGGACGATGTCTCGACGATCGAGAGGCCGCTCAGCAGCTGGTACATGGCTTACCAGACGCTCCCTTCGCTAGCGATTCGCGCAGCAGGTGCTTGGCGATCTGGAGCTGCATGATCTGGCTGGTGCCTTCATAGATCCGCAGGATGCGGGCATCGCGGAAGAAGCGCTCGGCCGGATATTCGGCGAGGTAGCCCGCCCCGCCATAGACCTGGACGCAGCGATCGGCGACCCGGCCGCAGGTTTCGGAAGCGAACAGCTTGGCCGCCGCCGCCTTGCGCTGGATGTTCTCGCCGCGGTCTGCCCGGGCGCAGGCATCGGCGATCATGCACTCGGCGGCGTAGAGCTCGGCCTCGCTATCGGCCAGCATGGCCTGGATCAGCTGGAAATTGGCAATCGGCTCGCCAAAGGCCTTGCGCTCGGTGGCATAGCGGATCGCGGTGTCGAGCGCCCGGCGGCCCATGCCGACGCTCATCCCGGCGACCGAGAGCCGGCCGTTGTCGAGGCTCTGCATCGCGATCTGGAAGCCGCGGCCTTCCTCGCCGCCAACCAGAGCGGAGCCGGGGATATGGACGTCTTCCATGATCACGTCGGCAATGTGAGCGCCAGACTGGCCCATCTTCTTGTCGGGCTTGCCGATGGTGATCCCCGGCGTGGTCATGTCGACGATGAAGCAGGAAACGTGCGCGTTCTTGGGCAGCGCCTCTTTGGAGGTGCGGGCCATGATCAGGCCGATCTTCGCCGAGGGGCTGTTGGTGATGTAGCGCTTGGTGCCGTTCAATTTGTAGCCATTGCCATCGCGCACGGCCGAGGTCTGCATCGCCGCGCTGTCCGATCCCGAACCCGGCTCGGTCAGGCCGAAGCAGGCGATCTCACCGCTGGCGATCCGGGGGAGCCATTCGGCCTTCTGCTCCGGCGTGCCGAAATTCTTGATCGCCGATCCGGTCATGCCGATGTTGATCGAGATGGTCGA
>JACDQK010000169.1 GCA_015657645.1 Novosphingobium sp.
CACGCCAAGGGCTGGACCCGCGATCAGGCGATCGAATACATGCTGGCCAACTCGGCCATGGGCAAGACCGACGCCACGGCCGAGGTTGAGCGCTATATCGCCATCCCCAGCCAGGCGCTGGCGTACAAGGTCGGCGCGCTGACCATCCAGCGGCTGCGCGGCGAAGCGCAGAAGGCGCTCGGCAAGAAGTTCGACATCCGCGCCTTCCACGACCAGGTGCTCAACACCGGCGCCCTGCCGATGCCGGTGCTCGAAGCCAAGATCCGCGCCTGGATCAAGGCGACGAAGAAGGGTTAGGCCGGACCGGGGACCTGACCATACTCGATCAGGTCCCAGCGGTTCCCATAGAGGTCTTCGAACACGGCAACCGTGCCATAAGGCGCGCGCGCCGGTTCGCGGACGAAGCGGACGCCGGCCGCCTGCCAGGCCTGGTAGTCCCGCCAGAAGTCATCGGTTTCAAGGAACAGGAAGACCCGCCCGCCGGTCTGATTGCCGATCGTCGCCGCTTGCTCGGGCGACGACGCGCGGGCCAGCAGGATCGTCGCGCTGCCCGCCAGCGCGCCGGGCGGGGCGATGACCACCCAGCGCTTGTCCTGTTCGGGCTGGTATTCGTCGCTGACCAGACTGAAGCCAAGCTTGCCGCAGTACCAGGCCAGCGCCTCGTCATAGTCGGCCACGACCAGCGTGACATGGGCCAGCCGCATGATCAGGCCTTCAGCAATGTCAGCCAGCCATCGCCCAGCAGCGGATCAACCGCGGCCCGCGCCGCGCCGCCCAGCGCGGCGTAGCGGCTGCGCAGATCGGCCAGGCACTTGAGCTGGTATTTGAACACGCCCTGTTCGTATGGCAGGCCCATGGCCTCCATCCGGAAGGTCTCGGCCCCAGCCTCGGCTGCCGCGGCGTTGGCGGCGAGGAACGGCGCATAGACCGCCGCCGCAATCCGCACGAGTTCGGCCACGACCGGGGCAAAGCCCGGCTCCCATTCGCCCTCCAGCCCGCTCATGTCGTCGATGTGGGCGAGCCAGCGGTAGCTATAGGGATAGTCGGCCCGCATCATCGCCTGCGGGGTGGGATCGGTGCCGAGCTGGCTAAGCTGGCCGAAGATGCCGAATTCGGCGAGGCTGGGGCGGGTGCCGAACAGGCAGAAGCGCTCGACCACATGGGCTTCCAGCGCGGCCAGGACCGCGCGGGTGCTGGCCTCGATCAGCGGGAAGTTCTCGGCCGTGCAGCCGACCAGCGCCATCCGCCCGACCTGGCGGGCGCGGAACATTTCCGCAAAGCCCTGGCTCTTTTCGAGGCCGCCGCCCTTGGCGGTATCGAACGCCAGCCAGCGGCTCATCTGGATCTGGTCGACCTCTTCGAGCCAGCGATAGCCGAACATCGCCTTGGTCAGCCATTCGTCGGCAAAGTCTTCGAGCAGATGGGCGATGAAGGCCTGGGCGGGATCGGGCGGGACCACACCGCGCTCCGCATGCCGCGCTTCGAGGTCGTAGACCAGCGGGGTGGAATCGTTGGCAAAGCTGCCGTCCGGATATTCCAGCACCGGGATCACCGGTGCCTTGACCGCGGCCAGCGCCGCCTGCCGCCGCGCGCCTTCGTCGACCCACTGATAGGGCAGACGCCGATAGCGCAGCAGCGCGCGGATCTTCTGCGAATAGGGCGAACCCAGCGCGCCGTAGAGTTTGTACATCAGGCCTGATCTCCCGATTTGCCGGTCAGCCAGGGCAGCCCAGCGAGATCGGTCGAGACCTTGAGCGGAAACGCGGGTTTGCGCTTCTCAAGGAAGGCGGCGACGCCTTCATGCACATCGGCCCGCGCGCCGAGCGCAATATTGAGCGCGGCGTCGACCGAGAGGGCGCCCTTGGGGCTGTCCTCGCCAGCAAAGCGCCACAGCATCTGCCGGGTGATCGCGAGCGCGACGGGGGAGCAGTTCTCGGCGATCTCCAGCGCCAGTTCGCGGGCGCGGGCCTCGACCTGATCGGCCGGGACCAGCTCGGTCACCAGCCCTGCCGCGAGCGCTTCCGCCGCCGGAACCAGCGCCCCGGTCATGCACCACTTGAGCGCGGTCGACAGGCCCACGAGCTGCGGCAGGAACCAGGCCGAGCCGGCTTCTGGCACCAGTCCGCGCCGGGTGAAGACGCAGCCGAACTTGGCCGTATCGGCGGCAATGCGGATGTCGCAGGGCAGGGTCAACGTCAGCCCCACGCCCGCCGCCGAGCCGTTGAAAGCGACCAGCAGCGGCTTCTGCGCGCCCATCATCGCCGATGTGAAGTCGCTGTCGGTGCGCGCGCCGTCAAGGCTGCCAAAGTTCTTGGCGCCTTCGCCGCTTTCGGTATCGAAGGCCCCGGCCCCGGCCGAGACATCGGCCCCGGCGCAGAACACCCGGCCGGTGGCGGTCAGGATCAGCACCTTCACGCTGTCATCCGCGTCGGCCTGCTTGATCGCGCGGACCAGTTCGGCGCCCATCTGGCTGGTATAGGCGTTCAAGACCTCGGGCCGGTTGAGCCGGACCCACAGGATCGGCCCCTCCTGCTCGACCAGCATGGTCTCGAACGCGGCGGTCATGCGGCTTCGATCCGCACCGGCATCGAGGTAAAGCCATGGAGGAACGGGCTGGGCAGGCGGCTCGCCTCGCCCTCCGGCACGATCCGCCAGTTGCGGCTGGCGAGTTCGCCGATCAGCATGGCAAGCTGGCTTTCGGCCAGCCGCGCGCCGACGCAGCGGTGGATGCCGTGGCCGAAGCCGACATGCCGCCGGGCATTCTCACGTCCGACATCGAACCGCTCGGCATCGGCAAAGACGCGCTCGTCGCGGTTGGCGCTGATGTACCACATCACGATCTTCTCGCCCTGGCGGATCGTCTGCCCGCCCAGCTCGGTATCCGCCAGTGCGGTCCGGCGCATGTGGGTGACCGGGCTCTGCCAGCGGATGATTTCCTGCGCAGCATTGGGCACGAGCGAGGGATCGGTACGGAGCCGTTCCAGCTGTTCGGGATACTTGTGAAACGCCTCGACCAGCGCTGACATCGAATTGCGGGTGGTGTCGTTCCCGCCAACGATCAGCAGGGCGATATTGGCGATCCGCTCCATCGGCTCCATGTGGCCCATGGCCTCGGAGTGGACCATGCGGCTGAGCAGGTCGTCGGTCGGCGGCTTGGCGCGGCGGTCCTCCAGCTCGCGGTCGAAGCGGGCCAGCATCTCGCCCATCTGTGCGAGGAACTGCATGCGGTATTCTTCCGAGAGGTTCTCAGCCGAAACGCCGCTGGCCCAGTCCGACCAGCGCTTGATGTCGCGCCATTCATCGAACGGCATGTCGAACAGGATGCACAGCATCCCCAGCGTCTGCGGGATCGAGACCCGCTCGACCCAGTCAAAGCTCTCACCCACCGGCAGGCCATCGAGCAACTGCTTGGTCCGCGCCTTCACCTGCACGTCCAGCTTCTGCATCTGGCTGGGCGAGAAGGCCGGGGCGATCACCCGGCGCTGGGCGGTGTGGATCGGCGGATCCTGGGCGATGAAGTTGGGAAAGCCCTCTCCATTGACCGATTCCGCGATGGTGATGTTGCCCATGTCCCAGCGGCTGGAGAAGACGTCATGGCGCAGCTCGGTTTCCTGGACCAGCTCGTGCGTCACGACCGACCAATAGGGCCCGAACGGGCTCTCCGGCCGCCACGAGATCGGCATGTCGCGGCGCAGCTGGGCGAAGGGCTCGCGCCAGGTGTCGTGGACATAAATGCCGGTTTCGCTGACATCATAGGGGTTGATCGGGCGTTCGGCGATCTTGGCAGTCATCTCAGGCGGTCTCCAGTTGGCGGCCGCGCACCGGCAGGGAATTGCCCGCCCCCGCCGCACGCTTGGCGCCGCGCTCCAGCTCCTTTTTCAGCGCGCGGACATAATGATCGAAGTCGAGCTGGATCGTGTGGCGGCGCGCGGCATAGTAGTGGCCGGTGTAGTATTCCTCGTCGTCCCTGATGATCCGCTCCATCTCGGCCGGATCGGGCGGCAGGTACTGGCCCGCCAGGTAAGCCCCGACCAGCTTGGACTGCTGCTCGGCAAAGTTGACCAAGGTCGGTAGCGGCTGGGCCAGGCCCATATAGAACAGGTCGGGCACCCCCGGCTTCATGATCCGCTTGTAGAGCGGCGGCGGGCGGTTGTCGGTATCGGCGGTGAAGGCCGGGTCCTTGAAGAACGGGAAGCTGATGTCATAGCCGGTCGCCCAGACGATCACGTCGATCTGCTCACGCGTGCCATCGGTGAAAACCACGCCGTCGCCATCGAGCCGCTCGATCCCCGGCCGCACGACGATATCGCCCGATCCCGCGCGCAGCAGAAACTCGCCCGAAACGGTGCCGTGGCTTTCGAACGGCTCGATCTCTGGCTCGGGCAGGCCATAGTCGCTCATCTTGCCGACCGCCTTGCGGATCATCTTGCCGCCCAGCCACTGCCGCATCGCCTTGGGCATCCAGGCCGGGGCCGGGTTCTTGTCGATCGGCTGACCGCCGAGGTACTTGGGAAAGATCCAGACCCCGCGGCGGGCCGAGACGAACAACCGCGCCGCCATCGGCCGCTGTGACAGCTCGCTGGCGATATCCATCGCGCTGTTGCCCAGCCCCACCACCAGCACCCGCTTGCCGATGCAGTCGACCGGTTCGAACGGGGTGCGGTAATTGTGGCTGTGGATCTGCGCGCCAGCGAACGTGCCGGGGTATTCCGGGATCCGCGCCGCCCAATGGTGCCCGTTGGCGACGCAGAGCGCATCGTAATGCATCACCTCCCCGGTCGAGAGCGTGATCCGCCAGCCCCCTTCGGCCAGGCGCTCGGCACTTTCGACCTGGGTGTTGAAGCGGATGTGGCGGCGCAGATCGAAGTGATCGACGTAATCGTGGAAGTACTGCAGCAGCAGCGAATGGTGCGGATAGTCCGGCCAGTCCGCCGGCACCGGATAGTCCTCAAACGCCAGCCGCCACTTCGAGGTATCGATGTGCAGGCTCTGGTAGCAGGCGCTCATCCCGTTGGGGTTGTTGTAGTACCAGGTGCCGCCAATGTTATCCGACGCCTCATAGACGTCGAACGGCACGCCATAGTCCTGCAGCCGCTTGGCCGTGGTAAATCCCGAACAGCCCGCGCCGATGATGCAGACCCGGGGCAATGCGC
>JACDQK010000170.1 GCA_015657645.1 Novosphingobium sp.
CGGGCGTGAATGGTGAAGATCCGTTTACAGCTATGCGCGTGTAGCGGCGCGTGCAATTGCGTTTCGTAGACTGCCGAAGCCCCTGATCGACTCCTATCTTCGCGAGACAAGACCTTCTGGTCGCATGGTGGGGTTGATATCACTGGTACGCTCGGCGCTGTGCTGGACTATGCCAACCCGCTGCGCACCGGGCGCGCGGTCGGCGGATCGACCATCACACAACAGGTCGCCAAGAACATCCTGATTGGCGATGAGTACTCGGTTACGCGCAAGATCAAGGAGATGATCCTGGCCCGCCGCATCGAAGGTGTGCTGGAGAAGGAGCAGATCCTAGAGCTCTACCTCAACGAAATTCCGCTAGGCCGGCAGAGCTTTGGCGTTCAGGCGGCGGCGCGCGCCTATTTCGGCAAGGACGTCGGCGATCTGACGCTGCATGAAGCTGCGTTTCTGGCGATCCTGCCCAAGGCGCCGGAGCGGTATGGCCGCGAGAAGAACCAGCAGATGGCGATCGATCGCCGCAATTACGTGCTGGACCAGATGGTCGACAATGGCTGGGCGACTGCGGCGCAGGCAGCTGCGGCCAAGGCGCAGCCACTCGGCCTGATCCCGCGCCGGGCCGAAAGCTATGACCCTTCGGTCGGCTACTTCGTCGAGGACGTGCGCCGCGAGCTGATCGAGAAGTATGGCGAGCAGTCTGAGGACGGTCCGAACAGCATTTATGGCGGCGGCCTGTGGGTTCGCACCTCGCTTGATCCGGAGCTTCAGAAGGCGGCCCAGGATGCGCTGCGCACAGGCCTGCTGCGCTATCAGGGCGGACGGGGCTGGGGCGGGCCGATTGCCAAGCTCAAGGTCGATCCGGACAATTGGCAAACCGAACTGATCGCGGCCGGCAAGTCGGTTTCCTATCAGAACTGGCGGGTCGGGGTGGTGATTGCGCGCTCCGGCAATCAGGCGACGATCGGCTTTACCGATGGCAGCAAGGCTCCTCTGATTGCCCTGCCCGACTCCTTGCGCGCGGGCGATGTCATTGCCGCAGCCCCGAACGGCAATGCCTGGGCGGTCAAGAACGTCCCCGAAGTGTCAGGCGGCTTCGTGGCGATCGATCCCAACTCCGGCCGGGTGCTGGCGGTGCAGGGCGGCTTCGACGCCGGGCTCGGCAGCTTCAACCGTGCCACCCAGGCGCAGCGCCAGCCGGGCTCGACAATCAAGCCCTTCGTCTATGGCACGGGCCTCGATAACGGGATGACTCCGGCCAGCGAAGTGCTGGATGGCCAGTTCTGCGTCTACCAGGGCGCCCAGCTCGGCCAGAAGTGCTTCCGCAACTTCGATATGCGCGGGGCGGGCGGCACCCACACGATGCGCTGGGGTCTGGAGCAATCGCGCAACCTGATGACTGTGCGGATCGCCAACGATGCCGGGATGGACAATGTCTCGCGCCAGATCGATCGGGTCGGGATCGGCAAGTACCCGCCTTACCTCTCTTTCGCGCTCGGCGCGGGTGAGACGACCGTGCTCAAGATGGCCAATGCCTATGCCTCGCTGGCCAACCATGGCGTGCAATACACCCCGACGCTGATCGACTTTGTCCAGGACCGGAACGGCAAGGTGATCTGGCGCTCGGACAATCGCCGCTGTGAAAAGTGCAACATGGCCAACTGGGATGGCAAGCCGATGCCGCGCCTGGCCAAGCGCGGCAAGCAGGTGATGGATCCGCGCACCGCTTTCCAGGTGATCCACATGCTCGAAGGCGTGGTGACGCGCGGAACGGCAACGGTGTTGCGCGATCTCAATCTCTCGCTGTTTGGCAAGACCGGCACGACCACCGGCCCGACCAATGTCTGGTTTGCCGGCGGTTCGCAGGACATCGTCGGGGCAGTTTACCTGGGATATGACCAGCCGCGCTCGCTGGGCGGCTATGCCCAGGGCGGCTCGATCGCCGCGCCGATGTTCAAGCAGTTTATCCAGGAAAGCCGCAATCGCTGGTTTGACCGGCCCTTCGTCGCCCCGGCTAACATTCACTGGGTCAAGATCGATCGGGTTTCGGGCAGCAAGGTCTTTGCCGGCAATCCGACCGACGACCCCAAGTCCGGAATCATCTGGGAAGCGTTCAAGGCCGATAGCGAAGTTGCCCGCACGACCCGGCAGGACGATCTGGCCAAGCAGCGCGATGCCCTTATTGCCCAGATCCGGCGCGGCTCGCAGGCCCGTTCGACCGAGGCTGCAAGCGATGATGCGTCCGAACCGCAGATCGCTGCCGATTCTACCGTCGCCATTCAGTAATCGGGACCAACAGCCATGACCCTTCGCCCCCTGCTCGCCGCCGCTGCCGTCTTCGCTCTGGCCGCACCGGCTGCGGCCAACCTCCCGGTCGGCGCGGCCGCGCCGGTCTTCGCCACGCAGGGCGCCAAGGCCGGAAAGCCCTTTGCGATCAACCTGCGGGCGGCGCTGCGTAAGGGCCCGGTCGTGCTCTATTTCTATCCCAAGGCCTTCACCCAGGGCTGCACGCTGGAAGCCAAGGCCTTTGCCGATGCTTCGCCGCAGTTTGCAGCGGCCGGGCGACGGTGGTCGGCATGTCAGCCGATGATCTGCCGACCCTGCAGAAGTTCTCGACCGAGGCCTGCCGCGACAAGTTTGCCGTAGCCATTGCCACCCCGGCGATCATCAAGGCCTACGATGTCGACCTGCAGCGCGACGGCGTTTCGACCGGGCTGACCACGCGCACCAGCTATGTCATCGGTCAGGATGGCAAGGTGCGGTTTGTCCATTCCAACATGGACTACAAGGACCACGTCCGGCTGACGCTCGAAGCCGTTCAGGCCATGCGCAAGAGCAAGCGCTGAGCGGCCACCGCTTTACAATCGAGGGCCTTGCGCTAATCGGGCCGCAGGCGGGGCAGAGTACCCGATAAGACGGAGTTGAAGCATCATGCGTGCCGAAGGGCAGGCCCATATCGATCGGATCGGCGCCGCCTTGGCCCTCGTCCGCAAGTTCCTGGATTGGGACCGCGCACTGCGCCGGCTCGACGAGCTTAACGCCCGGGTCGAGGATCCCAAGCTGTGGGACAGCCCGAAGGAAGCCGAGGCGGTCATGAAGGAACGCCGCCGGCTCGAGGCGGCGATCGGAACGGTCAAGGATATCTCGGCGCAGATGGCCGATGCCATCGAGTTCGTCGAACTGGGCGAGATGGAGGACGACGAGGCCACCATCCAGGAAGGTCTCGATGCGCTGCAACGTCTGGCCGAGCGCGCCGATGCCGACAAGGTCCAGGCCCTGCTGGCGGGCGAGGCGGACGCCAACGATACCTACATCGAGATCCACGCTGGCGCGGGCGGCACCGAGAGCCAGGATTGGGCCGAAATGCTGTTCCGCATGTACACTCGCTGGGCCGAGAAGCGCGGGTTCAAGGTCGATACGATCGAGTACCAGGCCGGCGAGCAGGCCGGGATCAAGAGCGCGACGATCCTGGTCAAGGGCGAGAATGCCTATGGCTATGCCAAGACCGAAAGCGGCGTCCATCGCCTGGTCCGGATTTCGCCCTATGACAGCTCGGCGCGGCGCCACACCAGCTTCAGTTCGGTCTGGGTTTTCCCGGTCATCGATGACAATTTCAGCATCGATATCAATCCGGCTGACCTCAGAATCGATACCTACCGCGCCTCGGGTGCTGGCGGGCAGCACGTCAACACGACGGACTCGGCGGTACGCATCACGCACGTGCCGAGCGGGATCATCGTTGCCAGCCAGCAGGATCGCAGCCAGCACAAGAACCGCGAAATCTGCATGGGCATGCTGAAGTCGCGCCTCTACGAGGAGGAAATGCGCCGGCGCGAAGACGCCGCCTCTGCGGAGCACTCTGCCAAGAGCGACATTGGCTGGGGTCACCAGATCCGCAGCTATGTTCTGCAGCCGTACCAGATGGTGAAGGACCTGCGCACCGGCGTGACCAGCCCGACTCCGTCCGACGTGCTCGATGGCGATCTCGACCAGTTCATGGCTGCGGCCCTGGCGCAACGCGTGACTGGCGAGAAAGTCGACGTGGAGGATGACGATTGAGGCTGTGGGCCAGCCTTGCTGCCCTGCTGCTGCTGACGGCCTGTAGCGTCGAGAAAGACGCCGACCGGCCCGAGACTTCGCAAGACTTCCCGCGCGCCTGGCGGCCGGTATCGGACCTTTCGGGCACCGAGTTCGGCAACGAGGATCAGCGCGACAACCTGGGCGAGGCCGAGGTCGTCATGGACCTGGCTGCGATCAAGGCCGGGACGACCGTGGCCGATATCGGCGCGGGCGAGGGTTATTACACCGTGCGCCTGGCCGAGCGGGTTGGCGCAAAAGGCCGGGTGCTGGCGCAGGATATTGATCCCGGCGCGATCCAGCGGCTTGGCCAGCGGGTCGAGCGTGAGCGGCTCGACAACGTTTCGATCAAGACCGGAGCGGCGGACGATCCGCGCCTGCCGGCGGGCAGTTTCGATCGGGTCTTCCTGGTTCACATGTACCACGAAGTGAGCGAACCTTATGCCTTCCTCTGGCGGCTGCGGCCGGCGCTGCGCCAAGGCGGGCAGATAGTCGTGGTCGATGTCGACCGGCCGACCGATCGCCACGGGATTCCGCCCAGCCTGCTGTTCTGCGAATTTCAGGCCGTGGGCTTTCGTCTGGTTGAATTTGTGCGTAGACCGGAACTCAACGGCTACTACGCGCAGTTTGAAGCGGTTGGGCCGCGCCCCGAACCCGGGGCAATCAAGCCGTGCAACACGGCACAGGGAAAGACTGGGAGCTAATGTCGTTCAAGGGTTTGAAGCCGATTCTTTATGGTGGCCGTGAAGTCTGGCCACTGGTCGAAGGCGGCAAGGGCGTGGCAGCTACCAACCACGCCAGTTCGGGTGCCTGGGCGGCAGCCGGCGGGATCGGCACGGTCAGCGCGGTCAATGCTGATAGCTATGATGCCGAAGGCAAGATCATCCCGCAGATCTACAACGCGCTGACCCGCAAGGAACGGCACGAGCAGTTGATCCAGTACGGCATTTCCGGCGCGGTCGAACAGGTCCGCCGGGCTTACGAAATTTCGAACGGTCAGGGCGCGATCAACATCAACGTCCTGTGGGAAATGGGCGGCGCCCAGCAGATCCTCGAAGGCGTGCTGGAGCGGACCCGCGGCATGGTGACCGGCGTCACTTGCGGCGCGGGCATGCCCTACAAGCTGTCCGAGATCGCGGCGCGGTTCAACGTCAACTACCTGCCGATCATCAGCTCGGCCCGCGCTTTCCGCGCGCTGTGGAAGCGGGCCTATCACAAGGTCGCCGATCTGATGGCGGCGGTGGTCTATGAGGATCCCTGGCTGGCTGGCGGTCACAACGGCCTGTCCAACGCCGAAGACCCGCTGAAGCCGGAAGATCCCTATCCCCGCGTCAAGGCACTACGCGAAACGATGCGGGCCGAAGGCGTACCGGATTCGGTGCCGATCGTGATGGCCGGCGGGGTCTGGTTCCTGCGCGAATGGGACAACTGGATCGACAATCCCGAGCTGGGGACGATTGCCTTCCAGTTCGGCACGCGGCCGCTGCTGACCGAGGAAAGCCCGATCCCGCAGGCGTGGAAGGATCACCTGCGCACGCTGGAGCCGGGCGACGTGCTGCTGCACCGCTTCTCGCCCACGGGGTTCTACTCCTCGGCGGTCAAGAACCCGTTCCTGCGCATGCTGGAGGCCCGTAGCGAGCGGCAGATTCCCTATTCGAAGGTCCAGGCGGGTGAACACACCGTCCAGCTCGACGTCGGGGTGCGCGGCAAGAACTTCTGGGTCGCCCCGCGCGATCTCGAGCGGGCGCGGGGCTGGGTTGCTGCCGGTTACACCGAAGGCCTGCGCACGCCAGACGACACGATCGTCTTCGTCGCGCCGGATGAGCGCTCGGTGATCCAGCAAGACCAGAAGGACTGCATGGGCTGCCTCAGCCACTGCGGGTTCTCGTCGTGGAAGGACCATGACGATTACACCACTGGCCGCCTCGCCGATCCGCGCAGCTTCTGCATCCAGAAGACCCTGCAGGACATTGCCCACGGCGGCCCGATCGACGAGAACCTGATGTTCGCCGGCCATGCCGCTTACCGGTTCAAGCAGGACCCGTTCTATTCCAACAACTTCACCCCCTCGGTGAAGCAGTTGGTCGACCGGATCCTGACGGGCGACTGATCGCGGGCGATGGAGACACTGCCCGCCAGGGCTCCATCGCGCCGCCTGTATCTGGCCGAATTGCTGGAAGTGCCGGGGCTGCTGGCGGCGCCGGTGCTGCCAGCCGTCAGGATCGAACCCGGACAGGGTGAGCCAGTGATGGTCCTGCCGGGCTTTCTGGCCAGCGATCTATCGACAATTCGGTTGCGGCGTTCGCTGCGAGCGGCGGGATATGCGGCGGAAGGATGGGGCTTGGGGTGGAACCTCGGCGCC
>JACDQK010000171.1 GCA_015657645.1 Novosphingobium sp.
GCACATGGAACAGCGCGATCATTGCGGCAGGCGCGGCCAGGGCCCCGATCAGCAGCCAATGACGGCGAGCAAAGCGTGACTGCAGCCGGTCAGACAGCACCCCGGCGGAAACATCGAACACGATCCCGCCGACCAGCTTGGGCACGAAGATCGCCGTGCCCGCGAGGGCGGGGGAGACGCCCAGCACGCTGGTCATGAAGAACAGCAGCAGCAGCGAGGGGACATCACGAAACACCTGGCCCGCGATCTGGCCGAAGCCATAGGCCACCTGTGCCGGAAGTCCCGGCCCCGCCGCTGTGCTATCGTTCAAATCGATCTCCCGTGTGTCTTATCGCTTGATTGGGTTCAGGTCTTGGGCGGCCCACCGGCCTGCATGGCCCGGAACCAGGCCGGCAGTTCCGGATCCTTGGCGCGCGGCGGGCCTTCAGGGCCGACCGGAGCCGGCTTCTCGGTCCGCGCGTAGTTTTCGAGGCTCGAGAGCGAGACATCCGACCAGGCGTCCGGTGCCTGCATGTACTTGGGGAAGTGCTTTTCGGTGTAGTCGAGCACCTTGCGGTCGACCACTTCGATATTGTCATGCGCGCCCATGAAGCACTGGTACGAGCAGTGCCCCGGGGTCGGGCCCATCAGCATCCAGGGCAGCCACGGCGTGGTGCGGGTCCAGGTGCCGTCATATTCAACCGAGGTCTTCTTGGGGTTCTGCATGTCCTGCCAGTCGATCTGATACAGGAAGGTCTCGGTCACCTGGTTGAACGGCGCACCGCTTTCGCGGGGCCACTTCGAGGGCTGCAGCGCCGAAGGGTAGAACAGGTTGATGTGGCTGAACCAGTGCAGCCGGTTGTCGCGGCGGCGGAAGTCCAGCTTCACCGGGATCTTTGGTGGCTTTTCGCGGTTGAGGCCGCCATAGGCCGGCGGCGGCGGATAGAAATCGGTGATGGTGTGGTTGAACGGATCGTTGGTGATCGGCACCACCTTGACCACTTCATTGAAGTAGGGGTTGGTCCACTCCTCGATGATCTCACCGCTCTTGAGATCGGTGTAGAAGCCAATCTCGCGCAGGATCTTCTTGTAGCCGCCATCTTCGCCGTCATTGGGGATCAGCCGGGCACAGGAAAAGCCGGTAAAGCCGACCAGATCGCGCAGCTGCTCGCCCGGGCGGACGCCCTGGACGATGCCCTTGTACCAGCCATACTTGGTGGACTTCATATCGATATTGCCGGCCAGCTTGGCCCAGGCCTCGCGGCAACCGCGCGAGGTGGTCAGGTCAAGGTGCGGGCCCTTGAGCGAGGTTGCCGGCGAACGCTTGCCCTTGGCGGGCTTGGCCTCGGCTACGGCAGGGACAAGGCTCGATGCGGCAGCCAGCATCGCGGCGGAGGAAAGGAAGTCGCGGCGGTCCATTCGGGTTTTTCCTCGCTAGGTGGATAAATGCGAAGGCTATCCTGCCATGCCATCTGGACCAACATGAAACTCACGCTAGTTTAACCGGCAGACGGATAGAGGCCGGCAGGGGTGCAGCGATGACCATGGAAAAAGGCGTGCCGATCCGGGCGATTACTCGCGGGCTTTCGGTCCTGCAGGCGGTCAACCGCGGCGGCTCGATCACCATGATGGAGATCGCCCGGACCAGCCAGGTGCCCTATCCCACAGCCTGCCGGATCGTGCAGACGCTGCTCCACGAAGGGATGATCGAGCGCGAGCCGGCCCGCAAGCGCTACCGCGCCACCGCGCTGGTCCAGAGCCTGGCCTCGGGCTACCACGATGACAGCCAGCTGGTGGAGATCGCCCGGCCGCATATCGAGGCGCTGACCGACAAGCTGCTCTGGCCGATCTCGATCACCAGCCGGGTCGGTGCGCACATGATGGTACGCGATTCGACGCACACCCGCACCTCGCTGACGCTCAACAATTACTATCCCGGCTTCACCCTGCCGATCATGGAATGCTCCAGCGGCAAGGCCTATATGGCGTTCTGCAGCGATGCCGAGCGCGAGCACCTGCTGGAGGGGTTGCGCACGATCGAAGGCGCCGCCGAAAAGATGGCAACCTTGCTGCTGTCCAATGACAACCTCCTGCGCGAGGTGCGCGGCAATGGCTTCGCCACCCAATCGCGCAACGCCTATACGGCCAACCCGGGTAAGACCTCGTCGATTGCCATGCCCTTGTTCCGCGGCGAGGAAGTGGCCGGCGCGATCACGATCATCTTCTTTTCGGTTGCCATGCCGATGGAGAAAGCCATCGCCCAGTTCGTCGCGCCCCTGACCCAGACCGCCCGGGCGATTTCGGCGGAATTGAGCGCCGCCTGACTGCTTATCCACCTGACGGATAAAGGCTGGCGGATGGTATTGTCCGGACAACTACGCTATAGCTTCGGCATTGGGCGTCCTGCATCTGCGAGCGGGACGACACAGGGAGGCTAATATGAATCTGACTGCGCATAAGATTCTCAAGCGCGCCGCGCTTTCGGGTACCGCGCTCGCCACTATCGCCACGGCATTTCCGGCCTATGCCCAGGAAGCTGAAGAAGATGGTGCGAGCAGCTACGATATCGTCGTGACCGCGCGTAAGCGCGACGAAGATATCCAGACGGTGCCGATTGCGATCACGGCCTATACGGCTGAGCAGCTGGCCGAACGCGGCATTTCGAACTTCAACGATCTAGGCAACTCGACCCCGGGCATTGCCATCACCAGCATTGCCGGCGGCACGGTGCAGCAGGTCTTCGTCCGCGGTCTGGCCCCGGCCAACACCGCCAACGATCTCAATACCGAAGCCAACGTCGGCGTGTTCATCGACGGGATCTACCAGACCAGCCGCAACACGCTGGACATGATCTCGGTGCTCGATGTCGGCCAGATCGAAGTGGCCAAGGGCCCGCAGTCGGCCCTGTTCGGCCGCTCGACCTTCGCCGGTGCGCTCAGCATCGCCACCAAGAAGCCAAGCCGCGATTTCTCGGCCGATCTTTCGGCCACGGTCGGGGTAGACAAGGACTATCGCATCAAGGGTTCGATCTCGGCCCCGCTGGGCGATACACTGCGGGTGCGCCTGTCGGGCGGTTACCTGACCTATGATGGCTGGGGCGAAAACCGCGCCGCGCCGGATGATAACCTGGGCGGGACCAAGAAGTGGGCCGTCAGCGGGTCGATCGTCTGGGAGCCGAGCCCCGATTTCACCGCCACGCTGTCCGGCTTCATCACTGACAGCAAGACCGAGATGAGCCCGGTCAGCCAGCCGGCACTCAGCACCTTCAATTGCGGCACCACCAGTACGGCGGCGGTTACCCTGAATCTGCGGCAGCTGGTCTGCGGCAGCCTGGTGGCTCAGAAGGTGAGCGACATCAGCC
>JACDQK010000172.1 GCA_015657645.1 Novosphingobium sp.
GCGCGGGTCAGGTAGGCGCCGAACCGGTCAGGCACGAAATCGGGGAAGAGCCGCGCGGGTTCGCCCAGCGGCACGGGCGGCAGGGCTGCGGCGCTAACCCCCAGGGCCGCGCGCGCGGCTTCGATCACGGTGGCCCAGGGCGCCCAGTCACTCGGGGCCTCGCCCGGCCAGGGGCTCGACAGGCCGTGCCCCGGCAAGTCGATGGCGGTGCCGGAGATCGTCAGGCAATCGAGCGCCTGGCCGGGGCCGTGGACTTCCAGCACATCGGCGGCCGAACCCTCGGCGCGGCGCCAGTGGAGCTGGCCGGTGAAGGCCGGGGTGCTGACCGAAATGAAGCCCTGGTGGCCATCGGCCTTCGGTTCGACGTCCGGGCCAAGGGGCAGCGTCTGGAGGAATTCCAGACTGGCAGCGGCCTGGTCGTCAGGCGTGCGGACCTTGCGGGCCGACCAACTCGCCGGCATTTCGCCGAGCCGGTCGATATGGTCCTGCATCGGATCGCCATCATAGGCGGTGATCAGCACCGGCGCGGTGACGCTATCCGGCGCGGGGATGTCGCGCGGGGCAGAGAGCACGGCGGCATAGCCGTGGCGGAAGCTGTCTCCGGCATCGAGGATCTCCATGATGATGTCATGGACCCGCGCCGGATCGTCATGCGCGTTGCGCATCCGGGTTTCGTTGCGGGTATCGTACCAGGGGAAGAACCAGGCCTGTTCCAGCACCCGGTTCCAGGCCCAGACCAGATGCTCGCCATAGGGCAGCGGCAGGAAGGGCGGGGTATAATTGGCCCCGAAGGCAGCCTTCTCGGCCTCGGTCCAGACGCCATAGCCGCCCGCCGCGATCCCGCTGAACCGCCCCGGATGGCGCTTGAGCGCGGTGATCAGGATGATCGCGCCCGAATGGAAGCCATAGGCCGGCACTTGTTCCAGCCCCATGGCGGCAATGAATTCGACGATGGCATCGGCGTAGTCATCGATATTGGGGCTGGCCTTGGCGAGCGGTTCGGACTGGCCGAAGCCCGGCGTATCGGGCGCAATGCAGGTAAAATGCGCGCCCCAGCGCTGCATCAGCTCTTCATATTCGCCGCCCGAACGCGGGCTCTGGTGGACCAGCAGCAGCACCGGACCAGTGCCCGCCCTGCGATAATGTACGCGGCGCTTGCTCGCGCCGCTGCCAAGGGTCAGGTAGTGGCGGGTGATCGCTGCGGCCATTGCAAGTTGTCCGGACAAATTGTTCTCGACAAGCACATAGTGCGGCGGCAAAGTCTGCGCAAGCAAGGGAGCCACGATTAATGAGTCTGATCGGCACGCGGATGGTGAGCGATGGCAAGACCGCCCGCCAGATCTTCGAGGAGGTGATGGCCAATCCGGCGCGCAAAAAGTTCGGCTTCGGCAGCAAGCTGGCGATCGTCAATGTCGATTTCCAGCAGGCCTATACGCGGATCGACAAGTTCGCGACCGCCTATGAAACCGATCCGCGCCAGATCGAATATGCCAACACAATCAGCCGCCTCGCCCGCGCCAGGGGCATGCCGGTGATCTGGACCCGCGTGGCCTACAAGGCCGATGCCGGCGATGCCGGGGTCTGGGGCACGCGCACCGACACGCCGGATTCGCTCCAGAACATCAAGTATGACAGCGACCGGCACCAGTATGATCCGCGGGTCGAGATCGGTCCGGATGACTTGCAATATACCAAGCGCATGCCCAGCGCCTTCTTCGAAACGCAGCTGGCGAGCTACCTTGTCTGGCACAAGGTCGATACGGTGGTGGTGACGGGCGGATCGACCTCTGGCTGCGTGCGCGCCACGGCGGTCGATGCGCTGAGCCACGGCTATCGCACCATCGTCCCGATCGAGACCTGCGCCGACAAGCACGAGAGCTATCATTTCGCCAACCTCACCGACCTGCAGCTCAAGTACGCTGACGTTGAGCCGGTCCAGGCGGTGATTGACTGGCTGGAGGCGCGCTGATGCAGGAGGGCGCGACCGACCCGCAGCTTTACGATTACGCGCCCTATCGCGGGCGGAAGAAAGTGGTCTGGCCGGGCGGCAAGACCGTAGCGGTCTGGGTCGCACCCAACCTGGAGTACTACGAAATCGATCCGCCGGCGCACCCCAAGCGCAAGGCCTGGGCGCGGCCGCATCCCGATGTGGTCGGCTATTCGCACCGCGACCACTCCAACCGGGTCAGCCACTGGCGCATGGCCGAGGTGATGAGCAAGCACGGCTTTCCCGGTTCGGTCAGCCTGTCGGTCGCGCTCTGCCAGCACCATCCCGAAGTGGTCGCCGATGGCGCAGCGCGCGGCTGGGAGTTCTTCAGTCACGGGATTTATAACACGCGCTATGCCTATGAAATGTCGGAAGATCAGGAGCGTACAATCATCGCGGATTCGATCCGCACCGTGCGTAACGCAACCGGTCAGACAATCCGCGGCTGGCTCGCTCCGGCGCTGACTCACACGCCGCGCACGCTCGACCTGATTGCCGAAATGGGGCTCGATTACACCTGCGATCTCTACCACGATGACCAGGTCCAGGAGGTGAAGGTTCGCTCGGGCCAGCTCGCCTCGATCCCCTATAGCCTTGAGGTCAACGACCATTACGGCTTCTTCGTCTACAACATGTCGGGCCGTGAATATGCCGAGACTTTGATCCGCCAGTTCGAGCGGCTGGCGGCCGAGGGTGAGCAGTCCGGCACGGTCATGTGCATTCCCTTGCACGCCTATCTGATCGGCCAGCCGCACCGGATCGGCCCGTTCGAGGAAGCGCTGCGCCACATCGCCGCCGATGGCCGCGCCTGGATCGCGCGGGCGGGTGAGATTGTCGATGCGTGGAGGGCCCAGGCATGAGCCTCGATCCCGGCTATCTCGAGTATCCCAAGCGCCACCATGGCTATGATCATGACCTCTATGCCTGGTCGGCGCTGCATGAGCGTGCGCCGGTCAAATGGCCGCAGGGTTCGGTCGCGGTCTGGGTCTGTGTCAGCCTGGAATGGTTCCCGATCGTGCCGGGCGGCGCCTTTGCCGCGCCGGGGCATATGCAGACGGCCTATCCCGATTACCGCCACTATACCGCGCGGGACTATGGCAACCGGGTGGGGGCCTGGCGCTTCCTCGATGCCCTGGCCAAGGCTGGCGCAAGGGCCAGTTTCGCGACCAACGCCGCCGTGGCGGAGCGCTATCCCGAACTGGTCCGCGCGGTGCTGGATGGCGGGCATGAGCTGATCGCTCATTCGACCGACATGAACGGCACGATCGATTCCTCGCTCGCCGCCAATGCCGAGCGAGATCTGATCAACGAAGCCATGCACCGGATCGCACTGGCGAGCGGCGTGCGGCCGAGCGGCTGGCTGTCGATCGCGCGCTCGCAGAGCTTCAAAACCTTGGATCTGCTCAAGGATGCGGGCCTAACCTATTGCTGTGACTGGGTTAATGATGAACTGCCCTATCGCTTCAACAACGGCATGATCAACCTGCCGCTAAACCACGAACTGTCCGACCGGACGATCATCGCGGTCCAGCAGCAGTCGGCGGATAGCTGGGCGCAGAGCCTGGAGGATGCCTTTGACTGGCTCGCGGCAGAGGCAGTAGCGACGGGTTCAGGCCGGATGCTGCCGATCCATGTCACGCCCTACATCATGGGCCTGCCCTATCGCATCGCCGCCTTCGAGCGGCTGCTCGAACGCCTTGCCCAGCGCAGCGAATGCTGGTTCGCGCGCGGGGATCAGATCGTATCCAGCTGGGAGGCCCAGCAATGAGCAACCGCGCACAGCTCGCCCGGGCCATGCCCGCCATGCTTCGCCACGAAGGCTGGTGGGACGGCTGGTACCGCCATTTCGATGGCGAGGGGAACATGGTCGACGCCCACCGGGTCAAGACCTGGTGCGAATTCCCCGACGCGGGTGAGTGGCATTACATCCAGCACAATTGGCTGGAATGGGAGGATGGCCGCAAAGCCACTTATGAGTTCGGCGGCAAGCTGGAGGGCGATAAGCTGGTCTGGCAGACGGACCGCTTTGGCGGCTACGGCTGGCAGACTCACGAGGACGTGCTGATGCTGCGGCTGGAGCGGCAGGACGTGCCAGACGCCTATTACATCGAGATGATCGCTATTGCCGCTGACGGACAGACCCGCTCGCGCACCTGGGAATGGTTCCAGCATGGCCGCCCGTGGAAATGGACGCTGTGTAACGAGGTGAAGACGGGATGATCGCGGCGCTGCTTCTGCTCGCTCAGGCGGTCGATCCGGCGGTGACCCAGGCCAAGCCGCTTGCAGCTCCGCGCGCCGCCGCCCCTTCCGCCAGCACCTGCGACCAGCCGGTGATCATGGTGATCGCGGGGCCAACCAGCGATCGGGCGCGGATGCAGGCCTATGGCAAGGCGATTGCCGATAGCGGACTCTACAAGCAGCTCGGCGGCTATTACCTCAATGCTCCTAAGGCCGTAGCGCAGTTTGAGGGCACCCCGCCCGCCGGTTATACCACGCTGATGGTGCGGTTTCCCTGCCTGGAGAACGCCCGCGCCTTCTGGAACAGCGAGACTTACCAGCAGCAGATCCTGCCACTGCGGCAAAACCCTTCGGCGGGGGACTATTTTGTGACAGTTTACCCCGAAATCCCGCTGAGCGAAGACATGGTCGGCAAGGTGGGCGACAATGGCTACCGCGCTGAATTCGATGCGGCCGCAGTGCCCCAGGTCAAAGGAACCGGACAATGACGCTTGCCCTGCAACACCCGATGAACCCGGACAAGACGCCCGAGGAGCTGGCGCGCGGCCGCTTCGTTTCAGGGATCCGCAGCCTGATCCTCAATGACCTCGCCGGTGACCTCAAGACCGCTTACGACAAGCGCGCCGCCCCGGCCTTCAAGAAGCGTGAAGGGCGCGAGCCGGCCAGCAGCCGCGATGCCCACATGGCGCTGCGCGGCGATCCGGCCTTCAACATCTATTCGGCGATGCGGGTCCAGGCGCAGAAGATGGTCTGGGCCAGCGTTGGTGACAGCGTCGCGCGCGAGGGCGACAAGCTGGCCGCCGAAGCCGCCAAGGTCTCGAACCAGCCAGGCAGCGTCACGCTCAACCCGGATCTCGAAGTGCCGCGCAACGTCTCGGCGATCGACGTCCATCTGATGCCTGGCAGCTATACCCGCGGCGAGGACAGCCTCGAGGCCGGGGCGATCTATGACCGCGGTCTTGCCGTCTTCTCGATGGGGCTGATGGGCGCGAACCTCGATGATATTGGCCTGTCGATGGCGAAGTACATTGCGCTGCGCTATCCCGATTTCAAGCCGCAACGGATCCTCGATACCGGCTGCACTATCGGCCATAATACCTTGCCGTGGAAGCAGACTTACCCGGATGCCGAGGTGATCGCGATCGATGCCGCGCCGGGCGGGCTGGTCTATGGCTCGGCCCGCGCCAAGATGGCAGGGGTTGGAAGTGCACTTCCAGCAGATGTGCGCCGACAGCCTCGATTTCCCCGACGCCAGCTTCGATCTGGTGTGGAGCAGCATGTTCCTGCACGAGCTGTCGAAGAAGACCCGCGCCGCCGCATTTGCCGAGGCGTACCGCGTGCTCAAGCCCGGCGGGCTGCTGCTGCACATGGAACTGCCGCCCAATGGCGAAATGAGCGCCTTTGACGGGTTCTATCTCGATTGGGACAGCTACTACAACGAAGAGCCGTTCTACAAAGGCTACCGCGACGAAAGCCCGCCCGAGCTTTGCGCCCGCGCCGGGTTCGCGCCGGAAAACTACTTCCAGTTCGTGGTCCCCTCGGTCGGGATCTATGGCGAGCAGGCGATTGCCGACATGGTTGCCAGCGACAAGGCCGAGGCCGTGGGTCAGGCGACCACCGGGCGGCTGGCCGAAGGGGTGATGTGGTTCGGTTACGGAGCGTTCAAGCAGTGAAGGACGATCTGCGCCCCGAAGACGCCCCGACCGAAATCTATGACGCGCTGGGCCGCGCCCGGTTCTTTGCCGATCCGGGGATGGACCGCTTTGTCGCCGTGGTGATGAACCTGGCTCAGGAAGTCTGGGTGCAGGAAGAACGGATCCTCGCGCTGGAAGAAGACAAGGGCGCTGCCCCGGCTGACCGCGAGGCCAAGCTCAAGGCCTTTATCGACCGCGTGTTTGAGCCGGTGCGCGGGGCCTAGACCCCCGCCGCCACCGGATCGAAGCCCATCACCGCCTCGTTCGAGAGCGGGGCGGTTGATGGCACGAAGGTATCCGGATCGATCGCCTGGGTCACTTCGCCCTGCCGTTTAGACATCGCGTGGAGCAGCTCGGTACGCGGGCGGCGCGCGGCTTCGTAGCGGGCCAGCGCGGTTTCCACTTCCGGCTCCACTTGCAGCGCGCGCGCCAGCGCCCAGCCATCCTCGATCGCCATGGCGGCGCCAGCGCCCAGGAACGGCAGCATGGCATGGGCGGCATCGCCCAGCAGCGTGACCCGGCCGACCGACCAGCGCGGCAGCGGGGTGCGTTCGTAAAGCCCCCATTTGATGATCGGCCCGGCCTGCTCAATCAGGCCGAGCACATCCGGATGCCAACCGGCAAAGGCGGCGGCCACTTCGGCGCGGCTGGCGCTGATCGACCAGCCTTCGCCGACCACCTCGTCAGTTTCGACCAGCCCGGCGCAATTGACCACCTTGCCGCCGGCCATGGTGTAGCGGTTGAAAGTGCGCTTCGGCCCGATGAAGATGGCGCTGCGGCCATGAGCCATGAGCGGCGCGGCCTGATCGGCGGGCACAAGGAAGCGATAGGCGAGGTGATTGGTGTAGCGCGGCTCGTCCCCGGGCAGGAGCAGCGCGCGCACGGCCGAGCGGACCCCGTCGGCCCCGACCAGCACCGATCCGGCGGCGCTGCTGCCATCGGCGAAGTGCGCGGTGACCGTATTAGGCGTCTGTTCCAGTCCGGTCAGCCGCCGGCCGGTGTGGATCGCCACGCCCAGCCGCTCCGCCGCCGCAATCAGCACGGTCTGCAGGTCGGCGCGGTAGCAATGGCGGACGATGTCGCTCGCTCCGTCGTCGGGCCGGCCGTCGCCCTCGTCCGGCGCGCCCATCAGCAGGCGGGCATTCTGGTAGTGCAGGAACGGCAAGGCCCCGGCCGGACAAGCAATTGCCGCCACCTCGCGCTGGATGCCCAGGTCGCGGAACACGTGCTGCGCGCCGCGCCCCAGGGTCAGGCCGGCGCCGGTTTCGCGCAGTTCGCTGGCGGCCTCGTGGACCTCAACCGGCAGCCCGGCGCGCGCGAGCGCAATGGCTGCTGTCAACCCGCCCAGGCCCGCCCCGATCACCAGCACCGGATCATCTGTTCGCATGGCGGGAAAGTGGCGCAATTCCGGCAGGCCGACAAGCATTCGTGCTTGGGAATGTCCGGACAACCCTGCTAGCCTTCCCGCGCACTGAAAAAGGAATGTTGCGGCGATGAAAGCGGGGGAAATCGGGACGATCACCGGGATTGACGGGATGCGGCTGGCCGAGCGGGCCGATCTGGTACCCGGCCCGGGGCAGGTGCTGGTCGAAGTGATTGCTGCGGGCCTCAATTACCGCGACCTGATGGTGCTGGAAGGCCGCTATGGCGCGCCCAAACCGGCCGAGCGGATCCCGCTGGCGGACGGCGTCGGCCGGATCGCGGCGCTGGGTGACGGGGTGACCGGCTGGTCGACGGGCGAGCGCGTGATTGCCCCGCATTTCTCGACCTGGATCGATGGTCCCTATTCGCTGAGCGTGTTCGCGGCGGACTTGGGCTCCAGCGCAGATGGCTGGCTGGCGCAGCAGATCCTGCTCCCCGCCGCGGCATTGGTGCGGGTGCCGGAGGCTATGAGCGACCTGGGCGCAGCGACCGTCTCGGTCGTGGCGGCGACGGTCTGGCACGCGATGGTGGCCTTCGGGCAGGTCCAGCCGGGCGAACTGGTACTGGCGCAGGGCACAGGCGGCGTCTCAGTCTTCGCGCTGCAACTGGCCAAGGCGCTGGGTGCGCAGGTAGCGATCACCTCGTCGAGCGATGAAAAGCTGGCGCGCTGCCGTGAACTGGGCGCCGATTTCACCGTGAACTATCGCGAACGCCCCGATTGGGCCGCCGCTCTGCTCGAACAAACTGGCGGGCGCGGGGCCGATGTGGTGGTCGATACGCTGGGCTTCGACGTGCTGGGTGAGACGGTCGCGGCCTGTGCGGTCAATGCCCGGATCGGCACGGTCGGTGCGCTCTCAGGCACACCGCAGGCTCAGGCCGGGGTCAGCCAGGGTATGCTGATCGCGCGCAATATCGCGATCAAGGGCATTGCCTCCGGCAGCCGGGCGATGCTTAGCGCTGCGCTGGAAGTGATCGGCCGCGCCGGGACGGAACCAGTGGTCGATGCGACCTTTGCCTTTGCCGATGCCCAGGAGGCCTATCGCCACCTTGCTGCCGGCGCGCATCTGGGCAAGATTGCCATCACGATCTGACGAGAGGATTAGCCATGCAGTACCGCCAGCTGGGCCAGGGCCTGAAAGTTTCCGCCATTGGCCTCGGCTGCATGGGCATGCTCAAGGGCGGCAACTTCAGCTATGGCGGCGATGCTGACCTTGATGAGGCCGTCCGCACGATCCACCGCGCAATCGACCTGGGCGTCACCTTCTTCGACACGGCCGAGGTCTATGGCCCGCGCGCCAATGAGGAGCTGGTCGGGAAAGCGATCAAGGGCAAGCGCGACGGGCTGGTGATCGCCACCAAGTTCGGCTTCAAGTTCACCGACGAAGGCCAGTTCCTGGGCGTCGATTCCAGCGAAGCCAATATCCGCCGCGCAGTCGAAGGCTCGCTCCAACGGCTGGGGATCGATTGCATTGACCTCTACTACCAGCACCGCGTCGATCCGGCTGTGCCGATCGAGGATGTCGTCGGCGTGCTGGCGGACCTGCAGGCCCAGGGCAAGATCAAGCATATCGGCCTGTCCGAAGCTGCCGCCAGCACGATCCGCCGCGCGGCTGCGGTCGCGCCGATTGCCGCGCTGCAGAGCGAATATTCGATCTGGGAGCGCGAGATCGAGGACGAGATCCTGCCGACCTGCCGCGAGCTGGGGATCGGCCTGGTGCCCTATTCGCCGCTGGGTCGCGGCTTCCTGACCGGCACGGTGACCCGGGCCGAGGACCTGGCCGAGGGCGACTATCGCCGCCACGATCCGCGCTATCAGCAGGACAATTACGACGCCAACATGCGGATCGTCGGCGTGGTCAAGGCCGTGGCCGAGCGGCGCGGCGCCTCGCCGGCGCAGGTCGCGCTGGCATGGCTGCTGGCGCAGGGACCGGACGTGGTGCCGATCCCCGGGGCCAAGCGCCGGGTAACGCTGGAGGATTCGATGGCGGCGGCGGAACTGGCGCTGACGGCTGAGGATGTGGCCGAGATTTCGGCCGTGGCACCGGTCGGCGGCACGAGCGGCCCGCGTTATCGCCCGGCGGGGATGGCGACCGTCCGGCTCTAGAGCCGGACCACGGCCTTGCCCATGGTCTGACCGGCCAGCAGGGCCTCGACCGCAGCAGGCACGGCATCGAGCCCGCTGCCCAGCACTTCGACGTGGGGCTTGAGCAGGCCCTGGGCATAGCGCTCGAACAGCGCAGCGCGTGCCGCTGGCCAGTGCGCGGTGTGCAGCGCGTTCATGAAGGCGCGGACCGAGGCGCCCTTGTAATAGAGCTTGTGGCCGATCCGGGGCGCGGTGACCGGGCTGGGTAGATCGTCGACCATATCGCTGGCCCAGCCGCTGATCACCAGCCGCCCGTGGTTGGCCAGATTATCGACCATGGCATCGAAGACCTCGCCGCCGACGGTATCGAGCGCCAGGTCGATCCGGTCGTGGTATTCGCTGGCAAGCACTTCGGGGATGCTTTCGCTGCGGTAGTCGATCACCCGGTCGGCGCCGAGTGCCTCGACGAAGGCGGCCTTCCTCGCCCCGCCGCAGATTGCGATGACGTGACATTCGTGCAGCTTGGCAATCTGCACTGCGAGGTGGCCCAGACCGCCTGCCGCCGCGCTGATCGCGACCGTCTCGCCGCGCTGCATCGCTCCGGTCAGGGTCAGGGCCAGCCAGGCGGCGACCCCGCTGGAGGCGAGGGCCAGGGCCGCGGCGCTGGCTTCGGGCAGCGGCACGAAGTCCGCCGCTGGCCCGCAATTGGCCTCACGATAGCCGCCGCGAAAGCGGGTGGCGGCAACTGCATCGCCAACCGCAAGGTCGGTCACGCCTGCGCCCACCGCCTCAACCGTGCCAACCGCCTCAACCCCGGTCAGGAACGGCGGCTCCATCCGGATCGTGCCGACGGCATCGCGGGCGAGCTGGGTGTCGAAGATCCCGTTGATCCCGCACCAGGCGTTGCGCACTAACACTTCGCCCGGACCGGGTTCTGGCAGCGGCAGGGTCACGATCCGGGTCGCCGCGCGGAAGCTGTCCGCAAAGCGGTACTGTTCAATCGCGCGGTAGGACATCAGTCGCGGCTGAATTCGACCAGCTCGTAGCGGTTCATCATGTAGCCGTCGATCGAGGCATAGACGAGGATGCAGTCGTCATCGGCGGTCGCCCAGATGTCATAGGCCGGGTGCTTGGTGCCGCCCATGCCGTGGTCGCTTTCGTCGACGAAGCGGAAGTGGTGGCAGGCAAAAGTGCCGGCCTCGACAGTCTTTTCCTCGTCGCCGACATACTCCAGCGTGATGTTGACCTCGGCGATCATCGGCGGGGTGGCACCGCGATGGTCGGGTGAGGGCAGGAAGCAGCGCATGTTGCGGCGGTGCGGGCCCTTGCTGACGTCCATCTTTCGGCCGAGGTAGGCATCGGCGACGACCGGGTGAGTGCCGAAGGCATCGAAGGCGCCAACCTTCATCTGCTGGGACAGGCGCCCGATCGACGGACCATAGCTTTCGCACTCGATCGTGCCGGTCGCGGCATCGTGGCGCATCCAGCCCGAGCCCATGAAGCTGTCGCCGACGGTCAGATGCACGTGGAGGTGCTGGGGCACCATGTCCGGCCCGAGGTGATAAGTGATGTTGCGCAGCACGGTGGGATCGGGTTCCTCGATCTCGCAGCGGGCATTCATGATCGTGCTGCCATCGGCGTGGTGGGTGAAGCTGAACCACTCGCGCCCGCGCTCCTGCCCTTCCATGCCGGGTTTGACAGAGGTGTAGCGGATCTTCCCCGATACGGTGCGGTGCTTCATCAGATTACTCCGGCTTTGGACAGTTTTTCGATAACGGCGGCCTGGGCGCGCAGGAAATGCTCGCGCTCAGGCACTTGCGGCGCGCCATTGGCATCCAGCATGGCATTGCCGTCCTGCCCGGCGGCAGCGGCATAGGCGGCGGCGAACAGGGCGGGGCGCTGGCGGGCCAGGCTGTTGGTCATGGCCGGCACGCGGCGGGTTTCGCGCAAGTGGGCAATGTCGATCTCGGCAAAGGCGGTGAAGGTCTCGCCGCTCATCGACTGGGTCATGACCTTGCCATTGGGGCCGACCACCTGGCTGTTGCCATCGGCGCTGGCGAGGGGGAGCGAGCAGTCGGCGATCCCGGCCGTATTGGCCGAGACGACATAGGCCATGTTCTCCCAGGCGCGGGCGCGCTTGGCGATATCCTTGGCCGTGCCAAGCGGCGAGCCGATCTCGCTGGAGGAATGAACGAACACTTCGGCCCCGCGGAAGGCCAGCGCGCGGGCGATCTCCGGGTAGAGAATCTCTTCCGAGGCAATCGCGGCCAGTCGCCCGATCTCGGTATCGGCCACCGGGAAGACACCCTCGAGACCATAGTGGTCGAGGTAGCGGTCCCACACGTCATGCGGGCTGGGCGCGAACATCGAGAGCAGGCGGCGATAGCGCAGCACGACGCTGCCAGCCGGATCAATCACGAAGCTGGTCTGGAAATAAAAGCCAGGGAAATGCGCGTCGCTTTCATAGGCATTGCCGGCGACGAACAGCCCCAGCCGCTGCGCCATCGCGCCCAGCGCGGCATATTCCGGGCCATCGGCGGCAAAAGCGGCGCGCTCGGCAAAGTCCGGGACCGAGATCCGGCCCGGGTAGGAGGTAAACAGGTATTCCGGCAGCACCGCCAGCTTGACCGGGCGGCCCTGGAACTGTTCGATGAAGATCTTGGCGCCACGGATCTGGCCCTCGATCTCACCAATGTGGGCCAGGATCTGCGCCCGCGCCGCCGCCGTATCGGCACAGCGCTCGACCGACTTGGCCAAGAGCTGCATCGCCACGGCGGCGTAGGGGGCGGGCGCTGAACTCACAGACCAAGGCTTCCCGGGTTCATCAGCCCCTTGGGATCGACCTTGGCCTTGAGCGCTTTCAGCAGGTCCCAGCTTTCGGGCGAATGGCCGCTCTTGAGCGGGTAAGTCCGCGCGATCTGCAGGTGAACCGCGCCCAGCTTCTGGAATTCGGCCACCACCCCGGCGCGCAGCTCGCGCACCAGCGCGGTGCTGGCTTCATTGGCGGGGAAGTCCTTGAGCTTGGCCAGGTGCGCCGGCTCGACCGCGTGGCGATGCAGCGGGTTGAGCTCGTCCGGCCAGAAGAACACCGGCTCGATCAGGCAAACCTGCGGGCTGACGGCCGCGAGCATGGCCCCGGCATTGACCCCCAGCGCCGCCATTTCGTCAGCGCGGCTGGCGAACAGCGCCTGAACCGCGCTCCAGCCCTGGACGAGCTTCGAATGCGGCAGGAAGCCGTGGACCGGAACCCAGCGTTCGCCTTCGGGCCCGACCATCGAATTGACCGGCGGGAAGGGATTGGCGCGCAGGATCTTGGGGATGGTGTTCTCGATCGCCTTGCCGCCCGCGGCCTCGATCAGCCGGGTGATCTCGGCCATGTCGGCATCGGCTTCGTTCTGGCGGCGGCGCTCGGAAATGCAGTGCAGGCTGAACGGCACGTCATCGAGGAAGCTGCGCCCGGCCAGCGCCACCTTGGCGCCTTCCTTCAAGCCCTTCAGCAGCGAGCCTTGCGCTTTCATCATGTTGACCAGGCTCTTGGCATCGCTGGCCAGGCTGTCACGCTTCATGCGCTGGGCCTGGAGGAAGGGATCGAAGCCGAAGCTCTCACTGGCCAGGCCCTCGCGCGCCACGGCGCTCATCCCGGCGAAGAGCTGGTCGGAGGTATCGAAGGCAAAGCTGCCATAGCCAAAGGCCGCACCTTCGCGCACCAGCCGCAACGTCGCGCGCGCCTTGACGCCAAAGGCACCGCAATCGGCCGCGAACAGGCCGGTCAGGTCCGGGCCATAGGGGCGGAAGAAGTTCGATCCAGTGGAGACCACGGTGCCATCGGCCAGGACCACGTCGAAGCTGAGCGCGGAATCGACCACCGTGCCGCTGCCGGCGCCCCAAAACACGCCGTTCTGGCTCATCCCGCCGCCGACTGTGGCGTTGATGCCGGATAGGGTCCCCCAGGTCTTGGTGCGCAGACCGCGCGGCTGCAACTCGCGGCGCAGCTCTTCCCAGGTTATCCCGCATTCGACCGTGACGGTCATGTCGGCTTCGTTGACCTCGATCACGCGGTTCAGGCTGGCGGTATCGATCAGGATGAAGTCCGCCACCGGCGAGAGGTAGCCGCCGGTATAGCTCATGCCGCCGCCGCGCGGGACAATCGCGATCCCGGCCGCCGTCGCTGCGCCGATCCCGCGGGCGAGTTCCTCGACCGAGGCCGGGCGGAACACGGCGAGCGGGGGCGGGCCGGCGGAATAGACGTCATGCCGGTAAAGTTCGCGGTTGACCTCATCGGTCAGCAGCGAGGCAGCGCCGACCTTGCCGTCTAGCGCCGCGAGCGGATTGGCGAGGATCGCGTTCATGCGGCCTTTTCCTTTGCTCCGAAGGTGGGATAGCGCCCCAGGGTGACCAGCAGAACGGCCCCGGCGGCGAACAGGAACATCGATGCGTAGAGCATCTGGTCATAGCTGCCGGTCACGTCGCGGACCCGGCCGTAAAGCACAGGCGAAATGGCCGAGGCGAGGCCGAAGGGCATGTAGAGCATGCCATAGATCTTGCCGTAGCTGGCCATGCCGAAATAGCGGCTGGCGAGGTAGGCGATCAGGTCGCTTTCCGCACCGGCGGCGAAGCCCAGCATGAAGGCGGCGATGTAGATCGTCTGCACATCGGTGCTGGTACCCATCAGCCACCAGCAGGCCACTGCCGGGATCAGCAGGATCGGCAGGCAGACGATCGGTGCCCAGATCCGGTCCAGCAGCCAGCCGGTGATGATCCGCCCGGCCATCAGTGCCAGGCCGATCATGCCCATGATGCTGGCCCCTTCGGCCGCACCCATGCCGTGCTGCTTGATGATCTCGGGCATGTGGATATGCGCGCCGCCATAAGCGAGGGCGACGAGGGCAATCGACAGCCAGATCGTCCAGAAGCGGCGGTCACGCAGCGCTTCGGCCAGGGTCACGCCGGTCAGGTTGCCGCCCACGGAGATGCCAGCGGGCATTTCCTCACGCGCCGGTTCGCGGAACCAAAGATAGATAATGGGCAGGGAAACGAGCAGCGGAAACAGCGCGACGACCGGATACATCCCGCGCCAGCCCCATTCCCCGATCGCCCAGACCGCGACCCGCGGCACGATCAATGCTGCGAAGGAGGTGCCGAGCAGCAGGATCCCAAGTGCAAGGCCGCGGTTCTTGTAGAACCACATGTTGATCGCGCGGCTGAAAGTGACCGGGGTCGACCCGATCCCGACCAGCCCGACCAGGAACCACAGCAAATAGAAAGCGAAAATCGAAGCCGGGGTCGCCCCCAGCGCGGCAAAGATCAGCCCGAAGGCGAGGGTGGAGAGCAGCGCCACCTTGCGCACCCCGTGGCGATCGGCCAGCGAGCCGAAATAGGGCGCCAGCAGCGCCGCCGTGATGCCGTAAATCGACATGGAAAGCGAAGTCTGGGCGAAGGACCAGCCGTATTCCTCCTTCAGCGGCGCCAGCACGAAACCGATCGTGTTGAACGGCAGCGGCGAGGCACCGCAGGCCACGCCGACCAGGCCGGCCAGCAGGACCTTCCAGCCCATCGCGAATTCGGACTTCTGCGCGCTCATCCCAGCGGTTCTCCCTCAAGCTGCTCAAGCACGAACAGCGAATCCATGTACCCTTCGACCACGCCCTGAACGTAGAGGAAATCCCCGTCCGCGCTGATCCACATGTGGTAGGGCGGGTGGGCGTTCGTCATCCCGGTAAAGGCCAAACGGTGGCAATCGAAGCTGCCTGCCGGCACCGCGATTGTCTCGCGCCCTATGTAAGTTAATCCACTGGCGGATATTTCGAGCCTCGGCCCGGTCGCGCCGAAGTGGTGCAGGCTGTGCAGCAGGTTGCGGCTGCCGAGGAAATGGGTGTGGCCCGCGCCGCGCTCAAACGGGAAGCCAGCCGCCAGCCAGCCATCGCCCATCAGCGCATGGACACCAAAGCCGCGCATCGGTTTTTCGATTGCCACGCGCTGGCTGATCCGGCCCTGGTCGCGCGTGAAGCTCTCACCCTCAGCCGCATCGTCGCCAAAGCGGAACCAGCCCGAACCGGTCGGTACGCCGTGGTTGAGGATGCGGACATAGGCATCGAGCGGCTGGAACGCGGCATCGACGTTCAGCACCGTCTCGCGCACGACATGCTCGGCATCGAAGGCCATCTCGCAATGGACCGACAGGCAGCGGCCACCAACCGCGTCGCGCGTTAGCGTGAACTCCTCGAACCCCCATTCCGCCTGGTCGGCGCGGTGACGATACGAAATGCGGCCGCGGCGGCGGGGCAGGGGAACCAGTTCAGTGCGCATGATAGAATTCGGTGAGGTTCCCATCCGGATCGCGCACGGCGAACAGGTCAACCGTGCCCAGGCCAGTAATCTTCACGTTGCTGGCAGCATAGGCAATGGCCGTACCCTTGGCCTCCACCGCACGCCGATAGGCGGCCAGGTCCCGCACCGGAAAGCGCAGCAACAGCACGCCCAGGTTGGGCGGGTTGGCATGGGCCGATTGGTCGGTGCCGGTGAAGCCCTGCATCTCCATCACCTCGACCCGGCCGGTCTCGCCCGGTACCGGCTGGAGCGCAGCAGCGGCGCGCGGAATCTTGGGGGTGTAATTGAGCGGGATGCCGAAGTTGGAACGGGCCGGTTCGGGCGGCTCCCGGTCGCTGTCGAAGACCAGCTCGAAGCCCAGGTTGTTGAGATAGAAATCACGCGCGCGGGCCTTGTTGCTGACCATCCGCATCGAGTTGAAGGCGTGGCTGATCCGCCCGACCGGGAAGGCGGTGAAGGGCGGGCTGACACGTTGATAGACCGCGATGTTGATCCCGTGCGGGCCGGTCAGCACGACATTGCGCAGGTCCGAAGCGCCGAAGGTGAAGCGGACCGGCTCGCTCTCCGCCCACCAGCCGGCCTTGATCGCCGCGTCGAACAAGGCGGGGACATTGTCGGAGCGGACCATCAGCGAATAGATCCCGCCCGGATCCCAGGTTCGTGCGGCCAGTCGCACGGGGCGCTGGGCTACCCCGGCAAAGCGGACGAAGCGCAAACAGCCGCTGCTCGCCTGCGGTGCGCACCAGCGCTCGAACGTGGCGCTGGCCTTGGCGGGGAGGTTCCAGGCGGCCAGTTCGGCGCGCTCAACTTTGCCGACAGCCTTGCGGGTCCAGCCGCCCTCGCGGGCTAGCAGGCTGGTGACGGGCGTGAATGCAGCGACGCCGACCACTGCCTCGCTCCAGGGAGCGACACCGTGATCGGCGGCCACACCGGCCTGCGCCGGGCTGTGGGCCGCAGCGGCAAGAAGGACTGTTGCCGCTGCGACCGGGTGTTTCATCAGAAGTCGAACTTGGCCCGCAGCGTCCAGGTGCGGGGCGGGTTCAGGTAGAGGACGTTGGCGAGGGTGCTTTCGACCGCTTCCTGATCGAAGCAGTTCTTGCACTCAGCCGTCAGCGACCAACCGGCTTCGGACTTGAGCGCCAGCGAGGCATTGGCGATCCACCGCGCCTTGCTGAACGAGCCGGTGACGAAGTTGCCCAGGCCCCTCAGGTTGCCGCCATAGGTCGTGCCGCCGGAGCTGGTGAAGCTCTGGCTGTAGAAGCTGACCTGACTGGTGCCGGTTTCGCTGTCGGCGCGCCAGCTGGCATTGACTGAGGGAACCAGCGACAGCCCGCCGCCCAGCGGGGCATCGTAGCTGGCACCGAAGGCCATGGTCCAGGCCGGGCTGCGGACCGGTTCGGCCAGCGTGCCATCGGGCGCAACGATGCCGACGCCGCAAGCCGTGGCGTTGTCAGCGCCGCTGCCGACCGGCGTACGGCCAGCCGCGAGCTGGGTGGCGCAAGCGGCCAGCTGTCCGGCCACGGCCTGGACCCCGTAAAGGTCGAAGGCGGCGGCATTGGGATCGAGCCGGTATTCATCATCCATGTAGCCGATCGAGCCAAACACGGTGAAGCCATCGGCCGGACGGGCGGTGACTTCAAGCTCGAGACCCTTGTTGCGATAGTTCGCGAAGTTGCGGGTGATGAAGGCGATCGAGCCGTTGGCGCGGGTGAAGGCCGACGGCGTCTGCAGGCCCTTGATGTCCAGCAGGAAGCCGGTGAGGTTCACGCGCAGGCGGTTGTCCATCAGGTCCGCCTTGAGGCCGGCTTCATAGGACCAGGCAGTTTCCGGACCAAACGGCAGGGCTTCCGCCGGGGCCGTCGCACGGGCATTCCAGCCGCCCGACTTGAAGCCCTTGGTCGCGCTGAGGAACAGCAGGACGTCGTCGTTGACCTTGTAGTTCAGCGCAAAACGCGGGGTCCAGACCTTGGTGCGCAGCTTGGTCGGGATTGCCACGCCGTTCGCCGCCCTGAGGTTGGCATCGAAGAGGCAAGTCGCCTCGACCGTGCCGTCGTTGCAGCTGGCCTTGTTGTCCGTGATGTTGAAGGTCTTCTCTTCGTCGGTGTAGCGGATGCCGGCGGTGAAGGTCAGCGCATCAGAGGCGTTGATGTCAACCTGGGCATAGCCGGCCCAGGCTTCGGTGTTGTTCTTCAGACGCCGATCGGCGAGCAGGAACGGGAAGCCGGCCGGGGGCGGCAGCAGACCGAGGTTGAACAGGTCGGCAAAGTCGGTGTCGTTCTTTTCCTTGATGTAGAAAACGCCGGTCACGTAATCGACCAGCCCGTCACCGAGCGAGCCCGACAGCTTCACTTCCTGGGTGAACTGGCTGTGCTTGCCGTCGTTGGCGATCACGAAGCCGCCCAGGGTATAGCCGCGCACCGGCGGGGTGGGCAGGACCAGGCTGGGCAGGGCCCGGCCATCGGCAAAGTCGAGCGCGAACTTCTGCGCCATGTCGAGGTAGCCGGTGATCAGGTTCAGCTTCATGTCGCCGCTGAGGCCGATTTCGAGGTTCGAGGTGACCATGTCCATCCGGGCAGTATTGCCCAGGCCGAAATCGTCCTTGCGCCCGGTGAAGCGGCCGCCGAAGTCGTTGACCGACTTCAGGCCGGTCGTGACGAAGCGGCCATCGCAATTGGCCGGATTGGCCGGATCGCAATCGAAGTTGGCGACGTTGGCGGCATCGGCGAAGGTGTGCATGTAGCTGGCGCGCCAGGTGATGCTGTCGCTCAGCTCACCCTTCACGCCCAGGCGCACGCCCCAGCCGTCATTCTCGTTGGTGCGTTCGCCCGTGGTGGTGTTCTTGGCGTAGCCGTTGTCATCCTGCCAATAGGCCGAGAGCTTGATCGCAAACTGCGGCGAGAGCGGCAGGTCGATCGAGCCGCGCGCCAGCTTGCGCTGGTACGAGCCATAGCCGGCTTCGAGATAGCCACCGATCGTATCGCCCGGATCCTTCATAACCACGGCGATCGCGCCGCCGGTGGTGTTGCGGCCGAACAGCGTGCCCTGCGGCCCGCGCAGCACTTCGACGCGTTCGACATCGAAGAAGCTGAAATTGTTGGCGTTCTGGCGGCTGATATAGACGTCGTCGATATAGGTGCCGATCGGCGGATCGAAGGTTGCGATCGATTCCGTGTTGCCGACCCCGCGCAGGTAATAGGCGTTGGCCGTCCCCAGGCCGGTGTTGTTGAGGCCGACGAGGTTCGGCACGAACTGGGTCACGTCGAGCGCGGTGTTGATCCCGCGGGTCTGCAGCGTTTCGGCGTTGAAGGCGGTAATTGCGATCGGCACGTCCTGCGCGCTTTCCGCGCGGCGCTGGGCGGTGACGACGATGTCCTCAAGCCCCTGGTCATTGTCTGCGGCGTCTTGGGCATATGCCGGAGTCGCCAGCATGGCGACAAGGGACACAGCGCTCAGCAGTGCATTACGGGTCATCGTCGGTCCTTCCCTGTTAGTTCGGTCCCTGCGCCGGTTATCGTTACGGGTCGCTCAATAAGGTGTTCGTACCTGCCAGGCAAAGTTGTCCGACA
>JACDQK010000173.1 GCA_015657645.1 Novosphingobium sp.
AAAATCGATGGCCAGCCGCATGGCCGGGGTCCAGCCGCGGCGGATGTTCCGCTTCGTAGATCCGGCCAGCTTGCGCACCCTGGCGCTGCGCAGCGACATGACCGTGCAGGTCGGGCGGATCGCCGCGACGGCGCTGGCCCCGCATGCCCGCCCGCTGCGGCTGTGCTATGCCGGGCAGGTCGTCACCATCAAGGGCGACGGGCTCGATCCCACGCGTGAGCGGCTGCAGCTTGGCGCTGAGCTGATCGGCAATGACAGCGTTGCGGCAGCGGGCGAAGTGCTCGCAGTGGCGCTGGAGGCGCTTACGGCGGCGGGCGCGAAGGGCCTGTCGGTCGATTTCACCCTGCCGGATCTGGTCGATGCCCTGGCGGCTGGCGCGTTGCCGCTGGACGTTGCGCAGGTCGAAGCGGTCCGGCGCGAACTCGATGCCAAGGACGCGGGCGGGCTGGTTGCCGCTGGCGGCCAGGCCTACCTCCCGCTGCTTGCGGCGATCGGCCCGTTTGATACGGCGATCGAAAAGCTTGCCGCTTTCGACAAGGGCGGCGTCCTCGCCGGCCGGATCGCGGCGCTGCGGACCATTGCCGAGCGTGTCGGCGGCCTTGCGCGCCTGACGCTCGACCCGAGCGAGCGGCACGGCTTCGAATACCAGTCGTGGTTTGGCTTCACGATCTATGCCGAGGGCCTGCCCGGCGCCGTCGGCCGCGGCGGCAGCTATGCGATCCTGGGCAGCGGGTCGGAGACCGAACCGGCCATCGGCTTCTCGCTCTATCCCGATGACCTGATCGACGCCTTGGCCGAAGCCGAGCCGCGCCCCGATACGCTGTTCCTGCCGCTGGGGCATGACGCCGAAGTGGCCGCCCGGCTGCGGACGATCGGCTGGCGCACGGTTGCTGCCCTATGTGCCGCCTGCGAACCGGTGGCGCTGGGCTGCTCGCACCGGCTCGATGGGAGCGAAGTGGTCGCGCTCTAGCTCGTCGCATCGCGCTTGCAGCCAGGCACACTCCCGCCCATTAGGCTGGAATGACAGACCCCGTCCGGCTCAGCATCGCAACCGAACTCGATTACACTTTCGAAGGGCGCACTGCTGTCCTGCTGCAGATCGAAGCAGCCATGATCCCGGACCAGCGGGTTGATACGCCGCATATCGCGATCAGCCCGGTGCAGCATTTCGCGCGCATTCCCGGGCATGACGACATCGGCGACCGGATCTGGCTTGATGTCGAGGACCGCCTGACTGTGTCCTACACTTCAGAAGTAACTGTGCATCGCCAGGTCGCCGAGCTCGCCAGCCTGGCCGCTACACCGCCGCACTTGCTGCCGGCCGAGACGGTCGATTACCTGATGCCCTCGCGCTATTGCCAGGCCGATCACTTCGAACACTTCGTCGAAAGCGAATTCGCCGGGCTGGCGGGCGGCGCAGCAGTCGCCGCAATGCATGACTGGATCGCCACCCATTTCTCGCTGGTGCCGGGCGTGAGCAATTCGAACACCGGAGCGCTCGAAAGCTTTGTCCAGCGCCAGGGCGTCTGCCGCGATTACGCGCATATGCTGATCACGCTGGCCCGCGCCGCCAGTGTGCCGGCGCGGTTCGTTAGCGTTTATGGCCCGGGCGTGACCCCGCCCGATTTCCATGCGGTGGCCGAAGTGTTCCTCGATGGCGGCTGGCATCTGGTCGATGCCACCGGCATGGCGACCGGTGCTGACATGGCCAAGATCGGTGTCGGCCGCGACGCAGCCGACACCTCGTTCCTGACGCATTTCGCTGGCTGCACGCTCAACCGGCAGGAAGTCCAGGTCACGCGCCTGCCGCCGCGCTAACGGCCGAACACGCCCTTCAGCCAGGCGTCCACCACGGGCGTCGCCGCATAGGCCGGGTTGCCAAGCTGGCGGTTGATCTCGGCATGGCCTTGCAGGCCGCGGCCTTCGAACTCGCGCCGCTCGACGGCGCTGCCGCCGCGCCGCAGGGCGGCTTCCAGCGCCTTGGCCTGGGCCACGCCATCCTGCCGCTGGACATGGATCAGCAGGAAGCTGGGCGCATTGGGCGATGCGGCCTGGAGGGTGGGCGACAGCGCCCGCTGCCGGGCCGGATCGGTGCCGAAGGCCTGGACATAGGTATCCTGCATCATCGGCCCGCCGTCCTTCATCTGCGCGGCGACATCATAGGCCGCGCCATCATTGGGCATGACCCCGGCGATATCGCGGAACGACAGGCCCGCCCCGCGCAGATACTGCTCGTCCGTGCCAACCAGCGCGACCAGGTGCGCACCGGCGCTGTGCCCGGTCAGGACCACCTTGCTGCGATCGATTCCCAGCTCGCGGGCGCGATCGAGCAGGGCGCGGACTGACTGGGCGACGTCGGCCGCCTGCTGCTCCACCGTCGCGGCCGGGACCAACCGGTAATTGATCGATGCATAGTTATAGCCAAGCCCGGTGTAATGCGCCGGGGCATAACGGCTGCCCGCCACATCCTTGCTGCCGCGCTTCCACCCGCCGCCGTGAACGAAGATCACCAGCGGGGCGGGGCCGGTCACGCCCTTGGCCTTGTAGAAATCGAGCGCTTGAAGCGAATCGCTGCCATAGGAAAAAGTCTGGTCCGGCCGGGTCCGCGGGGCATCGGCATCGCGCTGGGCGCCGCGCCGTGCGCCGTCGCCGCCCTGGCGGCTTTCCATCCGCTCCTTGAGCCGTTCGCGCAGCCGGTCACCGGGTGCAGCCTGGGCGATAGTGGTCCCGATCAGCGCGATCGCGCCAAGCGATAGCAAAAGGCTCCTACGCATTGATATTCCCTCATGATTGCCTGTGCCATCTGGCTGCGGCCATGCTGCTTGCTGTCAGGTGAACGGCCCCGTCTCAATTTGTCGCAGTGTGTCGCAGGCAATTCGCCTTTCCTACATGGCCGAAATCTGGCTTATCCTGCATGATGAGCCAGCCCCGCATCTGCCGCCCACGCCCCGGTCCCTTTCTGCCCGCCTCGGTCCGCCATCGCAGCGATGGCTGGACGCCGCAGCGGCAGGCGCGGTTCCTTGGCATGCTCGCGCAGACGGGTTCAGTGGCCGCTGCGGCGCGGGCCGTGGGGCTGACTCGCCAAACGGCTTACCGCCTGCGGCAGCGGCCCGGTGCGGAAAGCTTTGCCCGGGCCTGGGACCGGGCGCTGGGGCGCGTAACAGCGCCTTCCCGGAAGGTTACACCCGCCGAGGCGCTGCGCCGCGCGACCGAAGACCTGTTGTGGCCGGTTGTCCATCGCGGGCGCTTCAGGCAAGTGGCTGTAAAACATGATAATAAGGCGCTGCTGCGGCTGCTGGGGCAGCGCCGCCGGGCCATGCCGGGTGGGCTGGGCTTGCCGCCAGCCGATTTCAAAAAATCGCCGGCGGGTGTCACCTGCGCTGATGCCTTGACGCCCGCGCCACATCCGCCTACCGCGCCGCCCGTTTGCAGAGCGCAAGGCGCTCAATCCGGTCCACCGCTCGCGCCGAGTCCTGTCGAAGGGCGCTTGCCGGTCACATTGGCAGGGGTAGGACTGTAACCATGGCAAATGTAACCGTGATCGGCGCCCAGTGGGGCGATGAGGGCAAGGGCAAGATCGTCGATTGGCTGGCCAGCCGCGCAGATGCCGTGGTGCGGTTCCAGGGCGGGCATAATGCCGGCCATACGCTGGTGGTGGGCGATCAGGTCTACAAGCTCAGCCTGCTGCCCTCGGGCATCGTTACCGGCACGCTCTCGATCATCGGCAATGGCGTGGTGCTGGATCCCTGGCACCTCAAGAGCGAGATCGAGAAGCT
>JACDQK010000174.1 GCA_015657645.1 Novosphingobium sp.
GACCTGTCGCGCTGGGTGGACATCGTTGATCGCTATCAGCACCCCGAAGGCGAAGTGACGATCGGCGTGGTTGGCAAATATGTCGGCCTGCCCGATGCCTACAAGAGCCTCAACGAGGCGCTGGTCCACGGCGGCATGGCCAACCGGGTCAAGGTCAACATCAAGTGGATCGACGCCGAACTGTTCGAGGCCGGCGACGACGAGATCGTCAACCGGCTGGAGCCGATGCACGGCATCCTGGTGCCCGGCGGCTTCGGTGTGCGCGGGTCGGAAGGCAAGATCGCCTCGGTCCGCTTTGCGCGTGAACGCAAGGTGCCGTTCTTCGGCATTTGCCTGGGCATGCAGATGGCCTGCATCGAGGCGCCCGCAACACCGCCGAGATCGCCGGCGCCGGCTCGACCGAATTTGGCGAGACCAGGGAGCCGGTCGTCGGCATCATCACCGAATGGATGAGCTCAGAAGGGCTGCAGCAGCGCGGTGCCGATACCGATCTGGGCGGTACGATGCGGCTGGGCGCCTATGAGGCCAAGCTGGGTGCCAACAGCCATGTCTCGAGCGTCTATGGCGGCGCGACCACCATCTCCGAACGCCACCGCCACCGTTACGAGGTCAACTCGGCCTACCGCGATGCGCTGGAGCAGGGCGGGCTGGTCTTCTCAGGCATGTCGCCCGATGGCCTGCTGCCGGAGATTGTCGAGCGGCCCGACCATCCGTGGTTTATCGGCGTCCAGTTCCACCCGGAACTGAAGAGCCGGCCCTTCGATCCGCACCCGCTGTTTGCCAGTTTCATCGCGGCGGCAGTCCAGCAGGCGCGGCTGGTTTAACAAGTCTGGTTAACGTGGGGTGCGTAAATCGTAAGATTGCGCTTGCAATGGCCCGGTCGTTTCCCCTAGCCCGAACAACAGGACGCGCACCGAAATTCAGGGCTTGTCGATGGTCTGATCGTCTATTGCGACCCGGACGATCAAAGACGCGACAGGGCGGCGCGCAAGCGTCGCGGGGGTGGAGCCGCCAGGCTCCACCCCCAATTCAATTAAACCGTTAGAGATCAGGCTGCTGCGCTGCTTTCGTCAGTCGCGTCGCTAACCACGCTCAGCGCCTTCTGGGTGCCGACCGGGATCTTCTTGGGCTTCATCGCCTCGGGCACTTCGCGCACCATATCGATGATCAGCAGGCCATCTTCGAGGTTGGCGGATTCGACGCGGACATAGTCGGCCAGTTCGAAGCGGCGCTCAAACCCGCGCTGGGCGATGCCGACGTGCAGGAACTGCCCGGCCTGCTGCTCGTCGCCCTTGCGGCCCTGGATCACCAGCAGGTTCTGCTGGGCGGTGATCTCGATATCGGCGGGTTTGAACCCGGCCACGGCGAGAGTGATGCGGTAGGCGTCTTCGCTCAGCCGCTCGATGTTGAAGGGGGGGTAATTGTCGCCGCTGTTCAGCCGATTGTGGTTTTCCAGCAGATCGAACAGCCGGTCAAAGCCAACCATGGTGCGGCGATAGGGGGTAAAGTCGAAACGGTTCACGGCAAAATCCTCCAATGAGCAATCTTGGTCTGATGCAGGACCCGTTGCGGCGTCCTGCGGCTTGGCGTCATCCCCTTGCGGACCATGACACCGTCACCGATGTATGCTAGCCGCATCACGTTTCAAGAGGAGCCGCCATGTCTGCCCCGAAAGTCGAGATCTACACCAAGTGGGGCTGCCCCTTCTGCGTCCGCGCCAAGGGGCTGCTGGATGGCAAGGGCGTGCCCTATACCGAGATCGACATTACCTTCGGCGGCAAGGATCGCGACGAGATGCTGCGCCGCGTGCCGGGGGCCAGCACGGTCCCGCAGGTCCTGGTCGACGATCAGGCGCTCGGCGGCTGCGACGATATCATGGCGCTTGATGCCGCCGGCAAGCTTGACCCGCTGCTGGGGCTTTAGGCCGCCGGCATGACCCGCATCGCTGTCTTGCAGATGACCACCGGGATCGACCCGGCGGCCAATGCCCGCGCGATCGTCAGCGCGATCGGCGCGGCGGCGAGCGGCGGGGCGAGCATGATGTTCACGCCCGAAATGTCGGGCCTGCTGGACCGCGACCGGGCGCGCGGCGGCCAGCATATCGTGCCGGAGGAGCAAAACCCGGTGCTGGCCGCAGTGCGCGAAGCGGCGGCCGGGGCCGGTATGTGGGTGGCCCTGGGCAGCCTGGCGGTCGCGCGCGAAGACGGCCGCTGGGCCAATCGCAGCCTGGTGATCGATCCCAATGGCGCCATCACCGCGCGCTATGACAAGATCCACATGTTCGATGTCGATCTGGCAACGGGCGAGTCCTGGCGCGAATCCAACGCCTATGCCCCCGGCGAGCAGGTCGTGACGGTCGATCACACCCCGCTGGGCAGGCTCGGCCTGACGATCTGCTATGACCTGCGCTTTCCCGCCCTGTTCGAGGCGCTGGGCCAGGCGCGCTGCGATGCGATTGCCATCCCCGCCGCTTTCACCCGGCCGACCGGCGCGGCCCACTGGCACGTGCTGCAACGCGCCCGCGCGATCGAGGCGAGCGCCTATGTCATCGCCGCCGCACAGGTCGGCAAGCATCAGGACGGGCGCGAGACCTATGGCCACAGCCTGGTGGTCGATCCGTGGGGCGAAGTCCTGCTCGATCTGGGCGGCGAGGAGCCGGGGCTGGGCTTTGTCGAGATCGACCCGGCCCGGATTGCCGAGGTCCGCGCGCAGCTGCCCAGCCTTGCCAATCGCCAGCCGATCCACACATAGGCTGGGCCATGATCGTATTCGACCTGATCTGTCAGCCGGCCGGGCACCGCTTCGAAGGGTGGTTCGCCTCGTCCGAAGCCTTTGCCGACCAGCAGCAGCGCGCGCTGGTCGATTGCCCGCATTGCGGCTCCACGGCGGTCATCAAGGCGCCGATGGCCCCGGCCGTGCCGAAGAAAGGCAACCAGCTGTCAGCGCCGAAGCAGGTCGAGGCTACGCCCATGGCGACGAGCCTTCCGCCCGAGGCGCAGGCCGCGCTCCAGGCGCTCGCCGCGCTGCAGGCCGAAGCGCTCAAGCAATCGCGCTGGGTGGGCGGTGACTTTGCCGAAGAAACCCGTGCGATCCATTATGGCGAGCGCGAGGCTGAGCCGATCCACGGTCAGGCCACGCTCGACGAAGCGAAGGAACTGCTGGAAGAAGGCATCGCCGTCATGCCGCTGCCATTCCCGGTCGTTCCGCCCGAGCAAGCCAACTGATTGCCAGCCCGCGCGCTGCCGCTTAAGGGAAGCGCGGGCGCCCGTAGCTCAGCAGGATAGAGCACCAGATTCCTAATCTGGGGGCCATGGGTTCGAATCCCGTCGGGCGCACCACTGCTATGCTGCTTGCTTGAAGACTTCGCAGCGGCCCCGCTTGCCGCGCTCGCGGCCGCGTTTGGGTTCGGGTTCCTGCATCAGTCGGTAACCAAAGCTTGCCCGCGACGGGATGTGGAATTCGCCCACTTTGGCGCGCAGCCGCTTGATCGTGTGATAGACCATGGCCTCGGTAAACTCCGGTTCGAGCCGGGGATCGGGCCACAGCCATGCGATCAGGTCTTCCTTGCTGACCGGATTGGGGCAGCGCAGCATCAGCAGCAGCAAGGCCTCCGCTTCATACTCGGTCAGCTTGACGGTGAATTCGGCCACTGTGCATTCGCCGCGCAGGTACTGCGGCCAGGTCATGCTTACGGCCATCGGGTATTAAGGGCCCCTGGAGGCCCTGCCTTTGCGTTCGACACGATTGTCGAGTCCTTCTGCGCCCCGCAGTTCCGGCAGTTATCGCTCCGCCGCCAGCGCTCTAACAGTGCGGCGCGGTGACGGTAAAGTGCCGCAATCTGGCGGCTTGTGCGGCGGATCGGGCCGCCAGTTCGTGGCATTCCAAAGGCTTGCGGGTCATTTGCGAGCTATCACCGCAATCCGGCAATCGTTTTCCTGCGGCAGCGCGAAGGTTTTTTGCGCCGGGCAGGGAACTTTTTCGATTCTGCCGTTGTGCGGGCTCTGCCACACCTGGGTCAATTTTGTCCCGCCGCCAAGTGGCTGAAATGGATTCACTTTTTCAAGGGGCCGGCGAATTAGTCGGATTCCTCATATTTTGCGCTTGAATCGCTGAATCGAATGTGATTCTAAGTAAAACATGGGCGGGCGGAACGAACCGAATTTGATCAACCAGAATGTGCGGCAGGCTTCGCCCCTGTTTGGCCTGCTGTTCCTGCTCGGCATTGCGCTGGCCGGGCCCAGCGGCATCCTGGCCTGGAGCGAATATAACCGGACCCTGGCCGAACAGCACACCCAGCTTGAACAGCTGCGGGCTGAGCGCGATGTCCTGAAGAACCGCGTGGCCCTGCTCAATCCGAACAGCGTCGATCCCGACATGGCAGGGGAACTGCTGCGCAAGGACCTGAACGTCGTCCACCCGGACGAGATGGTGATCCTGCTCAACTGATCGCGCGCCGGTCCAAAGTCCTCTCAAAAATACGAATGCACCGGTTTCCCTTACGGCGCTCGCGCCCTATAGGCGGCTGACGAGGATTCCACCCCAGGGGACCACAATTGGCCAAGAAACCGACTGCCGCCAAGGCTGCCGCCGCCGCTGACGAGGGCTTTGCCCTGCGCAGCCTGCAAGCAGCGCATGGCGCCAACAAGCGCTATGCCGCCAGCGATGATGAGCTGCTGACCTTCTACGAACAGATGGTGCTGATCCGCCGCTTTGAAGAGCGTGCCGGCCAGCTTTACGGCCTCGGCCTGATCGGCGGCTTCTGCCACCTCTACATCGGCCAGGAAGCCGTCGCGGTGGGGCTGCAATCGGCGCTCGATGGAGACAAGGACAGCGTCATCACCGGCTATCGCGATCATGGCCACATGCTGGCCTATGGGATCGATCCAAGGTGATCATGGCCGAGCTGACCGGCCGCGCCGCCGGCATTTCCAAGGGCAAGGGCGGGTCGATGCACATGTTCAGCGTCGATCACAAATTCTACGGCGGCCACGGGATCGTCGGCGCCCAGGTGCCGCTGGGGACGGGGCTGGCCTTTGCGCACAAGTATCGGGGCGATGGCGGGGTCTGCATGGCCTATTTCGGCGATGGCGCAGCCAACCAGGGCCAGGTCTATGAAGCCTTCAACATGGCCGCGTTGTGGAAGCTGCCGATCGTCTTCGTGGTGGAGAACAACGGCTATGCCATGGGCACAGCGGTCAAGCGCGGTTCGGCCGAGACCGAGTTCTACCGCCGCGGCACGGCCTTCCGCATTCCCGGCATGGACGTGAACGGGATGGACGTGCTGGAAGTGCGCGCCGCTGCCGAAATCGCGCTGGAATACGTGCGCGGCGGCAATGGCCCGGTGCTGATGGAGCTCAACACCTATCGCTATCGCGGCCATTCCATGTCCGACCCGGCCAAGTATCGCAGCCGCGAGGAAGTGCAGGAAATGCGCGACAAGCATGATCCGATCGAGGCGGCCAAGGCTGAACTGCTGGCCCGCGGCATTACCGAGGACCGGATCAAGGATATCGACAAGCGGATTCGCAGCATCGTTGCCGAATCTGCTGATTTTGCAGAAAATTCACCGGAGCCCGCAATGTCCGAACTCTACACCGACGTGCTGGTGGAGAGCTACTGATGGCAATCGAACTCAAGATGCCCGCGCTGTCCCCGACCATGGAGGAAGGGACGTTGGCCAAGTGGCTGGTCAAGGAAGGCGATACGGTCAAGTCGGGCGACATCCTCGCCGAGATCGAGACTGACAAGGCGACGATGGAATTCGAAGCCGTCGATGAAGGTGTGGTCGGCCGGATCCTGATCCCGGAAGGGACCGAGGGCGTGAAGGTCGGCACGGTTATCGCGGTGATCGGCGGCGAGGGTGAAGCTGCCCCGGCGCCTGCGCCTGTGACGCCTGCTCCCGCTCCGGTCGAGGCTGCTGCGCCCGCGCCGGCGGCTGAACGCCCGGCGCCGAGCCAGCGCAAGGCCGATCCGGCGGTCCCGGCCGGCACCAACATGAAGAGTTCGACCGTCCGCGAAGCGCTGCGCGATGCCATGGCCGAGGAAATGCGCCGCGACGACCGCGTCTTCGTGATGGGCGAGGAAGTGGCCGAGTACCAGGGGGCCTACAAGGTCACCCAGGGCCTGCTCGAGGAGTTCGGCCCGCGCCGGGTGATCGACACGCCGATCACCGAATACGGCTTTGCCGGGATCGGTGCCGGGGCGGCGATGGGCGGGCTGCGGCCGATTATCGAGTTCATGACCTTCAACTTCGCCATGCAGGCGATTGACCACATCATCAATTCGGCGGCCAAGACCAATTACATGTCGGGCGGCCAGATGCGCTGTCCGGTCGTGTTTCGCGGTCCCAATGGCGCAGCCAGCCGCGTCGGCGCGCAGCACAGCCAGAACTATGGCCCGTGGTACGCCAATGTCCCCGGCCTGGTGGTGATTGCGCCCTATGACGCAGCCGATGCCAAGGGCCTGCTCAAGGCCGCGATCCGCTGCGAAGACCCGGTGGTCTTCCTGGAAAACGAGCTGGTCTATGGCCGGACCTTCGAACTGCCCGAGCTCGAC
>JACDQK010000018.1 GCA_015657645.1 Novosphingobium sp.
CCGGCTCATCCGCGCTTCGAGCAGGCCGTAGATCGCGATGCGCGGATGGCCGCCCCACGGCGGGCGCACCGGCACCCGGTCCATCGCATCGCGCAGCACTTGCGGCAGGTCAGCGCGGGCGAGCCGCGTGCCGATTGCCGCGCTGGCATCGCGCAATTCCTCGAGCCAGGCGGCGAGCGCCCGGCCATCGGCCTCACCCCAGAGGCGCGGACCGCACAGCGCTTCGCCCGCAGCGGCCAGCACATCGAGCGCTTCGGCCAGCGAGGCATCCTCCGGCAGGGCCAGGACCGGCGCCAGGATCGCCGCCACGCCCTGCCACCATTCGGCAATCGCTTCGCCCTTCCCGCGCTTGGCGAGCTTGGCGATGGCCGCCTCGACCGGGGCAAAGCCCGGCTTCGGGCGCGGGCCACGCAGTTCCAGATCGAGTGTACGTGCGTTTTCGAGCCAGGCCGCGCGGCCCTCCCCGGCTCCGACCAGCGGATGGACCAGCAGCGCCAGCAGCGGCACTGGCGCCGCCTCGGTCGCGGCCAGTTCGGCCAACAGCAGCAGGACGCGCCCGGCGGTGGTCTGCGGCAAAGCCTGGCCGGCGGAATCGTCCGCGACGATGTTCCAGCGCCGCAGGTGCCCGACCACCCGCCCCGCCAGCCCCCGGTCCGGCGTGACCAGGGCTACGCGCCGCTCCGGCTGCTCCAGCGCCTCGCGGATCAGGATCGCGATGGCCTGGGATTCCTCGCCCGGATGGGCGCTTTCCATCAGTCGCACGCCGGAGAGGCGGCGCTGCTCGGCCTTCAGTTCAACCCAGCGCGCCGAGCCTTCGGGCGGCAGGAACAGGTTGGAAATCGCCTTGCTCCGCTCTGGCGGCGCAGCGGCCAGACCGGCGCGGTGCCAGGGATCGACCTCGGCCCGGGCAATGCCCATCCGGTTCAGCAACAGCTTGAGGTGATACTGCGGTGCGCCAGCGCATCGCGCTCACCAAACGGCGCGCCGCCGGGTTCGGCCGGAACGCCCGCCAGCCCCAACCCGTCCCAGGTCGCCTGATCGAGGTTGAGGTCAAGATCGGGCAGGATCACCGCCCCATTCGGCAGGTCGGCGATGGTGCGCAGCAGCCGGGCCAGGCTTGGCGAGGCGCTGGTAATCCCGGCGGCGACGATTGGCTGCGCCGGTGGTGCATCCCGCCAGCGCTTCGCCGCATGATCGAACAGCAAGTTGCGCCGCACCGGTGGATCGACCTCACCGCGCACCGCCAGTTCGGCCAGCCAATGCGCCTGGACGCGGGCGAAATGGCGGGTCGAATCCTGCCAGTGCCTGGCCAGATCGCCGACGATCCCGGCGACGCGTTCCTGCAGCAGATCGCCCAGCTCGATCCCCTCGATCGCCAGCCGGTCCATCGTCCGGGCCGTCTCGAAGGCCAGCCGCAGCAGCCCGGGGGCCTTGGGCGCATCCTTGCCGAGTTCCGTCCGCAAAAGTTCGGCCAGCCGCAGCCAGCGCCGCACCGGATCCGCAGCGGGCGGCACCGCGCTGCCCGCCCCCAGCGGATCGAGCAGCGGCCCCAGCGTTTCATCGAGATCGAGATCGCCCACCACCGCCATGCGCGGCAGCAGCAGCCCGCCACCGGAGAGGCGCACGAAAGCCTCGGTCACGATCCGCTCGGCGCGGCGACTGGGGAGCAGCAGTGTCAGGCGGGCCAATCCAAGATCGGCCTCGGCGTAACGCGGGATCAGCCCCGCCACCAAGGCATCGGCAAACCCGCGATGCGCGGCGATCGAGTAGACGTTAGGGCCGGACCGTTCAGCCACCGGCGGCAGCAGCATTGGCCAGCGCGGCCTCGGTCAGGCCGATCGCTTCGGGATAGCCGACATCGAACCATTCGCCCTGGTGGACCAGCCCGAAACAGCGCCCGGCGGCAATCGCGCGGTCCCAGAAGACGTTGGTTGAGAACACTTCGGCCGGCGGATCGGTCACGAGATGCTTGGCGATCAGCTGCACCCCGGTCCAGTCATAGCCGCGCGGCCGCTTGGGGCCTTCGCGCGACAGCCGGCCATCGCCGTCCAGATCGAAATCGCCGATGCCCTTGGTGTTATTGGCCCGTTCGTGCGGGACGACCAGCATCAGCACGTCCATCACCGCCGGGTCCCACACCCCGGCCAGCCGGACCAGCGGGTTGGCCCCGTCCCAGGTGAACCAGTTGTCGGCATTGATGCAGAAGAACGGATCGTCGGGGATCAGCGGCAGCGCCTGAACCAGCCCGCCGCCGGTGTCGCGCAGCAGCTCGCGCTCGTCCGAGATAGAGACGTGGAACCGGTCTTCCCCGGCAAGTTGCGCCTCAATCTGGTCGGGCAGGTAATGGACGTTGACCACGATCCGCCCGACCCCGGCATCGGCCAGCAGGTCAAGCACGTGATCGAGCAGCGTTTCGCCCGCCACCTCGACCAGCGGCTTGGGCCTTGTCGCGGTCAGCGGCATCATCCGCGTGCCCTTGCCCGCGGCCATGATCATCGCGGTGCCGGGCACATCGCTCACGGCTGCCAGGTGCCCCCGCCATTCGCCCGCAGCTCCGCCGGCACATTAGCATCGAACCAGCGCGCCACCGGCTCCAGCGCCGGGTGGGCCAGGTCCCGCTCCAGCAGGGCCCAGACCCGCGGAATGTAATCGAGGTAGCGCGGCTTGCCGTCACGCTTCCACAGCCGCACGAAAATGCCGACGATCTTGGCGTTCCGCTGCGCACCCAGTCGGGCATAATCCGCTGCAAAATCAGCGCCTGGATCAGCCTTGCTCACGTAATAGTCGAACATTGCCGCTTCCAGTTCCGGCGACACGTCACGGCGCGCATCCTGCAGCAGCGAGACCAGGTCATAGGCCGGATGGCCGACCAGCGCGTCCTGGAAATCGAGCAGGCCTTGATCGTGCAGCGCGCCGAGCAGCATGATGTTTTCGGCATGGTAATCGCGCAGCACCACCACGCCGGGGCGCTGGCGCGGCAGCAGCGGACTCAGCACCTCTTCCCAGGCAGCGCTATAGCCCGCTCCGTCGATATAGAGGTTCTGCGCCGGGCAGTACCAGTCCACGAACAGCTTGGCCTCGCGCTGGTACTCGGCGAGCGAATAGTCAACAAACGGCCCCGGCGGCATCCGGTGCAGTTCGACCAGGGCATCGATGGCTGCCTGATAGACCTCGCGCTCGTCATCAGGCCACTGATCCAGATACTCACGCATCCGCACTTCGCCGAAGTCTTCGAGCAGGACCAGCCCGCGCGCGGCATCCTCGGCCAGGATCCGCGGCGCACGCAGGCCATTGGCATCGAGCCACTTGGCAGCGCGCAGGAACGGGGCGGGATCCTCGTTCGGCGGCGGCGCGTCCATCAGCATGGCGCTGCGCTCACCCAGCCGAATGCGGAAATAGCGGCGGAACGAAGCATCGCCCGCCAGCGGCTCAATCACCGCATCGCCCCAGCCGGCACTGGCCAGAAATGCTTCAAGCCCTTCGGGAAAATTCACATCCATCCCGCACGCCCTAGCCAATTGGCCCCCGGCTCGACAATCGCAGTCCGCTCCGTTTCCGCAGTTTCGATTGTAATGGAAAGACAGCCGGGCTCATGGGCGAAGCCGCCGGCATGGTCGGGCCATTCGGCAATCAGCGCCGCGCCCGCGCGGTAATCGTCCAGCCCGATCTCCTCGGCCTCTTCGGGGCGGTTCAAGCGGTAGAAATCAGCGTGGACCAGCGGCAGGCGCACGCTGGGGGGATCATAGGTCTCGATGATCGCAAAGCTGGGCGACGGCACCTCGCCACCATGGCCCAGCGCGGCGATGATCGCGCGGGCCAGCGTGGTCTTGCCGGCGCCAAGGCCGCCCGACAACGCGACCACGTCACCCGGCTGGAGCACGGCGGCAATCCGCGCGCCGAGCGCTGCGGTTGCGGCCAGATCCGGCAGCGGAATTTTCACGGCAGCTCGATGATCGCGGCGGTGCCCTGCCCCGGTTCGGACAGCAGCTCCAGCGTCCCGCCATGGGCCTCGACCAGGCGACGCGCGAGCGGCAGGCCCAGGCCCTGGCGGCGCTCGATCGCCTTGCCGTCAGCCGACAGCTTGATCCCTTCAAGCGCCCGGGCCAGCGTGGTGGCGTCCATGCCCGGCCCGTTGTCCGAGATGACGATGCGCGCCCGGCCCTTGCGACCCGAAAGCTCAACCAGCAGCCGCCCGCCGTTCGGCGTCGCGGCAATGGCATTGTCGAGCACATGGCCGATCGCGCGGGCCAGCCGCCGGGCATCGCCGGTAATCCGGCCGACGCCCTTGTCGCCGCGCAGGTCCAGCGCCAGCCCGGCCTCGCGGATGCGGACGGCGCGGTCCTCGACCAGCTTGGTGACCAGCGGATAGAGTTCGATCTCTTCGCTGACCAAGGGCAGCATCCCGGCTTCGCTTTGCGACAGGTCGAGCACCGACTCGATCTGTTCACCGAGCCGCCCGACCGAGGCGAGGATCGCGCCGACATATTCGTGGCCCTGCGCCGACAGCTCCCCGCCCAGCCCCGCTTCGAGCAGTTCGGCAAAGCCGCCGATCGAGGTCAGCGGCGTGCGGAATTCGTAGCTCATGTTGGCGAGGAAGCGGGTCTTGAGCGCATCGGCCTCTTCGAGCGCGGCGGCGCGCTGCTTGAGCGCCTCCTCGGCCTTTTGGCTGTCGGTGATGTCGAGCACGGTCAGCAGGCCATTGCCATCGGGCAGCGGCACGCCGGCGAATTCCAGCGTGCGCCCATCGGCCAGGACGGCCCGCCCGCCGGTCTGGCGGCGGTCAAGCGTAGCGGCGCGGACGACATCGCCCACTTGCTTGGCTCGCTCCGGCTTCTTGAGCCGCATGGCGATGCGTTCGAGCAGGGTTTCGATCCGCGGGTGGCTGTCGAGGATCGTGTCGTCGAGCCCCCAATCGGCCGCAAACCGCCGGTTCCACAGCTGGAGCTTGCCGTCAGGGGCAAAGACCGCGAGCGATTCGAACAGACTGTCGAAGGTCGCGGTGCGGGTGCGCAGCAGGGTGTCGCGGTTGGCGGAGAGGCGCAGCTGCTCGGTCCGGTCTTCGGCGATCAGCAGCAGCCCGCCGTCGGGCAGCGGCTGGGCGACGACGCGCAGGTGCGTGCCGTCTGACAGCGACCAGGCCTCTTCCTGCGCCGTGCTGGCGAGGAACCACCCGGCCTTCTCGCGGCGCCAGGCCGGGAAATCGCGCGCCTCGGGCACCTTGCCGCCATCGCGGGCCAGATCTAGCAGCCGTTCGAACGGCGCGGGATCGATCAGGACCGCCGGCTTGAGCCCGAAGATCCGCAGGAAGGGCTGGTTGGCAAAGGTCAGCTGGCGGCGGGCATCGAACTGGGCCACTCCGGCCGACAACTGATCGAGCATCGCCCGCTGCGCCTCGCGGAAGGCGCGGAAATCGCGGCCGAGCTGCTCCATGTCCTCGATATCGACGGCATAACCGGCTATCCCTTCCTGCCCGAGCGGCAGGTCGGAAACGCGCAGCGAGCGGCGCTGACCATTGATCGTGGCCGGCACGATCCGCTCAATCGGCAGGTGCTTGCCGGCGGCCTGGAGCGCGACCTGCTTGGCGGTGAGGCCGTCGATATTTTCGACCAGCTCAATCCCGTCAGCCACGACCTGGCGCGCGTCCTCACCCGCGACGGCCTCGACATAGGCGGAGTTGACCAGCCGCAACTCGCCATCGGGGCCGCGGAACCACATCGGCATCGGCGCGGCTTCGATCAGGCCTACGAGGGCAGCAAAATCGTCCTGCGCGCGGCGGGCCTCATCGCGCAGCTGGACCAGCTCGCTCTCGCTGTCGGAAAAGTCGAACACCCAGACCAGCGCCGCGCCGCCAGGCGAGATCGAGGGATCGGCCAGATGCCCGCGCAAGGCCAGGCTGCGCTTTGAACCCTTGGGCGTGACGACCAGCCGGAACGGATTGGCCGTGCGCTGGCACCGCCGCACGGCTTCGGTCAGTTCGGTCAGCTGTTCGGCGGTCAGCCCGCCGCCCCCGCCATCGATCCGCCCGCCGTCCAGCTCGGTCAGGAACTGCGGCACCGCCTCCAGCCCCAGCCAGTTGGCCAGCCGCTGCGGCGCCTCGATCCGGCCATCGGCGCGGACCAGCAGGGGAATGGCCGGGCTTTCATCAACCATCCGCGCCAGCCGCTTGGCCTGGCGCTGGCCGCTTTCGGCCCGCTTTTCCCGCCCGCGCGCCGCCAGCACGGCCCAGGCCGCCGCCACGGTCCAGGCCGATAGCAGCAGCCCGATCAGCACAAGGGCGGTCGGGGAAAGCGTCATGGCTTCCAGCTATGCGCGAGGGCGCGCAATGGCAAGCGCAGCCCTCGCGATATCGTCATTCCGGCGCAGGGCCGGGATGCATCGATCAATAGCGGTAGTGATCCGGCTTGAACGGACCCGCTTCCGGCACGCCGATGTACTTGGCCTGCTTGTCGCTGAGCTTGGTCAGCTGGACGCCCAGCTTTTCCAGGTGCAGCGCGGCAACCTTTTCGTCGAGGTGCTTGGGCAGCACGTAGACTTCGTTCTTGTACTCGCTGGCCTTGGTGAACAGCTCGATCTGGGCCAGCGTCTGGTTGGTGAAGCTGGCCGACATCACGAAGCTGGGGTGGCCGGTGGCGCAGCCCAGGTTCACCAGGCGGCCCTTGGCGAGGATGATGATCTGCTTGCCGTCCGGGAATTCGACCAGGTCGGTGCCCGGCTTCACTTCGGTCCACTTGTAATTGTCGAGTGCGGCGATCTGGATCTCGCTATCGAAATGGCCGATGTTGCAGACGATGGACATCGGCTTCATCGCCTTCATGTGCTCGGCGGTGATCACGTCTTCGTTGCCGGTGGCGGTGACGAAGATGTCGCAGCGCTTCACGGCTTCTTCCATGGTGACGACTTCATAGCCTTCCATGGCAGCCTGCAGCGCGCAGATCGGGTCGATTTCGGTGACCATGACGCGGGCGCCGCCCTGACGGAGCGAGGCGGCCGAGCCCTTGCCGACATCGCCGAAGCCGGCGACGCAGGCGACCTTGCCGGCCAGCATCACGTCGGTGGCGCGGCGGATCGCGTCGACCAGCGATTCCTTGCAGCCATAGAGGTTGTCGAACTTCGACTTGGTGACCGAGTCGTTCACGTTGATCGCGGGGAACGGCAGCTTGCCGTCCTTGGCGATCTGGTACAGGCGGTGGACGCCGGTGGTGGTCTCTTCCGACACGCCCTTGATGTGGGCAACCGACATGGTCAGGTAGCCCGGCTTCTTCTTGAGGAAGGCCTTGAGCGCGCGGACGAATTCGATTTCTTCGGCGTTGCTGGGTTCGAACAGCTCTTCACCGGCTTCGACGCGGGCGCCCCACAGCGCGAACATGGTGGCATCGCCGCCATCGTCCAGGATCATGTTGGCGGTGCGGCCGGTGCCATCGTCCCAATCGAGATCGAGCCGACATAGTCCCAGTAATCGGCCAGGCTTTCACCCTTGATCGCATAGACCGGGATACCGGCAGCGGCGATCGCAGCGGCAGCGTGATCTTGGGTGGAGAAGATGTTGCAGGTTGCCCAGCGCACCTCGGCGCCAAGCGCGGTCAGGGTTTCGATCAGCACCGCGGTCTGGATCGTCATGTGCAGCGAACCGGTGATCCGCGCGCCCTTGAGCGGCTGCGAAGCGCCGAATTCCGAGCGCAGTGCCATCAGGCCGGGCATTTCGGTTTCGGCAATGCGGATTTCGGCGCGGCCAAAATCGGCCAGGCCGATGTCGGCGATGGCATAGTCATGGGTCAGGGCAGCAGTAGCCAAGGGTCTTCTCCTGAAAGTCAGG
>JACDQK010000175.1 GCA_015657645.1 Novosphingobium sp.
ATCCTGGCCAAGGGCAAGGACGCGATCATCGAGGAAATCAAGGCATCGGGCCTGCGCGGCCGCGGCGGCGCTGGCTTCCCGACCGGTCTGAAGTGGTCGTTCATGCCCAAGGAATCGAAGGACGGTCGCCCCAGCTTCCTGGTCATCAACGCCGACGAATCCGAACCCGGTTCGTGCAAGGACCGCGAGATCATTCGCCACGATCCGCACAAGCTGATCGAAGGCGCGCTGGTCGCCGGTTTCGCGATGGGTGCGCGCGCCGCCTATATCTACATTCGCGGCGAATATATCCGCGAGGCCGAAGTGCTGTTTGCCGCCGTGCAGGAGGCCTATGACGCTGGCCTGATCGGCAAGAACGCCTGCAAGAGCGGCTACGATTTCGACGTCTTCGTCCACCGCGGCGCGGGCGCCTATATCTGCGGCGAAGAAACCGCGATGATCGAAAGCCTGGAAGGCAAGAAGGGCCAGCCGCGCCTGAAGCCGCCGTTCCCGGCCGGTGCGGGCCTTTATGGCTGCCCGACCACGGTCAACAACGTCGAATCGATCGCCGTTGCGCCGACGATCATGCGGCGCGGTGCTTCCTGGTTCAGCTCGTTCGGGCGCGACAACAACAAGGGCACCAAGCTGTTCCAGATCAGCGGGCACGTGAACAAGCCCTGCGTGGTCGAGGAAGCGATGAGCATCCCGTTCAGCGAGCTGATCGAGAAGCATTGCGGCGGCATCACCGGCGGCAAGGACAACCTGCTGGCGGTGATCCCGGGTGGCTCCTCGGTGCCGCTGGTTCCGGCCGCGCAGATCTGGGACGCGCCGATGGACTTTGACGGTCTGCGCGAAGTCGGCTCGGGCCTTGGCACGGCGGCGGTCATCGTCATGGACAAGTCGACCGACATCGTCCGCGCGATCAGCCGCCTGTCCTACTTCTACAAGCACGAAAGCTGCGGCCAGTGCACGCCCTGCCGCGAAGGCACGGGCTGGATGTGGCGCGTGATGGAACGCCTGCGCACCGGCGATGCCGATGTCAGCGAAATCGACATGCTGTGGGACGTGACCAAGCAGGTCGAAGGCCACACCATCTGCGCGCTGGGCGATGCAGCGGCCTGGCCGATCCAGGGCCTGATCCGTCATTTCCGTCCGGAACTTGAGCGCCGGATTGGCGAGAACGTGCGGGAGGCGGCGGAGTGAAGCGCGCCCTTCGCCTGCTCCCGCTGATCGCGCTCGCCAGCGCGCCGGTTTCCGCCGCTGAGCCGCCGACGCCGCAGCAGATCCGCGCCTTCCTCGCGGAGTACGGCGCCTGCGTGGTCAAGCGCGAGCATGATCTGGCGCAGAAGTCGGTGCTGAGCGGCGCCAGCTTCAGCCGCGAGAGCGCTGAAGGCAAGCGGCTGATGCAGCGTGAGTGCATGAGCGAGGAGCTGCTGCGTAACCAGGCCAATGGTTTCGCCGGCCGGCTGCGGATGCGGTTTGACGAGGACACCTATCGCGGCGTGATCGCCGAAGCGCTGATTGTGAAGGACAATGCCGTCCTGAACCAGGCCGCGCTGCCGACTGTTCCGGTCCTGGCCTATGAAGAGCCGCGCCCGCTCCGCACCACCGACCGCGAAGGCAAGGCGATCCCTGAGGAAAGCCTGGCCCGCCAGCGCGCTGCCATTGCCCGCAAGACCCAGGCCATGCTGATGGGCAGGCTGGGTGAATGCGCGGTCCGCGCCGCGCCCGCCCAGTCGCGCGCCGTCATGGGCACCGCGATCGATACCCCGGCCGAACTCCAGGCGCTCAACGCCCTGGGGCCGACGCTGGGCCAGTGCATCAAGGCCGGTGAAACCGTCTCGCTTGACCGCGTCAGCGTCCGCGGGGCGCTCGCCATTGCCTATTACCGCCTTTCCCAGGCCAAGCCTTCCGGAGCGATCCAGTAATGCCCAAGGTAACCGTCGACGGCGTGGAACTTGAGGTCCCGGCAGGGGCCACGGTCCTGCAGGCCTGCGAAATGGCCGGCAAGGAAATCCCGCGCTTTTGCTATCACGAGCGGCTTTCGATCGCCGGCAACTGCCGGATGTGCCTGGTCGAGGTGAAGCCCGGACCGCCGAAGCCGCAGGCTTCGTGCGCGCTGCCGGCTGCCGAGGGCCAGGAAATCCGCACCGACAGCGCGATGGTCAAGAAGGCGCGCGAAGGGGTGATGGAGTTCCTCCTGATCAACCACCCGCTCGATTGCCCGATCTGCGACCAGGGCGGCGAATGCGATCTGCAGGACCAGTCGGTCGCCTATGGCCGCGGCGCCTCGCGCTATGACGAGAACAAGCGCGCGGTGACCGAAAAGTACATGGGTCCGCTGATCAAGACGGTGATGACCCGCTGCATCCACTGCACCCGCTGCGTGCGTTTCTCCGAAGAGATCGCCGGGGTGGACGAAATCGGCGCGCTCTATCGCGGCGAAGCGATGCAGATCACGACCTATCTGGAAAAGGCCGCAGCGCACGAGCTGTCGGCCAATGTGATCGATCTCTGCCCGGTCGGCGCGCTGACTTCGCGGCCCTATGCCTTTGAGGCGCGGCCGTGGGAGCTGAAGAAGACCCTTTCGATCGACGTTTCGGACGCGGTCGGCTCGAACATCCGGCTCGACAGCCGCGGCCGCGAAGTGCTGCGCATCCTGCCGCGCATCAACGATGACGTGAACGAGGAGTGGCTGTCGGACAAGGCGCGCTACCAGGTCGATGGCCTGACCAAGCGCCGGCTCGACCGCCCGTGGATTCGCCGCGACGGCAAGCTTGTTTCAGCGACTTGGGAAGAGGCCTTCGCCGCCGTCGCCAAGGTCAATCCGGGCAAGTCGGTTGCAGTCGTCGCGGGCGACATGGTCGATTGCGAGACGATGTTTGCCGCCAAGGCCCTGGCCGGAGCGCTGGGCAGCAAGCTGCTCGAAGGTCGCCAGACCGGGCTGGACTATGACTGCTCAAACCTCGCTGCGGTGAACTTCAATTCGACCATCGGCGGGATCGAGAACGCCGATGCCGTGCTGATCGTTGGCAGCCACGTTCGCTGGGAAGCACCGCTGGTCAACACCCGCCTGCGCAAGGCGGCGAAGCGCGGCGCCAAGGTCTTCGTGGTCGGGCCGGCATGGGATGCGACCTATCCGGTCACCAATCTCGGCAATGACCTGGCCGTGCTCGACAAGCTGCCCAAGGACGTGGCCGAAGCGCTCAAGAACGCGCAGCGTCCGGCAATCATCCTCGGCGGAGCTGCGCTCGGCAAGGGCGCGCTCGGTGCCTCTCTGGCGCTGGCCGAGAAGTACAAGCTGGTCCGCGATGATTGGAACGGCTTCAACGTGCTGCATATGGCGGCCGCTCGCATGGGCGGGCTGATGCTGGGTTATGCCCAGAAGGGCGGCATTGCCGATCTGGTCAAGGCCAAGCCCAAGCTGCTGCTTTCGCTCGGCGCGGACGAGGTGGACTATACCAAGTTTGCCGGCTCCATCGTCGTCTATGTCGGCCACCACGGTGACAAGGGCGCCCACGCGGCGGATATCATCCTGCCCGCCGCCGCCTTCAGCGAGAAGGCCGGGACCTACGTCAACACCGAGGGACGGGTGCAGTTCGCCGAGCAGGCCGTCTTCGCCCCGGGCGATGCTCGCGAAGACTGGACGATCCTGCGCGCGCTGGCCGATGCGCTGGGTGTTTCGGTCGGGTTCGACAGCTTTGCCGAACTGCGCAGCGCGATGATCAAGGCCGTGCCTGCGCTGGGCAATGAAGGCCTCGCCGCCTATGGCGCGCTGCCCAAGGCTGAAAAAGCCAAGGCGAGCGGCACGATCGAAGCCTATCCGATCAAGGACTTCTACCTCACCAACCCGATCGCCCGGGCCAGCGAAACCATGCAGCGCTGCTCGGCCGAACTGATCCACGGTGAGCACTTCGCGGAGGCTGCGGAATGACCCAGTTCTTCCAGTCCCTCGGCATGACCTATGACTGGGCGTGGTTCACCGCGACCATCGCCGGGATCCTGCTGATCGCCCTGCCGCTGATGCTGGCCGTGGCGATGATCATCTATGCCGACCGCAAGATCTGGGCGGCGATGGCGCTGCGGCGCGGGCCGAACGTGGTGGGGCCCTGGGGCCTGCTCCAGTCGTTTGCAGACGGGCTGAAGGTCTTCCTCCAGGAAACGATCATCCCTTCGGCCGCGAACAAGGGCCTGTTCCTGATCGCGCCGATCATCACCTTTACCGTCGCGCTGCTGGCCTGGGCGGTGATCCCGTTCAATTCTGGCGCAGTGCTGGCCGATATCAACGTCGGCCTGCTCTATGTCCTCGCGATCTCCTCGCTGGGGGTTTACGGCGTGGTGATCGCGGGCTGGTCGTCGAACTCGAAGTATCCGTTCTTCTCGGCCATGCGCGCTTCGGCGCAGATGATCTCCTACGAAGTCTCGATCGGCTTCATCCTGATCTGCGTGGTCCTGTGGGCCGGCAGCTTCAACCTGCGCGAGATTGTCGAGGCGCAGCGCAGCCATGTCGGCATCATCAACGGCTTCGTCGCCAACCCGCTGCTGTTCCCGATGTGGGTGATGTTCCTGATCTCCGGCATGGCCGAAACCGCCCGCGCGCCGTTCGACCTGACCGAGGCCGAAAGCGAGCTGGTCGCCGGTTACCAGACCGAATACTCGTCGATGAGCTTCGCGCTCTACTGGCTGGGTGAGTACGCCAACGTCCTCCTGATGTGCGCGCTCAACGCCGTGCTGTTCTGGGGCGGCTACCTGCCGCCGCTGGACTGGGCGCCGCTCTACCTGGTGCCGGGCTGGCTGTGGCTCTTCGCCAAGATCTTCTTCTTCTTCTTCATCTTCTCCTGGGTCAAAGCCACGGTCCCGCGCTATCGCTATGACCAGCTGATGCGCCTGGGCTGGAAGGTGTTCCTGCCAGTCTCGCTGGGCTTTGTGGTCCTGGTGAGCGGGTACCTTATGCTGACGAGGTACGGGGTATGAGCGGGCTGGTAGCAGCTCTCCTGCTACTTGCCGCAACCGCGGAAGCAGGCGCTGGTTCAGCCGCGCCGCAGGGTGTTTTCGATTGCAAGATCACTGTCGGGGAAAACGAAGGGCAAAGCGTCAAGTTGTCCAACGGACCCGACGGGATGAAGGTCATCAATGGTGGCGGATTTGTCGGCAGCACAGAAAACCTGAAACCGCGCCCGGTTCACCGGGTTGTCGATGGCCTTGTGGTGGACGGGGCACTGATTGCGGCGACAGGGGATGCCGGTCGCTACTCGTTCTCGCTGGACCGGCTTGTTGGATCTAAAGAAGGCCCGGTCACGAGGGTGTGGATCATGAAGATCTCGGACGCGTCGCAACCAGCGTGGACGGGGCAGAATTACGTTGTCGCGGAAATTTCGAGTTTTGCCGCCGTCGGCAGATGCTCAGAAGCTCAAGGAAACTTGATCAAATGACTCTCGCCCAGCTCGTAAAGAGCTTCACCCTCTGGGAATTCCTGAAGGCGCATTGGCTGACCCTGAAGTACCTCTTCAGGCCCAAGGCGACCATCAACTATCCCTTCGAGAAGAACCCGCTGAGCCCGCGGTTCCGCGGTGAGCATGCGCTGCGCCGCTATCCCAACGGGGAAGAACGCTGCATTGCCTGCAAGCTGTGCGAAGCGGTTTGCCCGGCGCAGGCGATCACGATCGAGGCTGAACCGCGCGACGACGGCAGCCGCCGGACGACGCGTTACGACATCGACATGACCAAGTGCATCTACTGCGGCTTCTGCCAGGAAGCCTGCCCGGTCGATGCGATCGTCGAGGGGCCGAACTTCGAATACGCGACCGAAACGCGCGAAGAACTGCTTTACGACAAGACCAAGCTGCTGGCGAACGGGGACAAGTGGGAGCGGGCGATTGCCGCAAACCTTGAAGCCGATGCGCCGTACCGGTAGGGGGCCGCGGCAATGATCCAGGTGCTAACCTTCTACCTGTTCGCAGGTATCATGCTGGCGGCGGCAGCCTTCACGATCCTCGCCCGCAACCCGGTCCATTCGGTGCTGTGGCTGATCGTGGCGTTCTTCAACGCCGCGGGGCTGATGGTGCTGGCCGGGGCCGAGTTCATCGCCATGCTGCTGGTAATCGTCTATGTCGGCGCGGTGGCGGTGCTGTTCCTGTTCGTGGTCATGATGCTCGACATCGATTTCGCCGAACTGCGGGCCGGGTTCATCAAGAACTTCCCGCTCGGCATTGCGGTCGCCATCGTGCTGCTGGCCGAAATCGTGCTGGGCATGGGGGCCTATCAGGCCGGTTCGCTGAAGCTGGGTACGCCGGATGGTTCGGGCGCGCCGGTTGCCGGAGCTTCGAACATCGAGTCGATCGGGGCGCTGCTTTACGGCAAGTACCTGTTCCTGTTTGAAGCGGCCGGGATCATCCTGCTGGTCGCCATGGTCGGCGCGATCGTGCTGACTCACCGCCAGCGCAGCGGCGTGCGCGGGCAGAACATCGCCAATCAGGTCGCGCGCCGACCGGATGAGGCCGTGATCAATACGCAGCCGGAAGTCGGGCAGGGGGTAAAGCTGTGATCGGCGTTGAGCACTATGTCGTCGTCAGCTCGATCCTGTTCGTGCTGGGCGTGCTGGGGATTTTCCTCAACCGCAAGAACGTGATCATCATCCTGATGGCGATCGAACTGATCCTGCTGTCGGTGAACCTCAATCTGGTCGCCTTCAGCAGCTTCCTGGGCGATCTGACCGGCCAGATCTTTGCCATGTTCGTGCTGACCGTGGCCGCTGGCGAAGCGGCAATCGGCCTGGCGATCCTGGTGATCTATTTCCGCCGCCGCGGCACCATCGCTGTCGACGACGTCAACCGGATGAAGGGGTAAGCATCCGTGGATCCGATCCTCTTCATCGTCTTCCTGCCGCTCCTGGCCGCGCTGATCGCGGGGCTGGGCAACCGGATTATCGGCAATGTCCCGGCCAAGCTGGTGACCACGGCCGGCCTGTTCATCTCCTGCGCGCTGTCCTGGCCGATCTTCATCGCCTTCCTGGGCGGCAATGCCGAGGCGCACGTCGTGCCGGTGTTGCAGTGGGTGCAGTCGGGTAGCCTGACCTTTGACTGGGCGCTGCGGGTCGATGCGCTGACCGCTGTGATGCTGGTGGTGATCACCACCGTCTCGGCGCTCGTCCACCTCTATTCCTGGGGTTACATGGACGAGGATCCGGATCAGCCGCGGTTCTTCGCCTATCTCAGCCTGTTCACCTTCGCCATGCTGATGCTGGTGACCGCCGACAACCTGGTTCAGATGTTCTTCGGTTGGGAAGGGGTGGGCCTCGCCTCGTACTTGCTGATCGGCTTCTGGTTCAAGAAGCCCAGCGCCAGCGCCGCCGCGATCAAGGCCTTCGTGGTCAACCGCGTGGGCGACCTTGGCTTCATGCTGGGGATCTTCGGCACCTTCCTGGTGTTCAACACCGTCTCGATCCCGGAAATCCTGGTCCGCGCGCCGGGCATGGCGGGTTCGACCATCGGCTTCCTCGGCTACCGCTGGGATACGATGACGATCCTGTGCATCCTGCTGTTTATCGGCGCGATGGGTAAGTCAGCGCAGCTTGGCCTGCACACCTGGCTGCCCGACGCGATGGAAGGCCCGACCCCGGTTTCGGCGCTGATCCACGCGGCCACCATGGTCACCGCCGGCGTCTTCATGGTCTGCCGCCTCTCGCCGATGTTCGAAGCCAGCCCGATTGCGCTGGATATCGTGACCTATGTCGGCGCGGCCACCTGCTTCTTCGCCGCCACGGTTGGCCTAACGCAATGGGACATCAAGCGGGTGATCGCCTATTCAACCTGCTCGCAGCTGGGCTACATGTTCTTCGCCGCCGGCGTCGGGGCCTATGGCGCAGCGATGTTCCACCTGTTCACCCACGCCTTCTTCAAGGCGCTGCTGTTCCTGGGTGCCGGCTCGGTGATCCACGCGATGCATCACGAGCAGGACATGCGGTTCTATGGTGGCCTGCGTAAGCATATCCGGCTGACCTTCTGGGCGATGATGGCCGGCACGCTGGCGATCACCGGGGTCGGCGTCTACTGGCTCCACGCCGGGTTTGCGGGCTTCCATTCGAAGGATGCGATCCTTGAAGTGGCCTTTGCCAGCGGCAAGGAAGCCGGTCAGTTCGCCTTCTGGGTGGGCGTGACCGCCGCGCTCATGACCAGCTTCTATTCCTGGCGCCTGATCTTCCTGACCTTCTTCGGCAAGCCGCGCTGGGCCGGGTCGGAGCATATCCAGCACGCGGTTCACGATAATCATGGCCATGACGATCATGCGCATGGTCATGGCGATCACGGCCACGCGCACCATGATGATGGCACGGCGGGCTATCACCCGCACGAAAGCCCGCTCTCGATGCTGATCCCGCTGGGTGTGCTGACGCTGGGCGCGGTCTTCGCGGGCTGGGTCTTCAACCACGGCTTTCTGGAAAGCGCCGAGTTCTGGGGCGGTTCGCTGTTCTATAACGAGCACCTGATGCACGCGATGCATGAAGTGCCGCTGTGGGTGAAGCTGTCGGCCTCGATCGTCATGCTGATCGGCCTGGCGGGTGCCTGGTATTCCTATATCCGCAATCCGGAGTTCCCGGCCAAGGTCGTCGACCAGATCGATGTCCTCTACCGCTTCGTCTACAACAAGTGGTACTTCGACGAGCTCTACAACTTCTTGTTCGTCCGCCCGGCCTTCTGGCTTGGCGACAAGTTCTGGAAGCTGGGTGACATCGGTTTCATCGACCGCTTCGGTCCCAATGGCGCGGCCTGGACCGTGCAGCAGGGGACCCGCTTCGCGCAGAAGGTCCAGTCGGGTTACCTCTATTCCTATGCTCTGGTGATGTTGCTCGGCCTGACCGCGGCAATCACCTGGATAATGGTGCGCTAAGATGGCCGGTTTCCCCATTCTCTCGGTCATGCTGCTGGTGCCGCTGCTGGCGGCCGTGGCCTGTCTCCTGGTCGAAGCGCGCGCTGCCCGCTGGACGGCGTTGATTGCCACCCTGATCAACCTGGGCCTCGGCCTGGTGCTCTGGGCCAATTACGATGTCGGCGGGGCGCAGTGGCAGTTTGTCGAGCGTGCATCGCTGTTTGCCGGCTTCGAATGGAAGCTCGGGATCGATGGGATCGCGCTGATGCTGATCATGCTCTCAGTTTTCCTGATGCCGATCTGCATCGGCGCCAGCTGGGAAGCGATCGAGAAGCGGGTTGGCGAATACATGGCTGCCTTCCTGCTGATGGAAACGCTGATGATCGGCGTCTTCGCGGCGCAGGATATCTTCCTGTTCTACATCATGTTCGAAGCCGGCCTGATCCCGATGTACCTGATCATCGGCATCTGGGGTGGGCAGGACCGGATCTACGCCAGCTACAAGTTCTTCCTCTACACACTGCTTGGC
>JACDQK010000176.1 GCA_015657645.1 Novosphingobium sp.
CTGACTTTCGAAAACCGCTACACCGGGCATGTGGTGGCGCGCAAAGTGCCGGCCAACTGGAAAGGCCATCGGCCGAAGCTTTCATGGAAGCCTGGGCATTCGGTCACCACGCACCCGCAGCTTGCTGCCCTTCCTGGGCGATGCCAATACCCGCTACGATCTGATCGGTGACAACTTCAACCGCGCGATCACTCCCTCGGGCGTGCTCAGCCCGCACATGGCAGGCAAGAGCCAGCAGTACATCCTCGACAAGATGGGCGAGTTTTCGGGCGGCAGCGATGCCAGCACCAACCGCCGCTTCAGCGCCAGCACGGATGCGGCTTCGCTTGACGAGAACGATCCGCTGCAGGCCCGCAAGCTGCTGGCCGAAGCGAGCCGCCAGGGCTTCCAGACGCAGTACGGCCATGACTATTCGGACAAGTCCGACGCCGAAATCCTCGACAATTTCACCTACAACATCTTCCCCAATTTCTCGCCGTGGATCGGCTATCTGCCGACCCTGGTCTACCGCTGGCTGCCGGGCGACACGCCGGACTGGTGCATAATGGAAATCCGCCTGCTGTTCCCGACTCCGAAAGGTCAGGAGCGTCCGCGCGCAGTCGACAAGACCGTGATTCCCGAGGACCAGCCCTTCGCCTGGGCCAAGGACAAGATGGGCGAGGCGCTGGCGGGGGTGTTCGATCAGGACCTGGCCAACCTGCCGCACGTCCAGACCGGCATGAAGGCTTCGGCCAATGGCATCATGGAACTGGGCCATTACCAGGACAGCCGGGTGCGCCATTTCCAGACCACGCTGATGAAATACATCAACGGGGAGCTGCCGGGCTAAGGCGCGGCGGTCCGCGAGATGACGATCCGCAATGTCCTGGTCCTGGGCGCCTCGGGCGATCAGGGTGTCCCGCTGGTCATCGCTGCAGCGGCGCGGCTTTGCCGTGACCGCCGGGGCGCGGCGGGCCGATGCCATGGCCCAGACGCCCTTCCCCGACCTCAGGACCGTTCACGCCGACATCACCGACAGCGCCAGCCTGGCCGCGGCCTTTGTGGGCCAGGACGCGCTGGTGATGCACCTACCGTCGAATTCGACCGGGCCAGGGCCGCAGCCATGGGCGCCAGCATCGCGGCGGGCGCGCGCGGTTCAGGGCTGCAAAAGATCGTCTTCAACACCAGCTGCTTCGTCGCCGATCACGACCTCGATCTGACCGCCCACGATGGCCGCCGCGATATCGAGCGGGCGCTGGCGGAAACCGGCATTCCTTGCGTGTTCATCGAACCGACCGTGTTCATGGACAACATCATCCGGGTCTGGACCAAGCCCTCGATCGTCAACCGCGGGGTTTTCCCCTATCCCGCCGCGCCCGAGCTCAAGATCAGCTGGATCGCGCTGTCGGACGTCGCCGAATACATGGCCGCCGCGCTGGAGACCGACCGCGCCGATGGGCAGCACGTCCCCGTCGGCGGCCCGGAAGCACTGACCGGTGATGAAGTGGCGCTGCGGCTATCGGCCGAGATCGGCCGCCCAATCCAGTTCCGCAGCCTCGACCCCGACGATTTCGCCGCCAACATGAGCGAACTGGTCACCGGCTCGCGCGAGCTGCTGCCTGGCACGCCCTATGCCGGGATGGCCAAGTTCTACCGCTTCTACAACACGCAGGCCACCAGCCCGCTGGTGGTCGACCCGCGCGAGACCGCCAAGCTGCTCGATGTCGAGCCGCTGTCGATGAAGGTCTGGCTCAAGCAGTGGGACTGGACCAAGCCGGTTTAAGGTTCAAGCCTCGGCCGCGACCTCAGTCGCGTCGAAGTAATGGATCCGCAATTCCTGCAGGATCCCGTCCTTGAACCGGCCTGCCTCGTTGACCGTCTGGCTGAAGGTGCGCCCGGTGCGTTTCGAGGTCATGGTCAGGGTCAGCACGACCACACCCCACTCCTCGCCGCCGACGATTTCGTGGATGTCGACTTTGGCAGTCTCCCAGGTGCCGTACATGGCGGTGGCGACGCGTTGCAGCGCGTCCTGCCCGCGCCATTCGCCGCCATAGGGCAGGCCCGGCGCCTCGTGGACCACGAAGTCCGGCGCGCAGAGGGCGGCAACGCCGTCCCAGTCGCGCAAGCCGGCGAGGCGGTAGACCTCGGCCAGCAGGAGCCCCGCCGGGCCGGTCATTCAATCGTGCCGATCAGATCGCCAACCTGGTAGACTGCGCCTTCCTCCCCCGTCGGGTGGATGATGCCCGAGGCCTGGGCCTCGATCTCGGCGGTCGTCTTGTCGGTTTCGACGGTGTAGATCACTTCGCCTTCGGTCACTTGATCGCCATCGCCGAACATCCATTCGAGCAGGGTCATTTCGGTGGCGCTCATGCCGAGCTTGGGAATGCGGATTTCGGTCGTCATCAGCCCTTCCCCAGCGCGGCCTTGATCTGGCCGACGATCTGCCCTTTGTTCGGGATCCAGGCCTGTTCCAGCACGGTCGCGAAGGGCACGGGTGAGAAAGTGCCGCCGATCCGGCGGACCGGGCCTTTCAGGCTGTCCCAGCACTTTTCCTGGATATTGGCGGCCAGTTCTGCCCCGGTGCCGAAGGGGCGGACCGCTTCGTGCAGGGTGATCGCCAGCCCGGTCTTGCGGACCGAGGCCAGCACGGTCGCCTCGTCGTAGGGCGCGATGGTGCGCAGGTCGATCACTTCGACCGAGATACCTTCCTTGGCCAGGTCATCGGCCACGGCCAGGGCATCGAGTACGGTCCGGCCATAAGTGATCAGCGAGATATCGCTGCCCTCACGTGCGACGGCCGCCTTGCCCAGCGGCACGCGATAACCCGGACCCGGGTCCTCGGCCTTGAGGCCGTAGCACAGGATGTTCTCGATGAAGATCACCGGATCGTTGCAGTCAATCGCGGCGCGCATCAGCCCGCGGGCATCTGCGGCGTTGGACGGGGTCACCACGTGGATGCCGGCGACATGGGCAAACCAGGCCTCGAGCATGTCCGAATGCTGCCCGCCAAAGCCGACGCCGACGCCGGTGGTGGTGCGGATCACCAGCGGGACATTGGTCTGCCCGCCCGACATGAAGCGCAGCTTGGCGGCGTGGTTGACGATCTGGTCCATGCAGACGCCCACGAAGTTCATCAGCATGATCTCGGCAATCGGCCGCTGCCCGGCCAGCGCCGCGCCAACCGCCGCGCCGACGATTGCGGTTTCCGAAATCGGCGTCGCGCGGACGCGGTGTTCGCCGTATTTCTCGGTCAGGCCCGAGGTGATCTTGAACACGCCGCCGCCCTGCTTGGCGGAAACGTCCTCACCGAGGCAAAACACGCCTGCGTCCTCGGCCATGGCTTCGTCAATCGCCTTGTTGAGCGCCTGCGCCAGGGTAATCTCGGCCATCAGTGCGCCTCCACCAGCGGGGTTTCGAACACATCGATCGCCAGTTCCTCTGGCCCCGGCAGGTCGGCGGCGAGCGCGGCGGCAACTGCCCCGTCAATCTCGGCATCGATCCCGGCGACAATCGCGTCGAGTTCTTCCTCGCTGAACTGGTGATCCAGCATCACCTTGCGCAGCTTGGGCAGCGGGTCTTCCGCGGCCATTTCGGCGAGGTGTTCCTTGGGCATGTAGGAGAAATCCGCGCCGAAGAAGTGGCCCATCATGCGGTAGCACATCGCCTCGACCAGGGTCGGCCCCTCACCCGCCCGGGCGCGGTCGACGGCTTCCTGGACTGCCGGATAGACCTGATCGACGTCGTTCCCGTCCACCAGCACGCCGCGCATCCCGTAACCGGCGGCGCGCGAGGAGATCGATTCGCTGCTGGTGTGATCGGCAAAGGCGGTGTGTTCGCCATAGCGGTTGTTCTGGCATAGGAAGACGACCGGCAGCTTGTAGAGCTGGGCCATGTTCATCGCTTCGTGGAAGCCGCCGATATTGGCCGCACCATCGCCAAAGCTGACCAGGGTGACCTTGCCGTCGTCGTTGTTCTGGCTGGCCATGGCCAGGCCCGTGGCGATCGGCAGGCCCGATCCAACCACGCCGGTCGTCACCATGATCCCCTTTTCGGGGTAGGTGATGTGCATGGTCCCGCCCTTGCCCTTGCAGGTGCCAGTGACCTTGCCGAGGCATTCGGCCCACCACAGTTCGGGCGGAATGCCCTTGGCGGTCTGCTCGCCCTGCCCGCGATAGGTGCAGACCACATAGTCATCATCAGTCAGCGCCGCCATGGCCGCGGCCGAGACCAGTTCCTGGCCCCGGACGCAGTAATACATCACCGCGACCTTGCCCTGCATCAGCAGCGACCGGAACTTCTCGTCGGTCCGGTTCACCTTCATGGTGCGGGTATAGATATCGAGCAGCTTAGCGCGGTCGATCGTGCTCATGGCAGGGCTGGACTCCGGATCAGAACTGGACGCGCTGGGTGAAACCGCCGTCGACCACCAGGTTGGTCCCAGTCATATAGGGGCAGGCCGGGCTGGCGACGAAGACGATCGCCTTGGCGACTTCCTCAGCATTCCCGTACCGGCCCATCGGCATTTTGGCCAAGGTAGCATCGTATAGCGCCGGGACATGCTGCTTGATCGTGTCCCAATTGCCGCCATCGTAATAGATCGCGCCGGGCGAGACCATGTTCACCCGGATGCCCTTGGGCGCCAGCGCCTGGCTGAGCTGCGAGCCATGCGTAATCAGCGCGGCCTTCAGCGCGTTGAAGGCCTGCGGCACGATAAACGTCTCAAGCGCTGCGGTAGAGGACATGAAGACGATCGAACCCGCATCCGACTTTTCCAGGTAAGGCGTCAGCACTTCGACGCCATAAACCGCGCCCATGATGTCCATGTCGAGGCCCTGCTGCCAGTCACCCGTGCCGCCAGTGCCCGAAGAGCTGGCGGTGTGGATGAAGATGTCGCAGCCGCCCAGTTCCTCAGCAGCTTTGGTCAGCCAGGCCTTGTAGGCATCGCCACCGGTGGCCATGTCGAACACTTCGGCAAAGACCTTGCCCGGCCCGGCCGCTTCGATCGCGGCCTTTGCAGCCTCAATCTTGTCAGCCTTGCGGCTGAAGAAGGCGACGTCAGCGCCCTCCGCTGCAAACAGCTTGAGCGAAGCCAGGCCCAGCCCGTGGGCCCCGCCGTTCATGATCACTTTCTTGCCAGCCAGACCCAGGTCCATAAGTCGCTCCTCTTGCCGAGATTAATTGTGATGCGGGTCTAGGGTGTGCAGAGCCCGGCGTTAATCCGCAAAAATGGGAGCGGCATTGCCGGGCTCACCCGGCTAGCTAGTCCCGGCATAATCACGGGAGCGGCCCGGATGGGTAACCTTGCAGGCAAAGTGGCCATCGTAACCGGCGCCGCATCAGGCATCGGCAAGGCTACGGCGGCGCGATTGGCGGCCGACGGCGCGGCAGTAATCGCGACCGATATCGCCCCGGCCCCGGCCTATTCCACCGGCATCGAATTCCTGCAGCAGGACGTCGCCGACCCCGCGCGCTGGGCCGACTTGGTGGATCATGTTGTCAGCCAGCACGGTCGGCTCGACATTCTGGTCAACAACGCCGGCTATACCGTCCAGAAGTCGATCGAAGACGTGACCCTGGCGGACTGGGACCGCGGCATCGGCGTGCTGCTGACCGGCGTGATGCTGGGCTGCCAGACCGCGATCCGGGCGATGAAGGCCAATCCGGGCGGCTCATCGGGCGCGATCGTCAACGTCGCCTCGACCACGGCCTATGCCGCCTTGCCGGGCGATGTGACCTATACCAGCGCCAAGAGCGGGGTACGGATGCTGACCAAGTCGGTTGCGGTGCACTGCGCGCAGCAGGGCTACAATATCCGCTGCAATGCCATGGTGCCGGGCGCTACCGATACCGGCGTATTCACCAAGATGGACGCGATCGATCCGCAGCTGCGCCACCTCGTGGCAAAAACCTCACCGCTCGGCCGCTTGGCCGATCCGGCCGAGATCGCCGCGGCCATCGCCTTCCTGGTCTCGGACGGCTGCGGCTTCATGACCGGCTCGGAGCTGCTCGTCGATGGCGGCGCGCTGGCGGTGCACCCGGGCTTCTAGGCCCGCCCCATTTTCGCGAGATAGCCGCTGCTGCGCATCTGCGCGGCGGTCCAGATGAAGATGGCCAGCGCCACAATCCCCGCGCCAAGGCTGACGGCGAACATCGCCATGCCCAGCCCCCGCACGCCCATTTCGGGCTGGAAGCTGTCACTCAGATAGCCGATCAGGCCGAGGCCCGCGGCCTGCCCGATCAGGTTGTTGAAGAACATCGCGAAAGCCACGGCAAAGCCGCGCTGCGATGGCTCGACCGCAGCCTGAATGCCCGACATGATCGGCGCCTGGCTGGAAACGAAGATGCCGTACGCGACCGAGAACAGGATCAGGAAGGGCCAGAGCGTCTCGGCCTGCAGGCTGAACCACAGCGGCAGGGCGCAGGCCAGGCTGGCCAGGCCCGGATACCAGGCGCGCCAGCGCTCGTCGCGCCGGGTCAGGGCATCGGTGATGAACCCGCCCAGGATCGGCCCCGGCAGGCCGCTGATCATGAAGGCCAGCCCCAGGTATATCGCCACATCGCTGACCGAGACCGAGAACTGCCGGATCATGATCGGTGCCATCCAGAAGGCCATGCCATAGCCGATCATGATCTGGACCGCGTAGCCCATGACGATGCCGAGATAGACCCGGTTGGCCAGCAGGGTCGAAACCGTTTCGCGCACAGAAGTCTGCTCGATCCGCGATCCCGCCGGGGCAAAGCGCCCGCGCTTGGGCTCGCGCACAGTCGCGTATAGCAGGCAGCCGATCAGCACGCCGGGCAGGCCCATCAGCACGAAAGCCCAGCGCCAGCCGAAAGCTTCGGCCAGCAGGCCGCCGGCCATCAGCCCGGTCACCGTGCCCATGGTTGAGCCAACGGTCAGGAAGCCCATCGCCCGGGCCAGTTCCTCGCGCTTGAAATAGTCGGCAATCATCGATTGCGAGGCCGGGCCGCTGCAGCCCTCGCCCACACCGACGCCGGTGCGGGCCAGGAACAGGGTCCAGAACCCGATCGCGACGCCGCACAGCGCGGTCATCAGCGACCAGAAGGTGATCGCCCCGGCAACGATGTTCTTGCGCACCGATCGGTCGGCCAGCCGCGCCGCCGGGAAGCCGGCAAACATGTAGGTCACCGTAAAGGCCACCCCGCCCAGCAGGCCCAGTTGGGTGTCGCTCAGCTTGAACTCGGCCTTGATCGGCTCGATCAGGATCGAGAAGACCAGCCGGTCAGCAACGCTGAACAGCAGGGTCAGGATCAGCAGACCCAGGACGTACCAGCGATACCAGGGTGCCGCCGTGTCCTCGGGCTCGCCCGCCTCAGCGTTCGGGGCGGGCGAAGAGGCCATTGTCCACCGGGATTTCGATACCAGTCAGGAAGCGGGCCTCGTCGCTGGCGAGGAACAGCACGGCATTGGCGACATCCTTGGGCGCGCCGAGCGAATCCTTGGGCAGGATCCCGTCGGGGATCGGCATCAGCTCCTGTCCGGCCCGGCCCGAGATATCGCGGACCATCGGCGTTTCGATCCCGCCCGGCATCAGCACGTTGACGCGGATCGGATAGCCTTGATCCTGGCAGTGCATCGCGATCGACTTGGTCATCGAACGGATCGCGCCCTTGGCGGCGGTATAGGCGACGATCGTGCCGTAACCCATTAGCGAGGCGGTCGAGGCCATGTTGATGATCGCGGCCGATTTCGACTTCTTCAGCAGCGGCAGGCAGACTTGGCAGCCCAGGAAGGTCCCTTCGACATGGATCGCCATGTGCAGGCGGAAATTGTCGAGCGAGCAGTTCTCGATGCTTTCGAAGATCACGTTGCCAGCATTGTTGACCAGGATATCGAGCTGGCCATGGTCGGCCTCGATCCGGTCAGCCACGGCCTGCCACTGTTCGGGCGAGCGGACGTCATGTTTCATGGCCACACCGCCAACCGCCTTGGCCACGGCCTCAGCCCCGGCCAGGTCGATATCGGTGACATAGACCGTGGCCCCTTCGGCCGCGAGCCGTTCGCAATCGGCCTTGCCCAGGCCCATTGCCCCGCCGGTAACCAATGCAATCTTGCCTTCGACCCGTCCTGCCACAGTCATGCCTCTCGCTTGTGTTTGTTGCGCAAGGTCTAGTCGACTGGGTGATGGGTCCAAACTGACTAAAGCGCGAGTGCCGCCCGGGCCTTTGGGGGGATAGTCTCCGCGCCATAGGAGAGGGATGATGGACCAGGCCGAAGTTGCCGCGCTGAAGGCGATGATGGAGTGGGAAGGCCAGCGCAACGCGCCGCCGGCCGGCTTCCCGGCACTGCCCGACCTGCCGGCCGCGCGCTATACCAGCCCCGAATACTTTGCGCTGGAACAGGCCCACATCTTCCGCAAAAGCTGGCTGTTCGCCGCGCATATCGACGAGATCCCCGAGCCCGGGTGCTTCATGCGGTGGGACAATGCCGGGGAGCCGCTGATCATCGTC
>JACDQK010000177.1 GCA_015657645.1 Novosphingobium sp.
CCGGCACGCGCAGATAGATCCGGTCGCCCGCCCGCATGTCAAAAGCGGCGACCTTGCCGCCGAGCAAGCGATTGACGCCATCCAGCCGGGCGAAGGTCATCAGCGCCTTGGCCGACTTTTCATCGCCTTCCGGCAGGGCGAGGACCTGGCCGGTCTTGAAGGTGAAGTTCCAGCGACGGTTGCCGACCCATTGGGCCTCGCGCAATTGCGGCTTCAAGGCCGGGGCGGCAGACATCAGTTCCTGCAGCGCCGCAACCTGCTTGCCTGCACCAGGCCCAGAGACCACCAATTTGCCCTTGGCGCGGGCCGAGCCGACCACTTCAAGCTCGGCGCCGGTCGCGTCGATCAGCACCAGCTTGTCGGCCTTGCGCAGCACAGCGGCGGGAGTGCGCTCGACAATGTCGATCACCAGCGAATCCGGCAGCTGGCGCGAGACACGCGCGTCCTCGACCCAGGAGAGCTGGAGCAGTTCCTGCCGCAGCCCCTCGACATCGACCAGCGGCATGGCTCGATCACGCTCAGCCAGAGCGCGCTCATAGACCTTGAGCTCGTTCAGGTTCTTGACCCCCCGCACTTCGACCCGGCGCACTTCGAAGCCCGCATCGTTGGCGACCGAGGCCAGCTGCGCCTTGGCCATGGCCGGAACGCCGGCAAAGCTCGCCACGGTCCAGGCCAGGACCGCTGCCCCGCCCAGGATGCTGGCCAGGAACACGCGCTGCCACTGTTCTTCGCTGATCGGCAGCCAGCCCATCGCCGTGCCGATCGCCGAGCCGGTTCTGGCCCGTGCGGCGCGGACCTGGCGGACCTTGCCTTGCGCCGCAGCGGCCTTGCGGACGCTCTTGCCGCCGCGCTTGATGGTCTGGCTCATCGCTTGGCCCCCTGCTTGCGATCACGTTCCGCCAAAGCCTCGGCGATAATCATTTCAACCAGCTCGCCAAATGAGATGCCCAGGTGCCGGGCCTGTTCGGGCACCAGGCTGAGCGGTGTCATCCCTGGCTGGGTGTTGGTTTCGAGCACGAACAAGCCGGAAAGGCCGCGCTCGTCATCCCAGCGGAAATCCGTGCGGCTGGGCCCCTTGCAGCCGAGCAGCTGATGACAGCGCAGTGCGATGTCGAGGCAGGCCTGGGTAATCTCGTCCGGGATCTCGGCCGGACAGATATGCTCGGTCAGGCCTTCGGTGTACTTGGCGTCAAAATCATAGAAGCCGGACTTTGGCCGCAGTTCGGTGACCATCAGCGCCTTGCCGCCCAGTACCGCCGTGGTCAGCTCGCGCCCGCGAATATAGGGTTCGGCCAGCAGTTCATCGAACTCCTGCCACGGCCCCTTGCTGTCCTTGCTGATCGGGTTGCCGTAATTGCCCTCGGCGGTGACGATCGCCACGCCGACTGACGAGCCTTCATTGACCGGCTTGAGCACATAGGGCCGCTCCAGCGGGTCCCGCTCATAGATTTCGGCGACCGGCACGATCCGTCCGCCCGGCATCGGAATGCCATGCGGAACCAGCGCCTGTTTGGTCAGTTCCTTGTCGATCGCGATGACCGAGGTGACCATGCCCGAGTGGGTATAGGTCAGCCCCATCAGGTCCATCATGCCCTGGATCGAGCCATCCTCGCCCGGCGAGCCGTGCAGTGCATTGAACACCACGTCAGGCGCGGCCTCGGCCAGCCGCTGCGCCACCTGGCGATCCATGTCGATCCGGGTGACACGGTGCCCGCGCTCTTCCAGCACCTTGGCAATCTCGCCCCCGCTCATCAGTGAGACCGGCCGTTCGTTCGACCAGCCGCCCATCAGCACCGCGACGTGGAGTTTGGGGAGAGTCACTTTGCCTTGCCTACTCGCTGAATTTCCCATTCGAGCTCAACGCCCGACTTGTCTTTCACCCGCCGCCGCACTTCCTCGCCCAGGGCTTCGATGTCGGCGCTGGTCGCTTCGCCCAGGTTGAGCAGGAAGTTGGTGTGCTTCTCGCTGACCTGTGCGCCGCCGAGCTGAAGCCCCCGGCAACCGGCCTCGTCAACCAGAGCCCAGGCCTTGTGCCCAGCCGGGTTCTTGAAGGTGCTGCCGCCGGTCTTGCTGCGCAGCGGCTGGCTGGCTTCGCGGCTGGCGGAGATGCGGTCCATTTCGGCCTGGATGTCCTCCGGCACACCGGGTCGGCCCTTGAACCGCGCGCCGACCACGATCGCGCCGTCTGGCAGTTCGCTGTGGCGGTAGGTGTAGTGTAGCGCTTCGACCGGCAGGGTGTGCATCGATCCGTCGCGCATCACGACGTCGCAATCGACCAGAATGTCCTTCACCTCGCCGCCATAGGCGCCGCCGTTCATCCGCACGAAGCCGCCGACCGTGCCGGGGATCGAGCGGAGGAATTCCAGGCCGGCAATGCCGCTGTCGCGCGCGGTGGAGGAGACAAGGATGCCGCTGGCCCCGGCCCCGCAATCGAGCGTCAGGTCGGCGCTCTTGCTGACCTTCGCAAAGGCCTTGCCCAGCCGCACCACCACGCCCGGCACCCCGCCGTCGCGGACGATCAGGTTGGAGCCAAGGCCCAGTGCCATGACCGGTACGGCGGGATCGAGATCGGCCAGAAAGGCCTGCAGGTCGACCACATCCTTCGGCTCGAACAGCCACTCGGCGGCGCCGCCCGACTTGAACCAGACGAGCGGCGCCAGCGGGGCCGCAGGGGTCAATTTGCCCCTGACAGAGGGGAGCGTCGCCGTGCTCATCCGCCGGTCCGGAAGACGCGGATCGCGGCTTCAAGCCCGCCGGCCCACTTGGTGATGTCCCCCGCCCCCAGGCAGACCACCATGTCCCCCGGCTGGGCGACATTGGCGAGCTCTGCCGCCAGGGCATCAGCGCTGGCAATCAGGTGCGCGGATCGGTGGCCGCGCGCCTTGATTCCTTCGACCAGGGCGGCGGAATCGACGCACTCGATCGGAGCTTCACCGGCAGCATAGACCGGGGCGGCATAGACAATGTCGGCATCGTTGAAGGCGGCCTGGAACTCCTCCAGGTGATCGCGCAGGCGGGTAAACCGATGCGGCTGGACCACGGCGATCACGCGGTTCTGCACGCCTTCGCGGGCAGCGGCGAGGACGGCGCGGATTTCGACCGGGTGGTGGCCGTAATCGTCGATGATGGTCACACCGTCGATCTCGCCGACCTTGGTGAAGCGCCGCTTGACCCCGCCGAACTTGGCAAAGCCGGTCTGGATAACGCTATCGCCGCAGCCCATCTCCACCGCGACGCCGACCGCTGCGAGGGCGTTCTGGACGTTGTGACGGCCGGGCATCGGTAGCTCGATCCCGTCGATCCGGCGCTGCGAGCCGTCGCGCTGGCGGATCACCACGTCAAAGCGGTTGCCACCGGGGACCGGGGTGACGTTTTCTCCCCGCACGTCGGCCTGGGCGGAGAAACCGTAAGTCACCACGCGGCGGTCCCGGACCTTGGGAATTACCGCCTGGACCTCCGGGTGATCGATGCACAGCACCGCGCAGCCATAGAACGGCACGTTCTCGATGAATTCGACGAAGGCGTCCTTGATCGCATCGAAGCTGCCATAGTGATCGAGGTGCTCGGGATCGATGTTGGTGACCACCGCAATGGTCCCGTCGAGCCGCAGGAAGGAGCCGTCGCTCTCATCCGCTTCGACCACCATCCACTCGCTTTCGCCAAGGCGCGCGTTGGAGCCGTAGGAATTGATGATCCCGCCGTTGATCACGGTCGGATCAACCCCGCCGGCATCAAGCAGGGCGGCGACCAGCGAAGTCGTTGTGGTCTTGCCGTGCGTGCCAGCCACTGCGACCGTGCGCTTCAGCCGCATCAGTTCGGCCAGCATTTCAGCGCGGCGCACCACCGGCACGCGGTTTTCCAGCGCGGCGACCACTTCGGGGTTGTCGCGCTTCACGGCGGTCGAGGTCACGACCACGGCGGCGTCGCCCAGGTTCTCGGTCTTGTGACCGATCATCACCTTGATCCCGCGGGCGCGCAGGCCTTCGACGACGTAGCCCTCGGCAATGTCGCTGCCTTGGACGCTATAGCCCAGGTTGTGCATCACCTCGGCAATGCCGGACATGCCGATCCCGCCGATGCCGACGAAATGGATCGTGCCGATGTCAGTGCCTACGCCCTTCATTTCCGTCTCTTCCTAACCTGCCGCCGCCGCGCCGCCGATGACAGCCCCGGCAACAGCCGCATCGGCCACGCGGATCACGTCCATCAGCGGGGCGCCGCCAAAGCCTTCGACCAGGTCGGCCAGGTCCTGCGCAGCCTTGGGATAGCCGCAGTTCCACGCGCCGTGGGCGGCATTGGCCAGCGTTTCCGGGCTCTGCGCAATGGCGAGGATCTGCTTGGCGACCTCGGAAGCGGTAAACCGTTCCTGCCGGATCATCCGCGCACCGCCGGCCGCGCAGATCTCGCGCGTGTTGGCGGCCTGATGATCGTCAGTCGCGATCGGCAGCGGGACCAGGATCGCCGGACGGCCCACGGCGGTCAGTTCGGCAATGGTCGAAGCCCCGGCGCGGCCGATGAACAGGTGGGTATCGGCCAGCCGCTCGGCCATGTTCTCGAAATAGGTGCCGAGTTCGGCCGGGATGTCATGCCCGGCATAGCGCGCGCGGACCGCTTCGATATCCTCGGGCCGGCACTGCTGGGTCACCTGCAGGCGAGTGCGCAGCGCGGCGGGGAGCATGGCCAGGGCATCAGGCACCACCTGCGAGAGGACGCTCGCCCCCTGGCTGCCGCCAGTGACCAGCACGCGCAGCAGGCCATCTTCGCTGAACGGCGGGAACGGCTCGTCGCGCAGGGTCAGAACCTCGGCCCGGACAGGATTGCCGACCAGGTGGGTCTTCAGTGCGAACTTTGGCTTGAGCCGATCAACCTGCCGGAACGAGGTCGCGATTGCATCGACGCGCCCCGCCATCAGCCGGTTGACCCGGCCCAGCACGGCATTCTGCTCGTGAATCACGCTCGGCACGCCCGAAGCGGTCGCCGCCCACAGTGTCGGGAAAGCGGGATAGCCGCCGAAGCCGACGACGCAGGCCGGCTGGAAGCTTTCGAACAGCCGCTCGGCCATCCGCTTGCCTTCGAGGATCGCGGAAATGCCCCCGGGCCAGTGCAGCGGGTTCTTGCCGATCCGCCCAGCCGGGAGGACATGGGTGACCAGGCTGTCGGGCTTGCCCGGCAACTTGGCGCCGCGCGTATCGGTGACCAGCGCAACGTGGTGCCCGCGCCGCTCCAGCTCGACCGCCAGGGCAAAGGCCGGGATCAGGTGCCCGCCGGTGCCCCCGGCTGCGAGGACGTAGTGCCGCGTCGGCCCGGTCATTTCAAGGACCCTCCCATATCGCCAATCCTGAAGGTTTCACGCTCGATGAACGGATTGCGCCGGGTAATCGCCAGCAGCAGCCCGACCCCAAGGCAAAGTGCAATAGTGGACGAACCGCCATAGGAGATCAGCGGCAGGGTCATCCCTTTTGACGGGAACAGCTGCAGGTTGACCAGAATGTTGATGAAGGCCTGCCCGCCAAGCTGGGCCGTAAGGCCGGCGGCGGCGAGCGTGGTGAAGAGGTCATCCTCCTTGAGCAGTCGCAGCAGCACGCGCAGCACGATCGCCACATAAAGCGCGACGATCACCAGGCACATGATCAGGCCAAATTCCTCACCGATCACCGAGAAGATGTAATCGGTATGGGCCTCGGGCAGCGACATCTTGCGCTTGCCCAGCCAGATACCGGTGCCGGTCCAGCCGCCCGAGAGCAGCGTGCGGCTGGCAAGGTCGACCTGGTCATAGGCGGTACCACCGCCCAGGAAGGCATCGATGCGGTTGCGGCCGTTCTCGTAGAACAGATAGGCCAAGGTCACGGCGCCGATCCCGCCAGCGGCGATGACCCCGATACGCTGAACCGAAATACCAGCCAGCAGCGCCAGCACAAACCATACCCCGGCAAACAGGATTGCCGAGCCGAGGTCTGGCTGGAGCATCAGCAGGCAGACCACCAGCAGCATGATGGCAGTACTGAGCGCCACGACTGGCAGCTTGGGGTCGCGCGCCCGCCACGAGAGGATCCAGGCCAGGCAGATCGCAAAGGCCGGCTTCAGGAACTCCGACGGTTGCAGCGACATACCAAGGTCAAGCCAGCGCTTCGCCCCATTCACGGTCGAGCCGACCACCGGCACCAGAAACAGCCCGATCAGCATCGCCACACCGAGCAGAATGCCGCCGCGCCGCGCCAGGTCCTTGGTCAGCGCCGCCGCCCCCAACATCACCAGCAGGCCAACGAACTGCCAGCGCAGGTGAATGTAGAAGAAGTGCAGATCATCCAGCTTGACCCGCGCGGTCGAGAGGCGCTGCGCGCTGGCCGGCGAAGCGGCAGCAACCGCCAGGGTGCCCAGCGCCATGAGCAGCAGGATCAGCCCCAGCAAAACCCGGTCTACCTCGCGCCACCAGATCGCAAACTCGCTGCGGCGGTTGCGGCGCTGGCGCGGCAGACCCATCGCACTGGGGGCCTGGCCGGCGCGCGGCACGAAGGGCGGATGGGTGGCCATCAGTGGGCTCCTTCCGCGGCAGGCACCTGATCGGCGATCAGCGCCTGAACGATCTGACGGAAGTTGTCGCCGCGCGCCTCGTAATCGCGGAACTGGTCAAAGCTGGCGCAGGCCGGCGAAAGCAGCACGACGTCGCCCGGGTGAGCGGCAGCCATCGCCTGCTGGATCGCATCGCACATCATCTCGCTGCGGTTGACCGGCATGTGCGGGCGCAGCAATTCGGCGAAGCGCGGCCCGGCCTCGCCGATCGTGTAGGCAGCCGCGACATTGCCGAAATAGGGCGCGCATTCATCCAGATCGTCGCCCTTGGGCAGGCCGCCGACGATCCAGTGGATCCGCTTGTCCGGGCTGGGCGGAAAGGCGCCGAGTGCCGGGGCGGCCGAGGCCGGGTTGGTGGCCTTGCTGTCGTTGATGTAGAGGACCCCGCCCGCTTCGGCGACGCGCTCCATCCGGTGCGGCAGGCCGCGGAAGCTGGCCAGCGCCGGGCCCCACTGCGCCGGGGTCAGGCCGAGCGCCTCGGCAATGGCGACAGCGACGGCGGCGTTCTGCAGGTTATGCGGACCCTGCAGCGTTGGCCACTTCGGCTGAAGCTGGAGCAGCTCATGGCCATCGACCGAATGGACCTTGCCGGCCGGGCGCCGCGCTAGCTCGCGTTCGGCAACGGCGCGAGTTTCCGGCTCACCAATGCCAAAGATCGCGACCTGATCGTCGTGCTGCATTTCGAACAGGCGGGCCTTGCTGGCGGCATAGGCCTCGAACCCGTCATAGCGGTCGAGATGGTCGGGCGTGATGTTGAGCAGCGCGGCAACATCGCAGGCCAGGCTGTGCGTCAGGTCGATCTGATAGCTCGACAGTTCAAGCACATAGACCCCGCCCGGCGGCAGTGGCGTCTGGCCCAGCACCGGCAGGCCAATATTGCCGCCCATCCGGGTCGGCAGGGCGGCGCTCTGCAGCACATGGTGGACCAGCGCGGTGGTGGTGGACTTGCCGTTAGTGCCAGTGATCCCGACCACGCGGTGCGCGGGCAGGTGCGGCCGGGCGATCGCGAACAGCTCGATATCGCCGATCACCGGCACGCCATGCGCAGCGGCATGGGCGGCAATCGGATGGGTATTGAGCGGGACGCCGGGTGAGACGACCACACCGGCATAGCCCGTCAGGTCGATCGCCAGCGGATCAGCCAGTTCGACCCGGCCCTCCAGCCCGCGGCGTGGCTCTTCGCGGCTGTCCCAGGCGGTGACCTGCGCCCCGCCCGCCAGCAGGCTTTCGACCGCAGTCAGACCCGAGCGGGCCAGACCAAGGACGGCAAAGCGCTGACCGGCAAAGGCGGGGGTGGTGATCATCGCAGCTTGAGCGTCGACAGACCGATGAGGGCAAGGACGATCGAGACGATCCAGAAACGGATCACGACGGTCGATTCTTTCCAGCCCAGTTGTTCGAAGTGGTGGTGGATCGGGGCCATCTTGAACACCCGCTTGCCGGTTCGCTTGTAGACCGCGACCTGGATGATAACCGACAGCGCCTCGGCCACGAACAGCCCGCCGACAATCGCCAGCACGATCTCATGCCGCGAAGCGACCGCAATCGCGCCGAGCGCGCCGCCCAGCGCGAGACTGCCGGTGTCGCCCATGAAGACGGCAGCAGGCGGCGCGTTGAACCAGAGGAAGGCCAGACAGGCCCCCATGATCCCGGCGCAGAGGATCGCAAGTTCACCAGCGCGCGGCACGTGCGGGATGCCGAGATAGGCCGAAAAGTCGGCGCGGCCGGCCAGGTAGGCGATGATCGCAAAGGTCCCGGCGGCGATGACGACCGGCATGGTCGCCAGGCCATCAAGCCCGTCAGTCAGGTTTACCGCATTGCCCGCGCCGACAATCACGAAGGCGGCAAAGACGAAGTAGAACGGGCCCAGCGGAATGTAGTGGCCCGAGAGGAACGGCACATAGAGGTTGGTGCTGGTCTGGCTGACCATGATCCAGGCGGCCAGGCCGGCCACGGTGAATTCCGCCAGCAGCCGCGCCCGCCCGGAAACTCCGGCCGTGCTGCGCTTCTTGACCTTGTCGTAATCGTCGAGAAACCCGATCAGGCCGAAGCCGGCCGTGACCATCAGGCAAGCCCAGACCAGCGGGCTCGACAGATCCATCCACAGCAGCATCGAGACGATCAGGGCAATCATGATCATCAGCCCGCCCATGGTCGGCGTGCCGCGCTTGGCCAGGTGGCTCTGCGGACCGTCCTCGCGGATCGGCTGGCCCTTCCCCTGGCGCAAGCGCAACATGTTGATGAACTTGGGACCGATGATCAGACCGATCACCAGCGCCGTCATCAAGGCCGCACC
>JACDQK010000178.1 GCA_015657645.1 Novosphingobium sp.
GGCGCGTCCGGCCAGCGGTGCTTGGGATAGCGCCCCTTCATGTCGCGCTGCACATCTTTCCACGATCCCCGCCAGAAGCCGGGAAGGTCGCGGGTGGTCTGCAAGGGCTTGCCGCCGGGGTCAGTCAGCTTGAGCAGCAACGGCTGCGGCGGCTGGCCGAAGGTTGGATGCCGATCCATCCCGAACAGCGCCTGGACCCGCAACTCAACCGAAGGGCCGCCCGGATCGTCATAGTCGATAGCGTGGCTGGTCCCGGCCGGTGAGGTGAACTGGGCAGGCACCAGCTTCTCCAGCGTCTGCTGCGCGGCATAGTCCAGCCGCGCGCGCAGGGCATCGTGGAGTTTGGCCGGGTCGAGCGCATCGAGCCGGCGAGTCAGCATGGGGCCGAGCCAATCATCGAGATCGGCCAATAAAGCCGCCTCGCTCAGGCTGTCGATCCCCGCGAAGCGCGCGCGCCGCAGCAGGCCGTGGCTGGCCTTGCCGAAGGGGACCAGGTCAAGCCCATCGCTGCGGATCCGCTCAACCAGAAACGCCCGGATGGCTGCGGGATCAGGTGACGGATCGGACCCGCGCGCCATGCCGATTGCGCCGAGCCGGGATTCAACCAACGCTTCGACCCGGCGATCCTCCGCAATCCAGCGCAGCACGGACTGCCGCTCGATCCGGTGCGCCAGCCAGCGCTGGACTTCGGCTTCGGTCAGGGCAATCGCCCCGGTGATCCGCGCGCCCTTGGCCTCGCCTTGGGCATCCCCGACTGCCAGCCATTCCGCGCGGGCGAGCATCGATGCTGGATCGAGCCGCAAGCCCCTGCCCCCAGCCGTCAGCCAGTCTTCTCCAGCCGCATCGCGGCGCTTGGCGAGGTTGTCCGGCAAAGCTTCAGCCAGCAGTACTGCCAACGGTGGGTGGTCGTTCGAGCTGGCCGGAACCAGTTCCTTCGCCCGCATAGCCCAGCGCCGCGCCAGTTGCCGCGACGCATCGGCGCGGGCCGAGCGATCGCCGTTCCACCGGTCGAGCCGGTGGGCCAGGTCCTCGCCGCGCCCACCCAGTCCGCGCTCTTGAAGCAGCAACGCCAGCTTGGCGGCATGGTCGGCGGCGCCATGCTGCGCAGCATAAAGCAGCATATGCGCCAGACCGGGCGCCATCGGCAGGGCCGCCATACTGCGACCATGCGGCGTGATTACCCCCGCCTGATCCAGCGCGCCGAGCGCCTGCAAGCTCGCCTGTGCTGCGGCCAATGCTGCCGGCGGCGGCGGATCGAGCCAGGCCATCTGAACCACGTCACCCGCACCCCACTGCGCTAGGGTCAGCAGCAACGGCGCAAGATCGCTGGTGAGGATTTCGGGCGGCTCGAACGCCGGTCGACCGGCGTGGGCTGCTTCTTCCCACAAGCGATAGGCCACACCGGGTCCTTGCCGCGCAGCACGGCCCGCGCGTTGTGCTGCAGCTGCCTGTGACGCGCGATGCGTGACCAGTCGTGTCACGCCCGCCGCCTTGTCGAATTCGGCCCGCCGCGACAGGCCGGCATCGACCACCACCGAAACGCCATCGAGCGTCAGCGAGGTCTCCGCAATCGCGGTAGCCAGCACGATCCGCCGCTGCCCTTGCGGATCCCGCCGGATCGCAGTGCGCTGCGCGGCCGGCTCACATTGGCCGTGCAGCGGCAGGATTGGTACATCGGGCAGGCGCTGAACCAGTCGTTCGCGCGTCCGCTCGATCTCACCCACGCCGGGCAGGAAGGCCAGAATGTCGCCCTGTTCCTCGCGCCAGGCCGTCAGGATCGCGCTGGCCATGGCTTCGTCCAGCCGCAGCTCGGGCCGCGCACCAAGCCAGCGAATGGCGAGCGGCCAGGCCTTGCCCTCGCTCTCGATCACTGGCGCATCACCGAGCAGGCGGGCAAACCGCGCACCGTCGAGCGTGGCCGACATCACGACCAGCCGCAGATCCTCGCGGAGCACGCCCTGGCTTTCGATCGCCAGCGCCAGCCCCAGATCACTGTCGAGGTGCCGCTCATGCGCTTCGTCGAACAGGACTGCCGAGACACCAGCCAGTTCCGGATCATTGAGCAGGGTCGAGACGAAGATCGCCTCGGTCATGACCAGCACTCTGGTCTTGGCCGAGCGCTTGCTGTCGAGCCGGGTCAGGTAGCCGATGGTCTGCCCGACCGGCTCACCCAGCAACTCGGCCATCCGCTCGGCCGCGGCGCGGGCAGCAACCCGGCGGGGCGAGAGCACGATGACGCTGCCAGTGCACCAGTCCTCTGCCAGCAAGGCTGGCGCTACCGCCGTGGTCTTGCCCGCACCGGGTGGGGCAATCAGCACCGCCGAGGCCTGCCGGCGCAATGCCGCCAGCAGGTCTGGCAGAACAGCATGGATCGGAAGCGAGCTCACGCCCGACGCCATGGCGGGCAAGCCGCCACAGCGTCAAGCGCGGGCTTGGCTCAGGCGTGCAGCAGCTGCCGGCTGCGGCGGATCGTCCGATCATGCTGGACCGCTGCAACGCGCAGTCCCGCAACGCCGGAGCGGTCCATCGCATCTTCCCAGCTATAATATTCGGCGAGTGACAGATTGTAGCGCGCCAGCGCCTCGTCCAGGGTCAGCAATCCGGCCTGGACCGCCGACACCACCTGCGCCTTGCGGCTGGCCACCCAGCGCGTGGTCTGCGGTGGCGGCAGGGTTTCGCGGGACAGGACTTCGCGGTTCGGACCGATGATCCGGACCGGGCGGGAGTTGGTATATTCAAGCATGATCACGACCTCAGTTGAGTGAAACAACGTCGGCCCCCAAAGCGAGTCTCACTCTCGCCTTGCATGGTTAAATTGGACTGAATCTAGAGCACGGCTCGCCGCTTTCGCAGGGCAGATGTCGGCCAGCGTGGGGACGCAGCGATGAAGCGCCGAGGGGCTGATCGTTACCGCTTCAGAAACGGCGGGCGACGGCGAACTCGGCAGCTTCAATCATGGCATCATGCGCTGCGCCGGCCGGGAAACCGGCGATCGCATCGATCGCCCGCTGCGCAAAATGGCGGGCCCGTTCGCGGGTGGCGCTGACGGTATCATGACGCGCGATCAGCGTAATCGCATGGGCCAGATCTGAATCGGAACTGCGATGGCCCTGGATTGCATCTTGCCAGAAGCGGCGTTCCTCGTCCGAACCGCGTGCATAGGCCAGGATCACCGGCAGGGTCATCTTGCCCTCGCGGAAATCGTCGCCCTTGCCCTTGCCCATTTCGCCGGCGTCGGAATCGTAATCCATCGCATCGTCGACCAGCTGGAAGGCGATGCCGAGATTGCGGCCGTAGTCCTCCAGCGCCCGCTCATCGGCTTCGCTGCGTTCGGCAACGACTGCGGCAATCCGGGTGGCCGCAGCAAACAGGGCGGCGGTCTTGGAGCCGATAATCGAAAGGTAGCGCTCCTCGCTCGTTTCGATCTGGCGCTGGGCGGTCAGCTGGTCGACCTCGCCCTCGGAGATGACTGAGCTGGCGTTGGAGAGGATCTTGAGGACCTTGAGGCTGCCATCCTCGACCATCAGTTCGAACGAACGGGTAAACAGAAAGTCGCCGACCAGCACTGTGGCCGGGTTGCCGAAAACGATATTGGCAGTCGACTTGCCGCGCCGCAGTTCCGAGCCATCAACCACATCGTCATGGAGCAGCGTGGCGGTGTGGATGAATTCCACCGCTGCGGCGAGCTTGTGGTGGCGGGTACCGTGATAATCGCACAGCGCCGCACCCGCCAGGGTCAGCATCGGCCGCATCCGCTTGCCGCCGCCGGCGATCAGGTGGCCGGCCAGTGTCGGGATCAGCGGGATCCGGCTCTGCATCCGGTCCAGGATCACTGCGTTGACGGCATTCATGCCCTCTGCGGTCAGCGCCAGGATCGGGCCCAGAGACGGTTCAGTGGCGCGCTTGCGCAGCGGGATAATGTCAGCGCTCATCGCCTTCGCCCCTAGCGAGGGTGGCCGCCCATCGGCAAGTGCAATCGCAGCAATAGCCTTTCGCAAAACTGCATGCTAGCGCACCGAATATGTCCGAACCCGATCCCGTCCTTGCCGGCTACCGCGCCTCTATCGACAATATCGATGCGGCCCTGATCCACATCTTGGCGGAGCGGTTCCGCATCACCAAGGCGGTTGGCACCTACAAGGCCGAACACGCCCTGCCCGCTTCCGATCCCGGCCGCGAAGAGCGGCAGATCGCGCGGCTGCGGCAACTGGCCACTGAGGCCAACCTCGATCCGGAGTTCTCGGAAAAGTTCCTGCGCTTCATTATCCAGGAAGTGATCCGCCATCACGAACAGGCGGCCGAGGCGAAGTAACCGACTTCGGTCGAGACAGGCCGGCTTTTCAATGGCATACCCCCGGCATTGTCTTTCGGGGTACCCATTGCATGAAACATGTCCTGCTGCTTGCCGCTGCCGTCCTGTCCAGCCCGGTCCTGGCTCAGGAAGCTCCAGCCCCGCAGACGGCTGCCGCGACGCCTGCGGCCGATCCGGCCCGTGTGGCGGCCGCCCAGGCCGTGGTGGACCAGCTCTTCCCTAGCGGGACCTATGCCCGGATCATGAACGGGACGATGGACACCATCATGAAGAGCGCCATGGCCAGCGTCGGCGATCTGCCGCTCAAGGACCTGGCCGGGATCGGCGGCGTGCCCGAAGAGCAGCTCAAGCAGATGGGCGATGGCAAGCTCAAGGAAATGCTGGCGATTCTGGACCCCGCCTTTGATCAGCGAATGGACGCCACCATGCGCGCCATGATGCCGGAGCTAACCAAGCTGATGACCCAGTTCGAACCGGGTATCCGCGAAGGCCTGACCATGGCTTACGCCCGCCGCTTTGCGCCCGATCAACTCGCCGAAATGGGCCGGTTCTTCAGCACCCCCACTGGAGCGCTCTATGCCTCCGAATCGATGGTGATCTTCATGGATCCGGAAGTGATGAACCGGATGATGGCGATGATGCCGGAAATGGCTAAACAGATGCCGGCTGTGATGGGCACGGTCGAACAGGCGATCTCCAGCCTGCCGAAGCCCAAAACTTTTGAAGACCTGACCAAGGCGGAACGCACCCGCCTCGCGGCCTTGCTCGGGATCAGTGAAGCCGAACTGATGAAGCGCAACAAGGCCGACAAGCGCAGATAGGCGATCAGGCAGCGCTGCGGATCGACGCCCGGGGTAGTCGTAGCTTGACCAGCAGGCCGCCCAGGTCTTCGCTTTCCTCAAGCGTGACGCTGCCGCCGTAAATCTCCGCCACGTCGCGGACGATCGCCAGGCCCAGGCCAGTGCCGGGCTTGCCCGTATCCAGCCGAGCGCCGCGATCAAAGATACGGGTGCGCTCGACCTCAGGAATTCCGATCCCATCGTCCTCGACCCAGATCTCGCACCAGTCTGGTTCAGTGCCGGGGTCGATTGTCACGAAGACTGAACCGCCACCATATTTGGCCGCGTTTTCGATCAGGTTGCCGAGGATCTCGTCGAGGTCCTGGCGTTCGATCGCCACTTCGGCTGTGCGGCTGCCGTCAAGATCGAAGCGGGTCTTGTCGTAAAGCCGTGTGACCGCGCGCAGCACCGCCTCGACGCTTTCTGACACCGAGGCGCGGCTCAGCCCCGCGGCGCGGCGCCCGACTGCGCGGCCGGGCCAGATGATGATCGACCTGCCGCCGCATCACCGCCGCCTCGCGGATCACGGTATCTGACAGGTCCGGCGCCTTGGCCGTCGCCGCGTTCATCACCACGGTCAGCGGGGTCTTGAGTGCATGCGCGAGATTGCCAGCATGGGTCCGCGCTTCCTCAGCCTGCTTTTCCGAATGGGCCAGCAGCGCGTTAAGCTCCTGCACCAGCGGCTGCACTTCGAGCGGTAGCGGCTCAGTCAGGCGGTTCTGGCCGGTCGTGCGCAGGTGCTGGATCGCCAGCCGCACGCGCCGCAATGGGCCCAGGCCATACCAGGATTGCAGCGCCGCCATCGAGAACAGGCCAAGCCCCAGCACCAGGAAGCTCCAGATCAGGATCGAGCGGATCCGGCTGATCTGCAGATCAAGATCCTCGCGGCTGGCGGCCACGGCAAATTTCCAGCGGGTCGGACTGTCAGGCAGAATGACCGTGCGTTCGATCACCCGCAGCGGCTCATCCGGGTACTGGAAATTGTCGTAGAGGTGCGGCGCCTTGTCGAAATGGTTGTGCTTCAGCTCAAGGCTGCGATCCCACAGCGAGCGCGAGGGAAAGTTCTCGTGGCCTGAGCCGGTGACCAGCCAGTAGCGGCCGCTGTTGGGTTCCAGGAAACGCTGATCGCCCAGTGGACGGTTGAAGAACACCTCCCCATCCGGCCCGATCTCGGCCGAGGCGATCATGGCATTCATCACATATTCGAGCTGCTCGTCGAAATTGCGGCTGACGAGGCCCGTCAGCGTCCGATCGAGCGCAAAGCCGCCAAGCGAGAGCAGGACCACGATCCAGCCCGCCGCGATCAGCATCATCCGGCGGGACAGCGACCCGGTATGCGCGGGCGTCCGCGCGGAGGGATCGCTTGCCGTCATCGCAATTTAGCCGCGGCTGCCTTCGGCCGGATCGTCAAGGCTGTAACCCAGACCGCGGATCGTGGTGATCACATCGGCGCCCAGCTTCTTGCGGATGCGGGTGACGAAAACCTCGATCGTGTTCGAATCGCGATCGAAGTCCTGGTCATAGATATGCTCGATCAGCTCGGTCCGGCTGACGACCTTGCCCTTGTGATGCAGCAGGTAGGACAGCAGCTTGTATTCCTGCGCAGTCAGCTTGACCGGCTCGCCATTGAGCGTGACCCGGCCCGAACGGGTATCCAGCCGAACATCGCCGGCGATCAGTTCGCTGCTGGTATTGCCCGAGGCGCGGCGGATCAGCGCGCGCAGGCGGGCGATCAGTTCTTCGGTCTGGAATGGCTTGGCCAGGTAATCGTCGGCCCCGGCATCGAGGCCTGCGACCTTGTCGGACCAGCTGTCACGCGCGGTCAGGACCAGGACCGGGAACTTGCGGCCTTCCTTGCGCCACATCCCCAGCACGGTCAGCCCGTCGATTTCCGGCAGGCCAAGGTCGAGGACCACGGCGTCGTACTCCTCGGTCGAGCCCATGAAGTGCCCGTCCTCACCATCGGTCGAAAGATCGACGGCATAGCCGGTCGCCTCGAGCGTAGACTTGAGCTGCTTGCCAAGGGTCGGTTCGTCCTCGACGATCAGGATGCGCATCGCAAAATTCCCCAGTAGTGTGATGCCGTTCTGCGGCGGGCGGGCAATGCCGTCAAGCTAGCGGGATTGCCGCAATATTTCGCCAGAGCGGGCGTCGACGTCGACGAACATGACGCGCCCGTCACGAATGAACTTCAGCCGGTAGGTATAGGCCGCCGGATCATATTCCGGACCGAGGTATTGCGCCCCGGCCATCATCGGCAGGACCCGGCGCTCAATCTCGCGCAGCGGGCGGACATTGCCGGCGCGCAGGTCCTTGCGGGCCATGCCAGCCTCATCGCCCTGCCCAGCGAAGGCAGGAACAGACGGAACGCTGGCAACAAGGGCAAAAGCAAGCAGGGTACGGATCATGCTCTGGCGTCTAATCCCACAGGATTGAACGGACTGTGAATGGCTCATGCTACGCGTAGCCGCTCAATGTAGCGCCGCCGCAACTCGGTTGTAAGCGCGCCGGGGCGGCCATCGCCGATCTTGCGGCCATCCACTTCGACCACCGGCATGACCACTGTGGTCGCACTGGTGATGAACGCCTCGCGCGCCGCAAACAGCTCATCGACCGAGAAGGCCCGCTCTTCCACCGCCAGTCCCATGTCCATTGCCAGCGGCAGGACCGACAAACGCGATATGCCGGGTAGCACGCCATGATCGACCGGGTGCGAGACCAGCACACCGCGGCTATCGATGATGTGGGCGTTAGCGCTGGTCCCTTCGGTGACCATGCCGTTATCGACCAGCCAGGCATCGTCCACCCCGGCCTCGCGCGCGGCTTCCTTGGCCAGAACGGCATAGAGCAATTGTGTGGTCTTGGCCGAGCGCAGCGCCCAGCGGCCTTCGGGGTGCAGGATCACCCGCAGGCCTTCGAGCGCCTTGGGCTGATCGACGACCGGCGCGGCCTGAGTGAAGGCAAAGCGCGTCGCAGGTACTGGCGGCAAGGGAGAGAGAAAATCGCGGTCATCCGGCGCGCCGCCAGTCACCTGCAAATAGATCCGCCCCTCGGTCAGGCCATTGCGCGCGATCAGCTCATGCAGGATCGGCGGCCAGTCGGTATCGTCGGTGATTCCAGCCAGCGCCATTGACCGCCCCAGTCGCGCGGCGTGGTGCGGCCAGTTGCGGAACTGCCCGTCAAGCACCGGGGTCACTTCATAGACGCCCTGGGCGAACAGCAGGCCGCGATCGAAGATCGGCACCTTTGCTTCGGTTTCGGGCAGGAACTCGCCATTGAGCCAGACAGTACGCATGGTTCCCTCATCCGCACCGGATCGGTGCTTGTCAACGCTCTCCCTCTCCCGCTAGCGCGCGGGCCATGGCCGCCGCACCGATCCTTTCCTGGGAAGCCCTGGGCCTGCAACAGGGCAACGGCTGGCTGTTCCGCGATCTCGACGTGCATATCGGTCCGCGCGACGGCTGGCGCTAATCGGCCGCAATGGCGCCGGCAAGACCACCCTGCTCAAGCTGATCTCGGGCGAGGTCGATGCCGACAAGGGCAAGCGCTCGATCCAGCCCGGCACCCGGATCGTTACGCTGGAGCAGGACCCCTTCTTCACCGGCTATGACACGCTGATGGACTTTGCCCTGCACGGCAAGGACGCCCCGCCGCGCCATGAGGTTGAGGCGATCGCCGGCCAGCTGGGCATCGACATGAGCCGCAAGGCCGACAATGCCAGTGGCGGGGAACGCCGCCGTGCTGCCCTCGCCCGCGCACTGGCCAGCGAGCCCGACCTACTGCTGCTGGACGAGCCGACCAACCACCTCGACATTGCCGCGATCGACTGGCTGGAGAGCTGGCTCAGCCGTTATACCGGCGCCTTCGTGGTGATCAGCCACGACCGGACCTTTCTGGAGCGGTTGACGAAGGCCACGATCTGGATCGATCGCGGCAGCCTGCGCCGCAAGGAGATCGGCTTTGGCGGTTACGAGGCCTGGATGGAACAGGTCTATGCCGAGGAAGCCCGCGCGGCGGACAAGCTGGACGCCAAACTCAAGCTCGAAGCCCACTGGCTGGAACGCGGCGTCACCGCGCGGCGCAAGCGCAACCAGGGGCGGCTCGAAAAGCTTTGGGAAATGCGAGCCCAGCGCGCTGCCATGCTGACCCCACAAGGCACGGCGAAGCTTGGGCTGGCGGTCGATGATGCCAAGTCCAAGGCGGTCATCGTGGCAGACAAGGTCGGCAAGAGCTTTGGCGACCGGCCGATCATCAAGGACTTCACGCTCCGGATCACC
>JACDQK010000179.1 GCA_015657645.1 Novosphingobium sp.
CCGGCGCGATGTATCGCAGCAAGTATCGCCTGCTGCTGCCGCAGGAACGCGATCCGGTGGCGACGATTGACGAATTGAAAGCCAAGTTCCCGACCGCTGGCTTCACTTATCGCCAGCGCGACCGCGCCGCGCCGGGCGCCGACCGCTTCGTCAGCCGCATGGGCGAATTCCTCGTGCTGGTTGGCCTGACTGCCATGGCCATCGCCGGGATCGGGATTGGCGGCGGGGTGTCGTCCTATCTGGAGGCGCGCCGCAACGGCATCGCCACCTTGAAAGTGCTGGGCGCAACCAGCCAGGACATTACCCGGATCTACCTGCTGCAATTGCTGGCTGCGGCCGTCGCCGGAAGCCTGGCTGGCCTTGCCGCCGGGGTGCTGGTCATGCCGGCGCTGGGCCAGGCGCTGGGCGCCCTGCTGCCGGTCACACCGGGGCTGGTGTTCGATTGGGCCGCCCTGTCGCGCGCCACCGCTTATGGCCTGCTGGTCGGGCTGGTCTTCGCCGCGCCGCCGCTGTTCGCCGCCCGTCGTTTCCCCGCACTGGCGCTGATGCGGGCGCGCGTTTCGCCGCTGTCCGGCCAATGGCGCGAGGCGGTGTGGCCGGTCGGGCTGGGCTTTGCCGCGATCATCGGCTTGACCCTCGCCAGCGCGGCGCAATTGCCGGTCACCGCTGGGTTCCTGGCCGGGGCGATCATCGTCCTCGGCCTGCTCGGCCTGCTCGGCTGGGGGCTGCGCAAGTTTGCCGCCCGCCTGCCCCGCCCGCAGCATCCGCTGCTGCGCCTCGCGCTGTCCAACCTCCACCGCCCTGGCGCGCAGACCGGCGCGCTGGTGACCGCGCTGGGCTTCGGCCTTTCGGCTTTCGTGCTGCTCGCCGTGGTCCAGACCAGCCTTGAGGCCAATATCGCCAGCCGCGTGCCGCAGCGCGCGCCGGACTATTTCATGCTCGACCTGCCGCGTGATCGCGCGGCCGAAATGGAGCGGATCGTCCGCGAGGCTGCGCCCGAAGCAAAGGTTCGCCAGATCCCCGCGCTGCGCGGCGCGATCCTCGCCTATGGCCCGGAAGCCAGCATGACCCGCGTGGCCGATCTCAAGGAAATTCCCGAGAACGCCTGGCCGCTGCGCGGCGAGCGCGGGCTGACCTATTCCGCCACCCTGCCCGAAGGCAATTCGCTGACCGCAGGTGACTGGTGGCCCAAGGATTACTCGGGCGAACCGTTGGTCTCGGTCGACGAGGAACTGGCCCAGGCGATCAACCTCAAGATCGGTGACAAGATCACGATCGGCGTGTTGGGGGTCGAGCGCAGCGCCCGGATCGCCTCGTTGCGGCGGATCGACTGGGATTCGATGGGCTTCAACTATGTGCTGGTCTTCTCGCCCAACACCCTGGTCGATGCCCCGCATAACCTAGCCGCGACGATCGACGTGCCCGCCGGGGCTGACCGCACCAAGCTGCTCCCGCAATTGCTGAAGGCCTTTCCGGCCAGTTCGGTGATCGAGGTTGGCGGCGTGCTGAAGCAGGCGCGCGAATTGCTGGGCCAGGTCTCGACCGCCATCCTTGCCGCCGCCTCAGTCGCGGTGCTGGCGGGGATTGCCGTGCTGCTCGGCGCGATCGCCGCCGCCCGGGCAAGCCGGCTCTACGACAACGTGATCCTGCGGGTGCTGGGCGCCAGCCGCAAGCAGTTGCTGCTGCTGCAACTCGCAGAATATGGCCTGCTGGCGCTGCTGCTGGCCGGGGTTGCGCTGGTGCTGGGATCGGTGATCGGCTGGCTGGTGATCGTCCAGATGTTTGAATTCGACTGGCTGCCCAACTGGCCGCAGGTGCTGGCGGTGCTGGGTGCGGGGCTGGGCATGACCGTGGCCTTTGCCCTGGCTGGCTCGCTGCCGCTGCTGCGGGCCAAACCGGCGCAAGCCTTACGCGAACTGTAACTTTGGCGGTTGAACCCGCCCAGCAAAGGCCTACATCCGCCTCATGTTCATCGAAACCGAAACCACCCCGAATCCGGCCACGCTGAAGTTCCTGCCCGGTCAGGAAGTGATGCCCGCCGGCACCCGCGACTTCCGGGACGAGGAGGAGGCCGCCGCCTCGCCCTTGGCCGAGGCATTGTTCAGCCTGGGCGATGTGACCGGCGTGTTCTTCGGCAGCAATTTCGTTTCGGTCACGGCCGGGCCGGGGACTGACTGGTCGGCGCTGAAGCCGCAGGTTGTCGCGATCCTGCTCGATCACTTCGTCAGCCAGATCCCGCTGTTCCATGCCCCCAGCGCCGGCGCCATCGCCGTCCCGGCCGAGGAAGACGCCGACTATGGTGACGATCCGGCCGATGCCGACGTGGTCGCCCAGATCAAGGAACTGCTCGAAACCCGGATCCGTCCGGCGGTGGCCAATGACGGCGGCGACATCGCCTACCGCGGCTTCCGTGAAGGCGTGGTCTATCTTTCGATGCAGGGCGCCTGCTCGGGCTGTCCGTCGTCGACCGCGACGCTCAAGCAGGGGATCGAAGGGCTGCTCAAGCACTACGTCCCCGAAGTCAGCGAAGTCCGCGCGGCCTAATTCGCACGCCTACCAACAAGGGAATTACCAATCATGTCGCAACCGCTCAGCGATGCTGCGCTCGACCAGCTGTTCCGCACGGCGCGGACTTATAACGGCTATCTCGACAAGCCGGTCAGCACCGAGCAGCTCCACGCGATCTGGGACCTGATGAAGTTCGGCCCGACCAGCGCCAACATGCTGCCCGCGCGGCTGGTCTGGTGCACCACGGATGAGGCCAAGGCCAAGCTCGCCGCCTGCTGCATGCCGGCCAATGCCGAGAAGATCCTGCAGGCACCGGTCACCGTGATCATCGGCATGGACCTCGATTACCACGAACAGCTCCCCTGGCTGTTCCCGCACGTCGATGCCAAGGCCTGGTTCGATAGCAACGAGCCGCTGCGCGAGGTTTCGGCTATGCGCAATTCTTCGCTCCAGGGCGCCTATTTCATCCTCGCCGCGCGCGCGCTGGGGCTGGATTCGGGGGCCATGTCGGGCTTTTCGAACGACGCGGTCGATGCGGCCTTCTTCGCCGATACCCCGCGGGTGAAGAGCAACTTCATCTCGACCCTGGGCTATGGTGACCCGGCAAGCATCTTCGATCGCAGCCCGCGCCCCGATTTCGACACTTTCAATAAGATGGCCTGACGCGCTACGGTCAGCCGTAATGCGTACTCTGGTGATCGACTGCGCGACCGAGGCCTGCTCGGTCGCCTGTTTGACGGCGATGACCTGATCGCCGGGGAATGCCGCGTGCTGGGGCGCGGGCATGCCGAAGCGCTGGTACCGATGATCGCTGACCTGCCCGGCAAGGGCCGCGCGGACCGGATTGCGGTGGCGCTGGGCCCCGGCAGCTTTACTGGCGTGCGCGTTGGCCTCGCTGCAGCGCGGGCGCTGGCCCTGGCCTGGCGGTGCGATCTCATCGGCTATCCCACGCTGGCACTGGTCGCGGCAATGGCCCGCGATGAAGCGGGCGCCCAGCCCTGCACTGTCGCCATGACGGGCGGACACGGCGAATGGTTCGTCCAACCCTTTGGCGCCGATGGCCTGCCGATCGCCGACCTCGCCTCGCTCACCCCCGAAGCCGCCGCGGCTGTCAGCACCGATCTGATCGCCGGCAGCCAGGCCGAGGCGCTGGTCGTCCGCCGCGGGTCTGGCCGGGCCCTGCCGCTGCATCCCGATGCCCGCAGCTTTGCCCTGCTGCCAGCAACGCTGCTCGGCGCGGCTGACCACCCGCTCTATGGCCGGGCCCCGGACGCCCGCCTGCCAGCCGCATGATCGCCCCGGCTGACGACATCGACCGGATCATGGCGGTGATGCAGGCCGCCTTCGATCCCGCCTATGGCGAGGCCTGGACCCGCCGTCAGGTTGAAGACGCCTTGCTGGTCGGCAATTGTCATTACCGGATCGCCGAAGTTCTTGATGAGCCGGCCGGATTTACCTTGTCGCGCTATGGCTTTGAGGAAGAAGAACTGCTGCTGATTGCAGTATCGCCCCACTTTCGGCGGCGGCGGATCGGCGAGCACTTGCTGCAACAGTGCAAGGCCGATGCCCGGCTGCGCGGGGCCAAGCAGCTGCTGCTGGAGATGCGCAGCGATAACCCTGCCATTCACCTCTACGGCCAGAACGGCTTCGTGCAGATCGGCATGCGCAAGAACTACTATCGCGCGCCGGATGGCAATAGACTGGATGCGATTACTTTCGCCTGCCCGATATAGTTAATACTGATCTTACAAGCCGTTAGATTTCCACCATATTTCGCATTATTTAGCTTGCGATAGCCGATTAACCCGCGTAATCGATTGTAGTGGCTGGTCGGGGACTCGCTGCAAAACAAAAACAAATGGTCGCATAAAACGAAAGGTAGCGGGTCATGGAAACTCCGCAGTCCGATATCAATGAAACCCTTATCACGCTGACGTCGGATATTGTTGCCGCGCATGTCAGCAACAACTCAGTCTCGGTCGATGATGTCGCGCCGCTGATCAGCAAGGTCTATGGTGCGCTCGCCGCACTGGGCCAGGCTGCTGCCCCGGTGGCAGAGGAAGCGCCGAAGCCGGCGGTTTCGATCCGCGCCTCGGTCAAGCCCGATCACATCGTCTGCCTGGAAGACGGCGTGAAGCTGAAGATGCTGAAGCGCCACCTGATGACGCATTACAGCATGACCCCGGATCAGTATCGCGCGCGCTGGAACCTGCCCGCCGACTATCCGATGGTCGCCCCCGAATATGCCGAGAAGCGCCGCGAACTGGCCAAGAAGATCGGCCTGGGCCGCAAGCCTGGCCAGAAGCGCGGCCGCAAGCCCAAGGCGAAAGTCTGAAACCGGATAACTGCGCGACGCGCGGTTGAAGAATCGTCCCGCCGGGTTCATATCCGGCGGGACGTTTCATTTACGGACAGCCAGTGCAGCAAACGATCGACATTGAAGCGCTATGTGCGGAACGCGGCCTGCGGATCACCGATCAGCGGCGCGTGATTGCCAAGGTGCTGTCCGAAAGCACCGATCACCCCGACGTGGAAAAGCTCCACGAGCGCGCAGTGGCAGTCGATCCCCGCATCTCGATCGCCACGGTCTATCGCACCGTGCGCCTGTTCGAAGAGGCCGGGATCCTTGATCGCCACGATTTCGGCGATGGCCGCGCCCGCTATGAAGCGGCGCCCGAAGCCCACCATGATCACCTGATCGATGTCGAAACCGGCAAGGTGATCGAATTCGTCGACCCCGAGCTGGAAGCGCTGCAGCGCCAGATCGCAGAGAAGCTGGGCTACCGCCTGGTCGATCACCGGATGGAACTCTACGGGGTCCGCCTCGGCCGGGACGGCCAGTAACCACCCATGGCGCTCGCGCTCAGCCAGCCGCGCCGCCTGTCGCTCTTCGGCTGGGTCCGCGTCACGCTGCGGCTGACGGCGATGCTGCTGCTGCTGCTGGCCTGCCTGCCGCTGTTCTACCTGGTCAAGCCCTTCACCCGCCATAACCCGGTGCCGCGCCGGTTCCTGGCCGGAATCGGCGCAATCGCCGGGATGCGGCTGCGCACCCGCGGCGAGAAGGTCCATCGCGGGGCCTTCCTGCTCGCCAATCACGTCTCCTGGCTCGATATCCCGGCGCTGGCCGCCACCACCGGCAGCGCCTTTGTCGGCCACGATGGGCTGGCTTCGATGCCGCTGCTGAAATGGCTGTGCAAGATGAACGACACGGTCTTCGTCGCCCGGCATGACCGCAAGAGCGTGGCCCGCCAGGTTGAGGATGTGCGCACCGCGATCCGCGATACCGGCGCGCTGACGATCTTTCCCGAGGGCACCACCAGCGATGGCACCGGGCTGCTGCCGTTCAAAAGCTCGCTGCTCTCTGCGCTGGAGCCGCTCCCCGATGGCATTGCCGTCCAGCCGGTGCTGCTGCACTTCGGCCCCGAAGCGGCCGAGATCGCCTGGGTGGGTGAGGAGCACGGGCTCGACAACTTCCTGCGCCTGATCGCCCGCCGCCGGCCGATCGAGCTGACGGTCCACTTCCTGCCAATCCTGTCGGGACCGGAGCTCGCCAGCCGCAAGACCATCGCCCAGGCCGCGCGCGAGGCCATGCTGGCGCGGCTGTTGCAGTGAGAACGGCGGGCCTGGTTGCCCTTGCTTGCCTGGCGGCGACCTGGCCGGGTGTCGCCACGGCCCAGGCCTGGCAATGTGTCGACAGGATCGAACTTGGCGATGGCTGGTCGATCATGGATCAGCTGTATTTCAGCAGCGGGCCGGCAGAGATCGGCCCCCTCTTCCATCTCAGCCGGCCGGGCTTCTACGCCAATTGGTATGGTTCGATCCGGCGCTTCGATGCATCATTTGCCGCCCCCAAGCTGCTGTCATTCGTCGTGACCTTTCCGAGCGGCACGAGGAGCGCCGAGGCGGTATTCTCCGCACCCGGCCAGCAATCATTGGTGCTTCCGGTCAGGGCCTCCAATCGCGGCAACGCCGGCACCAAGGCCGAGCTGCTGTTCCAGCCGGATAGCATTACGCTCAATGCAAAGCTGCTCGCCCACAAGGACTGGACCGTGGCTGTGCTGGATCGACGCGGACGGACCAAGGCTGCGGTGTCCTATCAGTTCCCCTATGATCTGGCCGAACTCGAAGCGATCTATCGCCGCCAAACTGCCGAAGTCAGTCGCAAGGCGAGTGACAAGGAGCGACTTTGCGGTGAAGCCGAAGACATCGAATCGATCGTCTAGCGCCCAGCCCTTTCCCACGGTGGCTGAGCCGACTATAGGGCGGGCATGAGTCGTCCCACCCCGCCCCCCAGGACCTACCGGGTCAAAAGCTTCGGCTGCCAAATGAACGTCTATGACGGCGAACGCATGGCC
>JACDQK010000180.1 GCA_015657645.1 Novosphingobium sp.
CGCGCTGCGTGAGATGGTGCGCGACCCTGCCTCGATCTTCTCTAGCCGCTCGCCTGGTGCGCGTGCGCCTGGCGCGCTGACCCAGTCCAAGCCCCATATGAAGCCCTGGGAGCCGACCGAGCGGGTGCTTTCACCCGTGTTGGACCGCCCCGGGACTGCCGGACCCGCTGATCCCGGCGGACTGCCCGAACAGGTTGCCAACGCGGTTGGCCCGGCGGCAGCCGGTGGCACCCCCGGCGCTGGCGGAGCGCCCGTGCCGTTGCCGATCCCGGGCCTGCCCGGCTCGTCAGGCGGCCTGATCCCGCCGGGTGGCGGTGGCAGCAGTGGCGGCGGCGGAAGCAGCGGCGGTGGCAGCAGCAGCGGTGGCAATCCTCCCCCGCCGCCACCTCCTCCGGTCGTCACCCCGGTGCCTGAACCAGCCACCTGGGTGATGATGATTGTCGGGGTGGGCATGATCGGCTGGCAATTGCGCCGCCGCCGGGTGACCGTTACCGCCCCAACCGGCTGACCGGGCCAGACCGGTGCCGCGCAAGTCGATCCCGATCCTGGTCGCAGTGCTGGCGCTGGGCCTGCTCGTGCTCAGTTACGTCCAGCAGCGCCGGGATGCCGAGGCGCGGCAGCAAGGGCGCGCCGCGATCGAGCAACTGGCCAGCGCTGACCAGAACCGGATCACTTATCCCGACAACGCCCGGCCGGTCCTCGCTCTGCCCGGCGGACAGACCCGGCCAGTGCGCAGCCTGATCGATATCGACAAGCCGCTGCGCTTTGGCGATTTCGTCTGGGACGAAAGCGCCGCCAGTGCCGGTGCGGTGTGGATCCGGATCGACCTGACCCGCCAGCTGGTCTCGGTGTTCCGCGGCGAGGATGAGATTGGCACCGCCGTGATCCTTTATGGCGCGCCCGAAAAGCCGACACCTAAGGGCGCCTTCAAGGTCATCGCCAAGGCAACCGACCACTATTCGCGCAGCTACGATGCGCCGATGCCCTACATGCTGCGACTGACTGACGATGGCATTGCGATTCACGCCAGCCGCGTTCGCGCCAACGGGGCGACCCATGGCTGCCTGGGCGTGCCGCTGCGCTTTGCCGAAAAGCTCTATCGCGTCGCGGGCGAAGGGACCGAGGTGTTCATTCTGGCCGATCCAGCGCCGGACCTCGGGAAATCAGCGTAAGCGCCGCGTTAACCCTTCTCCACAACCACAGCCTTAACCAGCCCCCCCGTACCCATCCCCAGTTAGCAACTCGGGGTGGACGCAATGGCGCGATCACGGACTGTGCGGATGATGCTGGGTGCAGCGCTGGCCATGGCCGCGCCGGCACTGATCGGCGCGACTGACCTTTCGAGCAATTTCGAACAGCGCGTGCTGGCTGCCCAGAATCGCGAGCGCGCCGCGCTTGGCCTCCCGGCGATGCAATGGGATCCGGCGCTGGCCGCTTCCGCCCGGGCCTGGGCGGGCACCCTGGCCAGCACTGGCCGGTTCGAGCATGCCCCGTTCAATCCCGCCAACCCGCAGGGCGAAAATCTCTGGGCGGGTACGCGCGGCTACTTCTCGGTCGAGGCCAAGGTCGATGCCTGGCTCCGCGAGAAGCAACACTTTGTCCCGGGCACCTTCCCTAACAACAGCCGCACCGGCCGGGTCCAGGACGTTGGCCACTATACCCAGATTGTCTGGCGCAAAACCGGCAAGGTCGGCTGCGCCATTGCCGAAGGGGCCGAGGAAGACGTGCTGGTCTGCCGCTATGCCCAGCCCGGCAACTGGCGCGGCGAGCGCCCTTCTAACCCAGCGCCAGCTGCAGCAGTGCGGCACCCAATGCCAGCACCAAGGCCACCCAGACCCGCGGCCCCATGAAGACCGACAGTTCGCGCTGCGTCGGGAAACTGAATGTCACCGGGATGCCGAGCAGCTTGTAGGGGTGGATTTCAGCAAAGCGCGGATCGCTCGCCAGCCGGACCAGATCGCGGCGGCTGCGATAGCGCATCAGCCCGAAGATCGACCAGCCGGGATCGCCTTCGACCTGCCAGGCATCGACATAGGGGCCGACCTTGCGCCCGACCATGCCGGGGTGCCCGCCCCGGGCGATGAGCGCGCGGACGAAGGGATCCGAGTAGCGCCGCATCGCCTCGCGTCCTTCGATCTGCCCGCCGGTGGCCGGATCGGTGACCATCCCGCTCTCGATCTTGACGACATTGAGCATGACGAACTCTTTGCCGTCATCCGCCTCCAGGAAGGCGCGCAGCACGGCCGGATCGTTGCCGCCATCGTACTTGCCTTTGGCCTGTTCGAAGAAGGTATCGATCTCGGCCTTGGTCAGCGGCCCGCGCCAGTTGTCGTACCAGAGCCGGAACAGCCCATAGAGCGCCAGCGCTCCGCCCCAGATCAGCCAGCCGCTCATTTTGCCACTCCCAGCTTGGGCGGGGTGCCGAACGGCTTGATCCCGAGCTTGGCATAGACCTCATCCGGGAAATAGACCGTGCCGCCGCGCGACACCATCCGGATCGTCTTGATCGCCTTCAGATCCTTGGTCGGATCGCCAGGGACCAGGAAGAAGTCCGCCAGCTTGCCGCGCTCGATGCTGCCCAGCGCCTGGTCCTGGCCCAGGTATTGGGCCATCTCCAGCGTCGCCCGGCTCAGCACGTCGGCCGGGCTCATGCCAAGCTGGCCGAACAGCTCCAGCTCGCGGTGATAGGTAAACCCGCCGCCCAGATCGGTGCCGGGGATCAGCATGATCCCGCGGCGGTGCATCTCGGCCAGGGTTTCCTTGATCTTGGCGAAAGCGGCGATGTAGTCGGCGCGCTGCTTGGGTGTGTCGGCTCCGAACAGGGCCTGCTTCAGCTGGCGCTGCTCAGACGGCGGCATGTGATCGATATAGTCGACCGCGCCCGGGTTGGGCACGCCGTCCAGCGCGGTCAGGCCCAGCTCATGGATCGCGATGGTCGGTTCGTGCGAAACCTTCTTCGCCACCATGGCATCGAGCGTCTTGGTGACCTTGTCCGACTTGAGATCAAGGCCCGGGAAGCGCGCCTGGGCGGTGAAACGGAACAGGGTGCGGGTGTCCTCGCCGGGATTAAGCACCCAACCCAGCATCAGCTGGTTGACGTGGGTGATCTCGTCGAACCCGGCGGCGATCATCTCGTCGACGTTGGAGAAGGCCGGAACATGGCCTGACACGCGCAGACCCAGCCGCTTGGCTTCGGCCACCACGTTCGGTGCCCACTTCGGGTCCATCGAGTTATAGAGCTTGGCCTGGTTATAGCCGCGTGCGGCATACCAGCGCACCGCGTCGATCGCCTCGGCCTCGCTCGCCACCAGCTTGCCGGTAGCCGAGCTGAACGGGCTCTTGCCCTCAATAAAGCCAGACCGGGTGATGCGCGGTCCGGCCACTTCGCCCTTGCCGATCCGGTCAACCAGCGTGTCGAGCACCTCATTGCGGTTGCCCATGTCGCGGACCGAGGTGATCCCGGCCAGGACGTTCATCAGCGCGTCTTCCTGACCCATGTGGCCGTGCATTTCGAACATGCCGGGGACCAGCGTCCCACCCTCGCCCTCGACTGTGGTCTCACCCGGGGTCGCCACGCTACCAGCTGGCACCACGCCGGCAATGCGGTTGCCGGATACCACCACATCGCTCAGCGCCGACAGCGCTTTGGCCTTGGGATCAAACACGCGGACATTGCGGATCCGGACCGGACCCGAAAACCGCTTCGCGCTTTCGCTTTGCAACTGGGCAAAGCGCCCCGAGGCCAATTTCTCCGCCAGGTCGCGCAATGGCTTGTCGGCGGCGCGCTCATAGCCCTTGCGCGCCAGAATGAAACCGGAGCTAGAAAGGGCAAAGAGATCGCCCTTGGCATCAAGCGTGACGTAGGTTGGGTTCAGCGAGAGGCCGGAGAGTTCGTAAGTCACCACCTCCAGTTTGCCGTCCGGCCCGTCGAAGCTGCGCCGATCGCGTTCGGTCAGCCGCGCGGTCCCGCCGGGGGCGACCGCCATCGCGCGGTCGGCATCGGCGAGCAGCGCCTTGGCGAGCATGGCCACGTCGAGCGGCGAACCGTTCTGCGTCGCGTAATAACGCGGCGCGTCCTTGCCCTTGATTCGGCCCGGACCTGACAGGTCGCGCCATTCCGCGCCAGCGGCGCCACGCTTGAAGCTTTCGTTGACGGCATTGCCGAAGGTCGTGCGCCCGGTGATCGCCCAGGCAACTGGCGCGCCGTCCTTGTCCAGCGTCACCACCTCGGTGATGGTCGGCCCGCGCCCGTTCTGCTTGATGTTGTAATCGACCGCAATCTTCTGCCCCTGCCGGTCAAGCTTGAGGTGGCCGACATCGCGTTCCTGGATCAGCGCGCGGTACTCAAGCTGGTCGGCCAGCGCGGGCGCGGCCAGAACGGTGGCCAACGCTGCGGCGGCCAGCAGATGCAGTTTCATGTGGAGACTCTCCCTGTCAGATGGGAGCAGACTAGCGCCTCAGCGCATTCCCGCCAGCGCCTTTTGTCGGCGCCGCTGGACCGAAGAGCCCAGCCCGATCGCCTCGCGATACTTGGCAACCGTGCGGCGAGCGAGGTCGAAGCCCTTGGCCTTGAGCAGATCGACCAGCGTATCATCCGACAGGATCGCCTTGGGATCCTCGGCATCGATCAGCGCCTTGATCGCCGCCTTGACCGCCTCGGCCGAAGCCCCACCCTCACCATCGACCGCCCCGACGCCCGAGGTGAAGAAGTACTTCAGCTCGAAAGTGCCGCGCGGGCAGTGGAGGTACTTGTTCGAGGTAACCCGGCTGACGGTCGATTCGTGCATGCCGATCGCCTCGGCCACGGTGCGCAAGGTCAGCGGACGGAGCTGCGAAACGCCATGGCGGAAGAAGCCGTCCTGCTGGGTGATGATCTCGCTCGCCACTTTCAGGATCGTCTTCTGCCGCTGGTCGAGCGCCTTGATCAGCCAATTGGCATCGGCCAGCTTGTCTGACAGCCAGGCCCGCGCGCCCTTGTCATCGCAGGCGCCGCGCATCTCGACATAGTAACTGCGGTTGACGATCAGCCGCGGCAGCGTCGCCTGGTTGAGGCTGACGTCCCAGCCGCCATCGGCGCGCGGCGTCAGAAGAATGTCCGGCACCACTGCATCGCCGCCGCCGCGATTGAAGCGCAGCCCGGGCTTGGGATCATAGGCGCGCAGCTCGGCGAGCATTTCGGCGAAATCCTCATCATCCACCCCGCACATCCGCTTGAGCCGGGGCAACTCGCCGCGCGCCAGCAGATCGAGGTTTTCGAGCAGACGGCCATGGCCGGATCGTGGCGGTCCGCCTCCATCGCCTGCAGCGCCAGGCATTCGCCGAGCGAGCGCGCACCGACCCCGGTCGGGTCGAGCGACTGGACCAGCGCCAGCGCCGCCTCGGCCTCGGCCAGGGCAACGCCCAAGTCTCCGGCCACTTCGCGCAAGGTGACGGGCAGATAGCCGGCCTCATCCAGCTGATCGATCAGGTAGCGGGCGATGAAGGCGAGCCGCGGATCGCGGGCCTGGGCACCCAGCTGGTCATGGAGATGCGTGGCGAGGTCCTTGTCGCCCTCCCCGCGCTCATCGATGTCGAGCCCGGCTTCGCCCGCTGGGCCGATGCGCTGGTCGGAGCCCCATTCGCCGCTGCCGCGTTCGCCATCACCGGTATCGCGGTCACGATCGAGCGCGGTATGGTCGATATCGAGGGGGCGATCGTCAGCGGCGCGGCCTTCGGAGACCAGCTGGTCAACCGGCGAGGTTTCCAGCGTCGTCCGGCGCAGGTCGGCAATCTCCTCGATCGCCGGGGCGTCCGGCGCCGCTTCGCCGATATCAAGCAGCGGATTGCTCTCCAGCGCCTCGCCGATGAAGGTTTCGATCTCGAGGTTTGACAGCGCCAGCAGCTTGATCGCCTGCTGCAGCTGCGGCGTCATCACCAGCGATTGCGATTGCCGAAGGTCAAGGCGGGGCCCGAGCGCCATGAATCAGCCTGCCCTAGAGCGTGAAGCCCTCGCCCAGGTAGAGCCGGCGCACGTTCTCGTCCGCCACCAGCGCTTCGGGGCTGCCGGCGAACAGCACCTGGCCGCCATAGATGATGCAGCCCTTGTCGCAGATATCGAGCGTTTCGCGCACGTTGTGATCGGTGATCAGCACGCCGATGCCGCGCTGCTTGAGGTCGCGCACCAGATCGCGAATGTCGCTGATCGAGAGCGGGTCGATCCCCGCAAACGGTTCGTCGAGCAGCATGATCGAGGGCTTGGCCGCGAGCGCCCGGGCAATTTCGGCGCGGCGGCGTTCCCCGCCGGACAGCGCCATGGCCGGGCTGGCGCGCAGCCGGGTCAGGCCGAATTCTTCAAGCAGACGCTCCAGTTCGCTGGCGCGGACCTCTGCATCAGGCTCGACCAGTTCGAGCACGCAATTGATATTCTGCTCAACCGTCATGCCGCGGAAGATGCTCGTTTCCTGGGGCAGATAGCCCAGGCCCAGAATCGCCCGGCGGTACATCGGCAGGTTGGTGACATCGACGCCGTCCATCAGGATTCGGCCCGAATCGGGGCGCACCAGACCCATGATCGAATAGAAGCAGGTGGTCTTGCCGGCACCGTTCGGTCCCAGCAGGCCCAGCACTTCGCCCTTGGCCACCGACAGCGAAATGTCGGTCAGAACCGCGCGCTTGTCATAGGACTTGGCGATCGAAATGACTTCGAGCCCGCCCTGCGGCAAGGCAGAATTGGCATCGGGCCGAGTGGTTTGGGTGGCGGTATCGGTCATTGCACTTGTTCGTTTAGGGCGCGCGGCGAAACTCGGCAAGCCGCGGAAAGTCCATTTGGCAGGTTTCGTGCATGGGGCATCGACAAACGACATAGAACACGATTGGTAAACGAGGCTTGATCGCTGCGCACTTCGGTGTTCTACTCAGGTAGTCCTGAATGGCGGCACAGACTGCCGGGGCGCTGGGGAATGATAAGGGGATCGCCGATGGCCAAGGCATCGTATCGCGCAGACATTTCGGCTCAGACCGCCGACAAGCCGCTCGACTGGCGCAAGCGGATGAGCGACCATATCGCCTATGCCCTGCTGGCCTATACCGGTCTCCAGATCTTCGTCACCATGGGCGCGCTCAACGCCAAGAGCGGTTCGCTGTTGCCCTATTTTGCCCTGGTCGTTCTGGTCGCCGCGATCATTCCGGCGTGCCGCCGGTTTGAACGCCGCTGGAACCGCCTGTCGGACGCCCAGGCGGTCGATCCGGCCCTCGCCCCCTTCTACCGCCGCGATCGCAACTGGGTCTGGGCCTTGGCAATCGGCCTGCCCTTCGTGGTGACCGGCATATTCAAGCTGCTGGCTTTCGCCTTCAGCTGATTGCCCTTCTGCCCATCAGTACCTAGATCGGCCACTCCGCTTTCGGAGTGACCCCTGCATGCTGACCCCTTCTGCCGCCCAGGACCGCGCTGCCGCGCTGATTGACCTTGCCCGCCGGGCCGGGGCCGACGCCGCCGACGCGATCTATTCGGGCAGTTCCTCCGAAGGGGTCCAGGTCCGGCTGGGCAAGCTCGAAGATATCGAGCGCAGCGAAAGCGAGCACCTCGACCTGCGGGTCTTCGTAGGCCGCCGCTCGGCCTCGATCGGGTCGAGCGATCTGTCCGATGCCGCGCTCAAGGAACTTGCCGCCCGCGCGGTCGACATGGCCCGCGCCGCGCCCGAGGATCAGTACGCCGGCCTCGCGCCGGAAGAGCTGCTCTACCGCGAGAGCCTCCCGGTCCTCGACCTGGAGGACAGCGCCGAACCCAGCCCGCAAGACCTGCTGGCCCGCGCGCTGACCGCCGAGGACGCTGCCCGCGCCGTGGCCGGCGTAACCAACAGCGAAGGCGGCTCGGCCAGCCTGGCCCGCCGGGTCATGGCGCTGGTCACCAGCCACGGTTTTGCCGGCGCCTATGGCGGCACCAGCCACGGGATCAGCGCCGTGGTGATCGCTGGCGAAGGCGATTCGATGCAGCGCGACTATGGCTACCGCACCGCGCGGCACCTCGCTGACTTGCCGGCGCCTGAGGAGATCGGGCAAATGGCCGGGGACCGCGCGATCGCCCGGCTCAACCCGGGCAAACTCAAGAGCGGCCCGCTGCCGGTGGTGTTCGATCCGCGCGTTGGCGGATCGCTGATCGGGCATCTGACCGGGGCGATGTCGGGCAATGCCATCGCCCGCCGCGCCAGCTTCCTGCTCGACCGCGACGGCGCGCAGCTGTTCAAGTCCGGCGTCACCATTGTCGATGATCCGCTGCGCCAGCGCGGCCTCTCTTCGCGGCCGTTTGATGGCGAAGGTCTGCCAGTGGCCCGCCGCGAGCTAGTCGCGAACGGCCACCTCACCGGCTGGCTGATGGACAGCGCCGCCGCCCGCCAGCTGGGCGGCACGCCCACTGGCCATGCCGTGCGCGGTGCGGGTGGTTCGCCCGGGGTCGGCACCAGCAACCTGCATCTCGAAGCCGGGACCATGACCCCGGAAGAGCTGATGGCTGACATTGCCGACGGCGTTTACGTCATCGAACTGATCGGCCATGGCGTCAATGGTGTGACCGGCGATTACAGCCGCGGCGCCTCAGGCTTCCGGATCGTCAATGGCAAGATCGCCGGGCCGGTCGCTGAATTCACCGTGGCCGGCAACCTGATCGACATGTTCGCAAGCCTTACCCCGGCCAGTGACCTGGAATGGCACCGCGCGGTCAACGTGCCGACAATCCGGATCGACGGTCTGACTATCGCCGGAGATTAGGCGCCGGGGATTGACCTTGCCGCAGGGCAGGCCATTCTGCAGCAATGCAGATCCGCCCTGCCCATGCTGACGATTGCCCCGCCATTGCGGATATTTACGCGCATCACGTCCTGCATGGCACGGCCAGTTATGAGACCGAGCCACCAGACACCGCTGAGATGACCCGCCGCATGGACCGGGTGCTCGGCTCCGGCTGGCCCTGGCTCGTGGCCCAGAGGTCGGACGGCGTCCTGCTCGGCTATGCCTATGCCACCCAGTTCCGCGACCGGGCGGCCTATCGCTTTGTCTGCGAGGACAGCATCTACATCCGCCATGATGCGCGCGGGCGGGGTGTGGGCAAAGCATTGCTGTCGGCGCTGCTGGAGGCCTGCACCGCTGCGGGATTCCGGCAAATGGTGGCGGTGATCGGCGGGGCTGAGCCGGCCTCCGAAGCGCTCCATGCCAGCCTGGGCTTTACTCCGGCGGGCCGGCTGTCTGGCATCGGCCGCAAGCACGGGCGCTGGCTCGATACGCTCTATATGCAGCGCGCGCTGGGGCCGGGTAGCAGCGAACCGCCGGGTTTCGAGCCGAGTTGACAGCGATCAATTCAGGGCTTGGCAATTGCCGCTAATCGGCGCTTAATCGGACGATTAAAAAAGCTGAGAGGAGAGTCGCCTGTGACCGGACAAGCTGCGGCGTTGCAAGCCAGCCAGGATGTAACCCATGTTGACGTGCTGATCGTCGGCGCAGGGATTTCCGGGATTGGCTCGGCCTATCACCTGCAGGAACAGAGCCCGGGCAAGTCCTATGTCATCCTGGAAATGAAGGACACTTTCGGCGGCACCTGGGAAACCCACAAGTATCCCGGCGTCCGCTCGGACAGCGATCTCTATACCTTCGGCTATCGCTTCAAGCCGTGGATCGGCCCGCCGATCGCCAGCTCGGCGGAGATCCTGAAGTACATGGGTGAGGTGATCGAGGATAACGGGATCGCGCCGCATATCCGCTATGGCCACCGCATCACCCGCGCCGCCTGGGACAGCAAGACCAACCTCTGGACGATTGACGCGGTGCGTTCCAGCGATGGCGCCGAAGTCAGCTTCACCGCCAACTTCCTGTGGATGTGCCAGGGCTATTACGATCACGAAACACCCTACATGCCGGACTGGCCGGGCATGGATCGCTACAAGGGCCAGCTGATCCACGCCCAGCTGTGGGATCCGAAGATCGACTATACCGGTAAGAAGGTGCTGGTGATCGGGTCTGGCGCCACGGCCGCCACGGTAATCCCGGCCTTCGCCGAGAAAGCCGCGCATGTGACCATGCTCCAGCGCTCGCCCACCTATTTCTATTGCAGCGAGAACAAGAACGAACTGGCTGACCGGATGCGCGAGATCGGCGTGGACGAACCGACCATCCACCGCGTGGTCCGCGCCCAGATCATGTACGATCAGGACGTCACCCAGCAGCGCTGCATCACCGAACCCGCTGCGGTGTTCGAGGACCTGAAAGCCCTGGTCCGTGCCTTTACCGGCAAGGAAGACTTCGAGTTCGAACCGCATTTCACGCCGAAGTACCGCCCCTGGCAGCAGCGGCTGGCCTTCTGCCCCGAAGGCGACATTTTCCGCGCCGCGGTACAGGGCAAGCTGACGGTCTTCACCGACGAACTCGACACCTTCACCGAAAAGGGTGTCCGCACCAAGTCGGGCGACGAGATCGAGGCCGACATCATTGTCGCTGCCACCGGCTTCAACCTGCTGATGATGGGCGGGATCCCGTTCTTCGTCGATGACCAGCCGGTCGATTGGCACGAGACGGTCAATTATCGCGGGATGATGTTTACCGGCGTGCCCAATATGGTCTGGGTAATGGGCTATTTTCGCGCCAGCTGGACCTGCGCGTCGATATGCTCGGCGATTTCGTCTGCAAGCTGCTCAACCACATGGACGAGAAGGGCGTGAAGCGGGTCGATGTCGCGCTGCGCGCCGAAGACCACAACATGCCGCTGTCCG
>JACDQK010000181.1 GCA_015657645.1 Novosphingobium sp.
CCAAAGCGATGCCGGACTGATCTTCATCCGCAACGACCCATTCCTCGATCCGCTGCGCCAGGCACCGGAGTTTTTGCGATTGCTTAAGACGCTGGGCTATGCGTAGTTTCGCGGACTGCAACCGAGGGGACAGTACTATGCGCAAAGTGACATTCGTTGCGGCCGTGGCTCTGCTTGGCCTGACTGCCTGCCAGAAGGCCGAGGCACCGGCTACCGAAGCTCCGACCGAAGCCGCAACCACCGAAGCCGCCGCGACCGACGCCGCCACCGGGACGGTTGCCGATGACGCTGCCGCCACCGCGACTGATGAAGCCAAGGCTGGCGACGGTGCCGACCGGGCGAGCACCGATCGGGCAAGCACCGACAGAGCAAGCACTGACCGGGCAAGCACTGACCGGACAAGCACCGATCGCTAAATCTATTTGACGCGCGCCACCTTACCGGGTGGCGCGCGGTCCTTTGCCCGCTCGATCCACTTCTGGATCGCAGGCTCGGTGACATTGGCGTAAAGCCCTGGGCGGCCCTTGATGCCGCAACCTACGCCCCACGACACCAGCCCGACCAGTACCCGTTCGCGCCCCTGGGTTCGTGTCATCGGTCCGCCGCTGTCGCCAGAACAGCTGTCCTTGCTCTCGTTCGCCCCGGCCCCGGCGCAGATCACCCCAGCGCCCAGCCCGCCGCGAGCCGCAGCGCCCAAGACTTTGTCGCGGCATTCGACTTGCGGCTTCACTTGCAAGCCAACTTCCAGCAGTTCGGGCGAGGCGCGCAGCGGCCGCCGGGTCAGATCGCGGGTATCCCCATCCTCGTGCGCGCCGGTAATGCCCCAGCCAGTCACGGCAACCTTGTCCTGCAAGGCCAAAGGGCGATCGCCGGGCCTGGTGCCGAGTAGACGGATCGGCTGGGCACGCGCCGCAATCGTGGCATTGGTCCGGCCCGGGATAGGTTCGATCCTGACCAGCGCAATATCGTTCTTCTTGCTGCCCTTGCGACTGTAGCTACCGAAGATTGCAACGCGCTCGATCCGCATCGGGGTAGTAAAGCGCAGGTCCTGTCCACCAAGATTGACCGCCCGGTCGCCCAGAGCCCGCAGTCCGTCGTTCTTGTCGACAAAGCAATGCGCCGCAGTCAACACCCAGCCCGGCGCGATCAGCGCGCCGCCGCACAGATGCTGCGTCTCCCATAGCTGCCGCTTGATCCCGAGCTCGCGGTCCTGATCCAGCTCGGTTGTTGTGATCCCCTTGGTGGTAACGATCTCGACCTGCCATGGGACGCTGCCGGGCAGGGCAATGGTTCCGCCGACGATCCGGCCGCCATCGTCACCTTCGGCTTCGGCTTCAGCCCCGGCTTCGGTTTGTGGGGGAGCCGGCGGCGAAGTCTCTTGGGCCAGAGCCGGCCAGGCCAGGCCAAGCACGAGCGCGGGGAACAATCGCTTCATTTTACCTCCGCTGAAGCAAGAGTCGCCGCCCAGTCACGGACCCAGATCAAGGCCGGATCGCGCGTCCGAGAGGCATCCGCGCAGGCCTGGCGGCTCAAACGGGTAAGGCAGACCTCGCGGTCCACTGTTGCCAAACCGGTCTGCTCGAGCGCCTGAGCGGGGATCGGAGCATCCGTTGCGAGGGTCAGGAAGCGATAGGACCCAGGTGCATCGGGTGCAATGTTATGGCCTTCCGGCACCTGCAGGTAGGCCCCCGCCTCGATCGCCTCATCGATCGCTCCATTTGGTGGCAGTAGCAGCGACACGCCAAAGGACGGATCGATCCCGAGAACGTAAAGAAAGCGCTTCCCGGCAGCCACGTTCTTGGCAGAGATGAGGGCTGGCACATTGCGGGTCAGCAACCGACCGTTCGCTGGCGCCTGCGGGCAAACCTCCGGCTCATAATTTGAATGCATGTTCTGGATGCAGAATTCGGCCTGGCCAACGCGCGGCGGCCGGGCAAGCGCCGTCAGTGCATTAACCCGCGCGACCTTACCCAGCGCCCGGTCGAGCAGGAAGGCGAAGGCCGGATCGGATGGCGCCGGCAGGCGCGCCAGGGGCAGTCCCCGGGGCGAGAGCAGTTGCGTCACTTGCGGTCCCGGCACAATCACGACCTGCGGCCGCGGGGCAATTCGGGCATGGGGTATCCCGGCCAGGACTGCATCGAGCGCCGGATCGCTGCCGCGCACGGCGATTGGCACCGCTGTCTCAAACCGGTGGACCAGTTCGCGGGCCACCAGCCGCCCGGGCAGCTCCACTGTACTATCGAGTTGCAATATGGTGCGCCCCGGCTCAACCGCGATCGCCGTGCCCGTGGCAAGCGGCCGGGTGGTCCCCGGCAGGGCCGCGCTGACACTGGGATAGAGCACGAAAGTGGAGCCCACGGTGATCCCGGTCAGGCTGCCGCCAATGATGCTGACGCCTTCGCGCCCGCGCACTGCGTCGAAGATCGGCACGCGCACTTCATCGCCGCCCAGCGTGGCCCGCAGTGCACCCTCGGCGTGGGGGGTCTGACGGGTCTGACCAGCGGCCAGCATGCCTTCGCGCGCAGCGAAGGCCAGATCGGCGAAGCTGGACCCCGGCTGTGCCACCAGCGCCTTGGCCAGGGCGGCCGTAAAAACGCCGCCCCGCGTGCCAACCCCGCCGGTCTCAAAGGCCTCCTGACCATCTTGAGCGGCAGCCAGATGGACCCGATAGGCGCCGAGCTTGCCGGTAATGGCGGGCGGCTCAACTGGTTCCACCCGGGCAACAACCAGCGGCGGAGCGGTTCGCGCCTCGGCTTCGAGGTTGCGGGTCGCCGTGCCGGAATTGCAGGAATCGAAGATCGTCACCACCCGCACCCCCGCTGCGGTCGCGCGGTCGATGATCGGGCGAATTTCGCGGTCGAGGATGTCGGCCGGCACCTGGGCACCGGGTTCACGCGCATCGGTCGCCATGATGGTCGAATTGAACCCGCTGGCCTGCTCGGACCCGGCCGCTTCGGTAAAGCGCGAACCGTGGCCAGCGAAGTATAAGATCACCGTATCGCCTGGCCGCGATGCATCGATCTGGCTGTTCCAGGCCGCCAGGATCGCGGCCTTGGTGGCGCAGTAATCGGTCAGGGTGATCGAGATCTGGTTGGCGGACTCGCACTGCCCCGCCTGCTCGCGATCCAGATCGAGCGCATAGGCCCGGCGGAGTGCATCCTTGATCGTGCGGACATCGCGCACGGCGCCGCTGAGGTCGCGGAACTTGGCATCCGGCGTTTCGGGATTGGCGCGCGAGAACTTGTATTTGTCGATCCCGACAAAGACCGCGCGGATCTCGGCGTGGACGGGCGTTGCGACAGCCGCCAACAGCGCCGCCAGGATGATGCGCTTCATCGTGTCCCCCGCAAAACGACCGGGCTGGCCGCATTGGTGAAATCGAACAGGGCCGGCTCCTGCACAGCCGATTTGGCCGCAGCCGCAGTCGGGCTTTGGGTGATGGTAAAGCCGCGCGCCGCCCCCGTACCCTTGGCAAGCCGGGGCAGTTCCTGCACCGCATAACGCAGCCATTCATCCAGCGTGATCCGGCGATCGGTGTTAAGATCGGCCGGGCCGCCCTGCGGCGTCAGCCCCTTGCCCAGCGCCGCTGTCAGTAGCCCCTGACCTAGCTGGGCATTTTCCAGCGCGACATCCTTGGCCTGGGTGGCGGCAAGGATCCGGATGCCCTTGTCGAAGGCGAGCTGGCCCAACCCGGCGTCGCCCATCGGTCCAGGTTTGAATGCGCCGGAATCGACGCTCGCACCGGAGTGGCAGGCATCGATGATGAAGGCGATCTCACCCGCATTGATCGCCCGTAACCACATGGTCAGCGTCGCCGCCGAGACCAGGCTGCTGGTGTCGGGTATGCCATCGCCCTCCGCCCATTTCCCATCCGAGGGGACCAGGAAGAAATTGCCCCGGGGATCGGCCCAGCCGTGGCCCGAGAATGACACGATCACGATGTCATCCGGTGTGGCATTGTCCAGCGCGGAGGCATCGATCCCGGCCTGCGCCAGCTCCTGGATGGCCGGCCCAGGTTCAATCCCGGCCAGGATGCCCAGCGCCGTATCGATCATGTCGCGGGTCATCGGCTGGCGCGAGCCATCGGGACGCTTGGCCCCGGCCAGCATCGCATGGCGCATCTCATAGCCCGGGATCGCGGCGAGACGGTTAGCAATCAAACGGGCATCGGCAACGGCGTAGTTGAGCTCTAGCCGGGGTTCGTCATAGGCATCGACCCCGATCGTCAGCACGAAGGCCCGCGGCTTGCGCTTGGGAGCTGGTGGGCGAATGTAGGTAAAGGTTGCGGTATCGCCCTTCACCCGGTCCTCATTGAAGGCATAGGCCGAAAAGGTCAGTCGATCGGTTCCGCCGGTCGGGATCTGCGCAACGAAAGTATAGCGATAGACCCCATCCGGGCCCGGCGACGGCAACTGGTTCAGCGTACGCCACTGCTCAACCGTTTCAGCCGTCTCAAACGGCTTGTCCGGCGTGTGGGCGAGGAAGCGATTGTTCAGGAAAAGCCGTGGGTTGTAGACCCCGGAGCGCTTACCGTTGGCCGTGCCTTCGCGCACCTCGAAGCTCACCTCCACCTTGCCTGGCTCATCCCCGGGCACAACTCCGGTGATCCGCGTCTGGGGCAAGGCGCGGTTGAGCGAAGCGATCGACGGGATCGGCTTCAACACCTGTGCGCAGTTGCGGGCGGTGGTGCAATCGGTCAGCCGCTGGGTCAGGCGCGGCTCGAAATAGTCGCGCATGAAGGTTTGCGAGGGGAGCGACTGAAACGGCGCATCGGAAACAAGCCAGCGGAACTGATCGGCATCCGGCCCCAGGTTGGTATCGTACCGGCCGTCCGGCGCAACCGCGACAAACTTCGACCCGCTGAACAGATAGGTGGTCAGCAGCGGCGACCAATCACGCGTGTCCCACAGCTTGAGTGAACCCATACCCGAGGCCGCCCAAAAGATCGGCCGATTTGGCAGGAAGCCGCCAGCCGTTGCATAGCCCAGCTCCAGCGGCGGCAGGGCCTTGTTACTGGCGAGATCAACGCGGCTGATGACGTCCTGCAACAGGCCGGCGAATAGCAGGTTGCGGCCATCGCTGGCAAAGAAGCTGGGCAGCAATGCTGCCCCGGCCAGCGCGCGGACCGTGTTTTTGGCCAGGTCCCACTCAGTCACACCACCATTGCTGCCCAGGAACAGTTTCTGCCCATCGCCGCTGAAGCGCAACTGGGTAAGAACTGTCCCGGCGTCGATAGAGCGGCCCAGGTCTACCCCCCCCTCGCCCGTATCGGCAGCGTAGATCGCACCGGACGTATCGGCATGGGTGACGGCGAAAGCCACCCGGCCTGTCGGTTGATGGGTGGTGATTAGGGTGATCGTATCATCGGGCCTGAGCTTCAGGTCCGGAATAGGTTCCCACTTCAGGGCCGTGGGATCGTACACCCACAGCGCCCGGTCCTTGCTCAGCGAAGCGCGGCAATTGCCAATGCCAGCCCCGACAAACACCCCATCGCCCAGACTGACTGGGAAGCAGCGCGCCTCGATCGTTTTGACAAGCTGTCCGGTAGTGCCATCGACAATGGCCAGCGGCGGCAGCGGCGTCTTGTCAGTCTCTTCGGTGTTCTCCGAACTAAAGGCCTCGTTTCCGTGCGCCAGGAACTCGCGCTCGTTAAGCCATACAACCGATTGGTAATCGCCTTCCAGGGTGACCGGCGTACCATACCGCGCGGTCAGCGTGTCGAACAACTCGATCGTGGTGTTCACCTCGTCTTCGGCGGTGCGGATAAAGGCGATACGCCGGCCATCGGGCGCCAGCGCGGCAGAGGCCACGTCGGCGGGCGTCGCGGCGGAACTGAACGGTAGCGCGCGCCCCTGCTCAAGGAACTCCAGGCCCTTGCCGGTCCGTCGCAGGCTGTAGCGCCCGCTGGGTGAGGACGGCAGCTGCGGCAGAGCTGCTATTGCCTGCGCGATCGACATGCCGGGTTCAGGCTCTTGCGTACCGATTACGCCAAGCGCCGTAAACCAGGCTTCGGCGTCTTCGAGCTTAGCGCCTGCCGGGGCTGCGGTGCGCTCGGTTGTGATCATCCGGGTGGACAGATCGATCCGGTAGACCCGGCCGGCAACCCGGCCGGGAGCGTTCGTATCGGTCACCAAACCGCTGATCACTGCCAACCGGCCATCGGGGGAAACGGCGATGCTGGTCAGCCGCATCATATCAGCGCCGATCGCGCTAATGCCCCCTGGCAAGCGCAACCGGTCAATGATCAGGCGCTGGCGAACGTCCCAGATCATGAACTCGCGGGTCATGCCCGATGCCGTCAGCAGGTAACGCTCGTCAGGCGTCCAGCCGGCCACGTCGATCGTTCCGGGCAGTGTCTGGATGACGATCTTGGGCTGGACCACTTGCTGGGCGTGCAGCGGAACGGAAGCCAGCATACCGAGAAGGACAGCCAGATATCTGAAAGTGGTTCGCCAACCCGCCATGCGCCCGCCTCCAAGGATACGAGAGGCTCGCAGAGGTCTCCCGCCAAGTCAATCGAATGACTGCCGAGAGATCGCGTTCAGGCCGCGAGCAAGTCCCCGCGCCGCACCAGCCGCCCTGGGAGCGCGCCGGTGTGCTGCCCGTTGCGGTAGGTGACCTGGCCCGAGACGACAGTGACCTCGATTCCGTCGGCCTTCTGCTGCATTCGCTTGCCGCCGGCGGGCAGGTCGTACTCGATCGTCGGTACGTGGAGCTGCAGGCGGTCAAGGTCGATCACGTTGAGATCAGCCTTGAGCCCCGGCGCAATACGGCCGCGATCGGTGAGGCCAACTAGGCTGGCCGCGCGGCTGGTCAGTTCGGCAATCGCTTCGGGCAGGTCGATCCGCTCGTCCGGCGCGGCATCGCGGGCCCAGCGCTGGAGGTAGAAGGTCGGGAAGCTGGCATCGCAGATCAGGCCGTAATGCGCCCCGCCATCGGCCAGCGCCATGACCGTGTGCGGGCTGCCCAGCATTTCGCGCACCGGCCCCAGGTTGCCGCCAGTGTAGTTCGCCGCAGGCAGGTAAAACACCGTGCGGCCTTCGTTGCCGAGCAGCGCGGCATAGGCATATTCGTCGAGCGAAAGCCCAGCAGCAGCGGCGCGGGCATCGACCCGGTCTGCGCGCTGCGGCTCGTAATTCGGGCGATCATCCCACTGGTAGGTGCCGCGGAAGGTGCCGATCAGCATCAACGTGGTCGGGTTGGTATCCTCTGGGCTCTCGGCCAGCAGCTTCGCCTTGAACTCCGGATCGCGCATGATCGCCACCCGTTCGGCAAGCGGCAGATGGGCAATCGCTTTGTAGCTCGGGTGGCTGCTGAAATGGTGCAGCGACAGGTCCAGCCCGAAGAACATGCCGACGGGACGCGGCGCAACCTGACCACGCATCTTGAGGCCGTCGGCGGCCGCCTGTTCCAGTCCGGCAAGATGATAGCGCCAGCCCTCACCCGGCTGGTTGGGCACGTCGAGCAGCGTGAAGGACACCGGCCGGCCAGACGTTTCCGCCACCTGCCGCAGGATCGGGAATTCCACTTCGGCCAGCTCGGCCGGGGCGGGAATGATCTGGAACACCCCACCATCGGCATCGCTGAGCCCGGCCGCCAGCGCGCAGAGTTCGTCGACATCGGAATAGAGGCTCGGCGCCAGGTCACCGCGCGGGTGCGGTGCATGACATTGCGCGAAGTGGTGACGCCAAACCCGCCAGCCGTAATCCCTTCGGCTACCAATCGGCGCATCTCCGCCAGGTCCTCGGCCGTCGGAGCTTCCCGGCGCGCGGCGCGCTCACCCATCACATAGACCCGCAGCGCCGAGTGCGGGATCTGCGCGGCGATATCGATATCGAGCTGCCGCGCCTCCAGCGCGTCGAGGTATTCTGGGAAAGTTTCCCAGTTCCACGGCAGGCCTTCGACCATCACCACTTCGGGAATGTCTTCGATCCCCTCCATCAGCTTGACCAGCGTATCGCGCTGATCCGGCCGGCACGGCGCAAAGCCGACGCCGCAATTGCCCATCACGGCCGTGGTCACGCCATGCCCGGAGGAGGGCGAGAGGCGGTTTTCCCAGGTTACCTGACCATCGAAATGGGTGTGGACGTCGACAAAGCCGGGCGTGACCAGCTTGCCCGCCGCGTCGATCACTTCGGCGGCATCGCCATCGACCCGGCCGACGGCAACGATCCGCCCGTCCTTGACCGCCACGTCGCCGATCACCGGCGGCGCGCCGGTGCCATCGTGAATCGTCCCGCCGCGAATGATCAGGTCATAAAGCGCCACTGCCGCATCCTCTCATCTGCCACGGACTCGTTGCCCGGTCCGGCCTTGCACCGATCATTTCAGAGACCGGTCGGCGCGGCAAGCATTGCCAGCGCCACCTGGCGCAATCGACAGGGGCTGACCTAGCTCAGCGAGGCGGCACCAAGCGCCGCTGCTAGGCTCCCCGCGTCGGGCGCGGTCTTGGCAAGCCAGCCCTGCGCTTCGGCAATTTCAGCGCCGAGGGTCTGGGCCAGCGCATCGCGCCGGGCCAGCCGCGCAGTGTTGTCAAATGCCTGTCCGGGGCGCTTGGAATAGGTCGTGAAGAGCGGCCCCGCGACCACGGCGGCAATTGCCGCCAGATTGGTTTCCACGCCCAGCAGGGCAGCAGCGCGCCGCAGTGTCTCCGCTGGATCGCCATAGAACTGCTCGGCATCCAGCACCCGCGCATGGGGCATCTGCCCGGCCGCCATGGCAAAGCGGCGCATCTGCCCCAGCCACAACGCGGCTGCGGCCTTGGCATCGCTCAGCTGCCCGGTCACACCCAGCTCGGCTGAGAACTGGCTGACAATGGTGCGCAGCCAGACGCGGTGCTGGTCACTGCGCAGGATCGCGAGGAGATAATCCGGCAGGTCCAGCTTCAACAGGATCGCTGGCGCAGCAGGGTCCACAATCGCGATCTCGTCCAGCAGGAAATTCACCGGGACATTGGCCTTGACCAGCGAGCGCCCGCCGCCGGGATAGCGCCGGGCCAGCATGGCCAGCACCAGCCGCAACCGCTCGCTGTCGCGCGTCAGGCTCAGCTGGCGCAGTGCCAGCGGCTCACGCAGGACCAGGCTCGCGCCGCCCGCCAGCTCATCGAGCGCCCGCGCCAGCAGGGTCGACCCGCAATGCGCGACATGAAAGATCCAGCCCAGCTGCGGCGGATTGGCCTCGGCTGGTCCGAGTGCGGCCAGCGGCACTCGCCAGCCGCCCTCCCCGGCCGAGGAGATCCGGTGATCGAGGAAGATCGAGCGCTGATAGGCGGCCAGATCCATCGGCACGAACAGGGCCTCGTCGCCCTCCAGCGAGTGGAGGTAGTGGTCGGGCGATCCCCGCAACTGCTCAAGACTGGGCGACATGGCCGCGGCTATAGCGCCCCCGCGCGGCTTGGGCTATCGCCGGGGCGTCATGGCCCGAATTCTTCCGCCTGCACCCGGCCGTCCCTTGGCGATCATCGAACCGACCGGCGAAGCCAGCCTGCTGGAAATCGATCAGGACGCGTTGACCGCGCATTACAAGACCCATGGCGCCCTGCTGTTCAGCGGCTTCAAGGCCACGCTCGACCAGTTCCACGCCCTCGCCCGCCGGTTCTGCAGCACTGCGGTGGTGAATGAGAGTCCGGGACGCGAGCTGCTCGATGCCGACAAGGCGATCTACGCGGTCGATGGCGGCACCAATGCCTTCTCGCTCCACCCCGAATTGTCACGCGAGCCATGGAAGCCAGACCTGGCGATGTTCGGTTGCCTCTCGGCGCCCAGCGAAGGCGGCATGACTACGCTGTGTGACGGGGTAGCGCTGGTCAAGGCGCTGCCCGAAGCCGTGCGGTGCGGTCTGACAGGGCGCCGGCTGGTCTATCCGCTGCCGACCTGGCCCAGCCTGCTCGAATTCTGGTTGGGGACTTCAGAGCCAGGCGATGCCCTGTTGAACCATCCCCCGGCCCATTGTCCCTACCAGTTCAAGCGGCTGCCTGATGGCCGGATCGGCCGCCTGTTCTCACGCCCCGCGCTGCACAAGCCGATGTTCGCGGATGAACCGGCCTTCGGCAATTTCCTGCTGTTCGCCCGCTTCAACAACGGCCGTTCCGATTTCCCGCTGCTCGACGATTTCAAGCCGGTGCCCGAAGAGTGGTTGCAGGCAATCCGGGAGACCGCCGAGGGTCTGACCCTGGCCGTGCAATGGCAGCAGGGCGACGTGCTGATGCTGGACAACACCCGCTTCATGCACGGCCGCACCGCGATCATCGACACGGCGCAGCGCCAGATCGCCACCTATTTCGGCTATCTCAACTTCGCCATTCCCGATCCGGAAGAACCGGCCAAGGCAATCTGGCGCCAGATCGACTTCACCCCGCCGCGCCCGCCGGAGCACCTGGTCAGGCGGAACTGACGCGGTTACTTACCCAGCGTCGACTGCTCGACCTGCCAGCCATCGCTACCATCAACCAGCCGTAACTGATGCGTGACATCCTTGAACAGGGTCTGGGTCGAACCGTTGATGTCGGCCATCAGATCATAGCGCACGGTGGCAACGTAATCCTCGCCGGATTCGCGCCGCGACAGCACTTCAAGGTTGCGCACCTTCCAGTTCTTTGCAGTTGCCACCCCCACGGCGTCGCGCACTTCGGCAGCGCCCTCGATATCGAAATCACTGGCAACCTTGGCCGCGCCATTGATCGCCGAGTGGGCCAAGTCGGCTGCGATCTCGCCGCCATAGGCCGAAGCGAGCTCCTCGGCAGCCTTGGCCGAAGTGCCGATCCCGCGCAGGCCGCCGGGTTCGGCGCCAGGCAGCTGGACCTGGGCCATTTGGCTCATCACCGCGGGGTCCTTGTCCCAGGCCGTGGCAAGGGCCTGATCGATATCGTCATCGGACAGACCGCCACAGGCTGTGAGCAACAGGAGGGCGGATGCAATTGCGGGGTAGCGGGCAAATCTGATCATGATTGAGCTGCCTGAAGTGCTGCCGCCACCCGGTTGCGGGTCACGGCGAGTTGCTGACGGTTCGAGGTACGACGGGCTGCGTCGATCGCCTTGAAAGTATCCCGGTCGGCCACGGCCTTGGTCACAGCGGCCTGGCGCGAGGCCGGAGCAGCCGTTGCCTTGGGACGAACTGCAATCCGCCCCGGCGCGAGATCGGGGCGCGGAACGGAGGGCTTCTTGACGACCGTCGGGGCGCGCGGCTTGTCCCGCGACAGAAGCGACTCTGCGACGTAGCCAGTCTGTCCGTTGAGCGTGACCTGGGCCCAGCCTTCCTGCTCGGCATCAAGCACCGCAATCTTGGCCTGGAACGGCAGCGAGCCGATCACCGCCGCCTGGGCCGAGGGCTGGGCGCGCACATTGGCTCCGGTGCGCGACTTGACGAAAGCTTCGACCGGGGCGGCCACTTCGGGGCTGGTCGACTGAACAACCGCATCGGCCGGATCGTAGCTGACGCTAACGTCGCCCACCAGCTTCTCACTGCCCTTGCTATAGCGCGCGACCATCTGATCGCCCTGCTTTTCCGCGTCAGTAGCAGCCACCCCGTCAGCCACGGCCACCGTCTGGGCGTACAGCGTGACCGACTGGGCATCCATGCCTGAGGCTTTGTCGATGACCTCGTCGTCCTTGGCGATCCACTGCTCGATCTTGGTCAGTCGCGAATCTGCCACTTCGGCGGTGATGGCACCGCTTTCGAGCTGGGTACGAACCTCGAAAATCTGCTGGTTGCGGCAATTGCCGAGGTCGGCCAGTTTCTGGCCTAGCTCGGAAAACTGGCCGCGATCGGCATCGCGCCTTTCCAGCGCCGCACGCAATTGTTCCTGGTTCTCGCGGTGCTGCTCGATCCCGGTAAGATAGCCGGTCAGGCCGCCAGCGACTGCACCGACCACGGCCATCTCGCCAGCGCGGTTGGTCTCCTTCACTCCGATGGCCCGGCCATACTGGTCGTAGACCACCTCTTGCTTCTTCATCTGTGAGCCAACCAGTCCGCCAAGTACAGCGCCTAGCACCGCCCCGCCTACAGTCCGGCCAAATTGCTCGTTCTTGATCTTGGAGAACGGCTTGCGCTGGACCTCGCAGCTATCAGCGTACTTGTCCTTTACCTTCTTCGGCTTCTTGGCCTTCTGCGGCTTCGCTGCCGTATCCTGGGCCAGGGCAGCATAGCCACCAGGCAGCGGCGGCGGCACGATTGCGGCGGCAACAGCCAACTGCGCCACTGCGGCCCCGAGCAGGATCCGCTTCTTCCAGTTACCGCGCTGCGACTGCGTCTTCATTCTCAAAGCCCCCTGCTCATTTCGCGTCCGCCGTCAGTACGCCGACAAACCAGTCGCGCCGCACATCGTTGGTCGGAACCCCCTGCCGCGCTTCTGCGATGTGTCTGGTCAAGACCGGCAGCAAGCTCGCCAAACGGTTAAGCCCAGCCCGGATTAGCCGTTGCTGAACAACCCGTTGCGCGCCCTCAACCTGACTGGGCGACCGCTGTGAGAGGGTGATCACCGAGTTGAAATAGTACGCCAGGGTCGAAGTGCGCTCGAGCTTGTTTTCGGGCAGCAGCCGGACGATTTCGTTAAGGTCCGCCGCCTCGACCTGCGACAGTTCCTCGTTCTTGACCCGGGCAACGAAGTCTTCGAGCTGGACGATCTTGTTGTGCCGTTCACGGGCATAGCCTGCCGCCATCAGCGCGCCCAGGAACAGCTCTTGCGTATTCAGAGCTTCTGCTTCTGCCGCCTTCGATGCAGAAACTTGAAGCTGTCGCTGCAGATTGGCCAACTGGGCGGCATCCATGCCCAGTCCGCCGCCACCCGCGCTCTTGGCGGCATCGATCATGGCGATCGCATTATTGCGTTCGGTCGAGCCCTGGCTGCCATCGCCGCTTTCCATGCGCTTCCAGGCTGCGGTGACACCATCACGCAGCGGTGGATTGCCTTGCATTTCAGTACCGGCAAAGCCGCGCTTGTTGACGAAATAGGGCGCCGCGATCACCAGCCGTACCCCCAGGGTCGGAGTCCGGACCTGTCCCTCGCCATCGTAGACATCAAGTTCACGGCGCGCACCGACTCCGACCATTTCGGCGTTGTCGGTCGCGCTGCCCCCACGCACGGCAATACCGCCGAGCCGCCCGGCGAGCGAGCCATCCGGCCGCACGGGGCGGAAATAATCCATGGTCATTTCTTCGGCATTGCCAACCATGTCGAACAACTGCAGCCGGTTCGGCGCCTTGCGCCCGACCGGGAAGGTTCGGCTGCCTTCGGGTGGCTCCTGGCCTACATCGGCAAACCAGGCGATTCGCGACAGCTCGGCCGGACTGTCCCGATCACCCCAGCCCTCGGCCACCAGATAGCTGTTGCCGGTAGAGCCGGTTTCGTCGCCACCGCGCGCGGCGAACTCCCATTCGGCTTCCGACGGCAAACGGACAAAACCAGGCCGGGATTCGCGGGCCGGCAGGACCGAACCGAGTCCGCCATTGTCCTTCTCATAGGCGATCAGCCAGCGCGAATAGCGGTCGGCAAAGTTAACCGCGTCGATCCAGGAGAGGCCGGTCGCTGGCAGAACATTGGTGCCCCGAACCACCTTAAGGGCCTCGTCAGCACGCTTGCAGGCGGCTGAGCCATCCCCAAAATCAGTCTCTTCACCGCCCGCAAAGATAACATGTTGCGGCTGCGTCAGTTCGTACTTCGCGACATAGTATGTCGTCGTGCCCGAACCATCGGCACTGTCGGGGAAGCTGCCCGCGATCTGGCCAAACCACGAACCCGAAATGGCCTTCTGGAAGCCGTCGCTGGCATTGGGATCGCCGAAGGTTGCCTTCTGGCTATAGAGCGCATCGGCCACCGCCATCCGTACTGCGCGGAACACCATCTTGCGGCCGCACGGCATCGGCAGGATCAATTCGTCGGGCAGTTCCTCGGCCTTCTTAGGCTTGGGGCATTCGATCTTGCCGATCGCGTCCATCGCCAGCTTCTGATCGACCCGGGCCTTTTCGACGAAGCCGGGATCATCGACCTGGCACCAGCTGGCGATCTTGCCCGGCTGGCCGGCATCAACTGTTTCCGATCCCCCGCAACCCGACAGGATCACCGAAATGCCCGCAGTGAAGGCAGCAATCTTGCGCACGTTCAACTCCCCCTGATGGCGACGACCGGACTGATCCGCGCCGCGTTACGTGCGGCCAGAAAGGCTCCGGCCATGGCCACGACAAATGCAATGATGGTCAGCAGCAAGCTATCGGTCAGCGACAGGTTGCTGACCCCCCGCAGGCTGCCGACCTGCCCGGCGAATAGCCGGTTGATCACTGCCTGCGCGCCGAGCGTGACGATGAAGGCCGCGACTATGGCCGGAATAACCAGCAACACCGCCTGGACGACCGGCAAGGCGAACAGCTGCCGCCGCTCCATCCCCAGCAAACGCAGGTAGCTGTAATCAAACCGCTTGCGCTCGACCCAGCCCCACTGGATCGCGCCCAGCGCCACCACCAGGCCGATTGCCATCAATACGGCGAGCGAGCCGACAAAGATTGTCATCGAACGTTCCAGCCTTTGGACCAGGCGAATGTCGCCGGCCCGGCTGGCGGTTTCGAGCCCACGGGTCTGGAGGAGTTGCCGGACCTTTGGGACATCGTCGATCGACCGCGCATAGAGCCGTATACCGGAATAGCGGCGCTGCTTGGCGTCCGCCCGGTTCGCTGCATGCGCCTGCGCCAAGCTGCCTTGCTTCGCATCCTCGCGCCACCGTTCGACTGCTTCGATCACCTGGTATGGTAAATAGGCCTGAGCCAGGTTGCTGCGCGATTGGCCCGCAGGCACGACATCCAGGATCTTGAGCGGCAAGCGGACCTGCTGAGCCAAACCATCGCCGTTGCGCCGTTCGATCACTAGAACGACCGCCGCGCCAGCCTTGATCCCGAGCTGGCGGGCCGCGTTCTCGCTCACCGCCACGCTGTCGCGCTGCCAACGCCCGCGCACGACCGGATCGCCCTGCCCCGAGGGGACAAGGTCGAGGTCAATCCCCTTCTGCAGGTCGCGCGTGCGCATCACCCCAGCGGCCGAAAGGAGGCGCGTGCGGGGCGCGGCAAAGGCAACGCCCGGGCTGGCCCGCAGTTCGGCCACCATCGCCGGGGTCACCGTCGGTTCGCCGACTGTCGACATCTCGCGCGCCTGCGGGCTTGCCGTCAGTTCGCTGCGCATCTGGCCGACCACGCCCGAGCGGATCGCCAGCAGCAGCATGACCGGCACCAATACTGCCGTCACGGCCAGGATCATACAGAGCGCACTGGGCCATTCGGTGCGACAATCCTGGATCGCCAGGCGCAGGACAAGGTTGGAGCGCCGCTTCAATGCAGCACTCGCGGCGCGATCTGGCCGACCCCGGCGCCATTCTCGATGGCAGGCGTAATGCGGATGCAGTCGAACCCCATCTCGCGGGCCAGCACTTCATCGTGGGTGACGATAACCGAAGCCTGGACCATGCCCACCCGCACGGCTTCATGCAGCACTTGCAGCGTCATGCGGGCATTGGCCGGATCCAGCGCGCTGGTGGGCTCGTCAGCCAGCAGCAACGAAGGCCGCGTGACCATGGCTCGCGCCAGCGCCACGCGTTGGCGCTGCCCGCCCGAAATCGAGTCGATCCGGCGATGCTTCAAATCGCCAACGTCGAGCGCCTCGAGCAGTTCGCCAGCAATTTTGAGGCTGGTGCCGCTGATCCGGGCCGGCAACCGTACATTCTCGATGACGTTTAGCGAGCGCAACAGCCCGCCGTTCTGGAGCAGCAGTCCGATCTCTTCCCGGCGGAAGACCAATCGTTCTTCCTCGGCCGCTGACACATCGTCACGGTGGGCAACCAGCGTGCTACCGGTCCGGCCGCGGATCGTGAAATAGCCGCTGCCGGGCGCTGGCCGGATCAGCGCCAGCAGTTCGACGAACAGGCTCTTGCCCGAACCCGACGGGCCGACAATGGCGATGCGATCGCCAGCCTGAAGATCGAAGGCCGGGATATCAAGCCGGAAACCCTGCTCACCATCCCCAACCCTGATGCAGCTGTTGCGGATGGTGAGAAGCTGGGATGTCACGGCATTTCCCGAAGCGGGATCAGTGCCACCTGGTCGTTTGGATCAGAGCCCGAAAGCTGGACCCAGCGTGACTGATCAGCTTCGATCTGACGATAGAACGCGATCTTCTCATTCAGGCGGCGGATGAAGGCATCCTGCTTGGTCGCCCCCATGCCGCGCCAATCCTGCGGATTGAGCGACAGGACATCGCTCTTGTAAGGCAGGAGCGACAGGAAGCTGGGCATCAGCGCCGAAAGGTCTGCCCCGCCGCTTGCAAACCGCTGGGGATCCTGCGCGGTGGCAGCAGAGAGCATCCGCAGCAGGTCAAAGAAGCGGCCGCTTTCGGTCTTGGCCTGCTGGGCGTTGGCAAGCAGCGTCTGGCACTTCTCGGCCAACTGGCTGAGCTGGCGGCGAGTCAGGTAGATACTGACATCGAAGGCCGCGACATCCGGGTTCGCCAGATCGCGATCGCTAGTCCACGAGGCATTGAATGCCGGGGCATTGGCGCCGGCAGCTGCGCCCAGGAAGCGCTGCTGGACAGCAAACAGCTTACCCAGAACCAGCGCCTTGACCGAGGGCTGCGCGCCCTCCTCACTCGACGCGATCGTGGCACGGCCACCCTCGACAAGCTTGCCCTGAGTCTCGTTCTTGATCCCGTCGAGCACGACGCTGACATCGGCCAGATAGCTGTCAAAGCCTTTGGGCGAACCGTTTGCAATGGCGCGGTAGAGGCTGACACCGCGACCGTCGGACAGCTCGGTCCGGTACTGCTGGGCCGCCTTTTCGATATTGCCGGCCTGCTTGGCTTCGGGCGTGTGGACGTGGACCGGGAAGATGCTGATCCCCTGTTCCTTGGCCACGGCCGCGATGGTTGAAAGGCCGGTGTTGCGGATGCTGGCTTTGGGATCGTCAGACTTGAGGGTGCCGGCGTCGGTCACCAGGAAGACCATCCGCAACCCGCAGCCCTGACCCCAGTTCAGCCGCATGGCGCTGTCGAGCCCGGCCACGGCATCCTCGTCGAAGCTATGGGTGGAAACCGAAGCCGGGCGGATATCCCGCATCGCCTGGGCAAAGGCATTGGCGTCTGACGCCGGGGTCAGCGGCAAATAGGTCCGCGTGACGTACTCCAGCCCGGAGCGCTGCGGCTCCTCGCTCATGTTGTTGCGATAAGCGACAACAGCGAAGCGCACCTTTTCACCGATGCCGCGCTTGGCCACTTCCTGCGACCAATAGTTGGCGATCTTACGGACGCCTTCAATGTAGGGCCCCATCGACGCAGTTGTATCGATGACGAAGGCGATCTGGTGCAGCGCGGTATCCGGCGAGCCGCTGCGGCAGGCGCCACTAGCCGATGGCCCGGCGCGACCAGCGCCCTGCCCGGCCCCGTTAACCGCAGCGACCTGGGCCAAGAATACCTTGCGGCCTGCATCGGTGACAATCGGCGAGGTCTTGAGGATCGGCATCAGGTAGGGCGAGGCCGACCAGTCGATCGTCTGGTCCTCGATCGCCGCCAGCCGCGGATCGGGCGTCTCGCCCTTGGCCGATTCCAACATTTCCTTGACCGTGTCACCTGCGCCGGGCGGGTCAGCAAGGTCTTGGCGGCAAGTTCATCGCGGAAAACAAGGCCGGCTGGCGGCCATCCGGCGGCGCATAGCGCATCACCAGCATCACATTCCATTCCTGCGCCATGTCCTGCGCGATCCAGCCCGCCGGAGCGCCGGCGAGCTGTTCGCCCACCTTCAGCCAGCCAGGCTTGGCTTCAAGCACATAATACAGGCTGAAGGGATTGAGCGGCTGGCCCGGTCCCGAGCCACCCGGCTGGGCGAAGAGTTCAGCGCCCGGCTTGGTCAGCACCCGCTGCAGCAGCCCCTGATGGCCCGGCAGCGCGAGCGGCGCGCCGCCCTTGCCCGCGGCATCAAGCCGCAATTCTGGATACTTGGCCCGCAGCGCCGCCGCCGCGGCAACGGCATCCTCGTTGAGGGAGCCGGCGCGGTCATAGAACCGCAGCGCCTCGCGCGGATCAGTCGCCGGCAGCAGCTCGGGCACCTGGGCACGCTCTTCCAGTTCGGGCCGCTTGAGCGGATCGAACAACTGGCCCAGGAGGTAAGCTGCCTTGGGCGACTTGCGGTCAAGCGCACCGCGCAGAAGGACAGTGCCGGTCACGATCTTGTCGGCATCGGCCTCGGCAATCCCCGCCTCAACGCAATCCCCGCCGACCTGCTCCAGCTCGGCCACCTTGGTATCGCCGGACATCAGCTGCCGGGCTTCGGAGATCTCGCACGACGGGCCGGCGATGAACCACTTGTAGATGCCATAACCCAGCCCGCCAAGCAGCGAGAGGACGAGCAGGATGGCGATCACCGGGCGCGCCTTTTCGAGCAGACGCTTAATCCCTTCGCCGCGGTCGCCATCGTTGCCGGATGGCTTGTTCGCTTCGTCAAAGGCTTGGCACTGCCCGCCGTTGGCCTGGACTTCACAGCGGTGAAAACGGAATTCGTCGAGCGAATCCGCCTCGTGCGTCTGACCGTCAGCAAACGGGCAACCTTTTTCGAAATTCTCGCAGCGAATATTGGCCATCTAAGGCGTCCCCCCCGGGAAGGCGATTGGTGTGTTACGTAGCGTGACGAGGCTTGGTCAGGCCGGGATCAGCGCCCGCGCCGCAGCGACATCGGCAACGGCTTCAACCACGGCCGGATGGCCCTGGTCATAATCGTGCGCCCGCATGATCTCGTTTTGGTACTGGGTGAGCTTGTCGACCAGTGCCTTGCGCTCATCGACGTGACGCTTGGCTTCGATCTTGCGCTGAATCTGTTCCCGCAGCTGCCTGGCTGCCGCGATATCGAGGTCCTGAACACCGCGAGCAAAGCTCGTTCCGACCACCAGCGGCATCTCCAGACCTGTCGCATCGACGGCAATCATGAAGACTTCGTCAGCCCCGGTGCCGGGATTGCGCCGCTCGCGCAGGATTTCCTCGATCCGGCCGATCAGGAAATGCCCGCGAACGGAATCGCGCAGTTCCGTCGGGCTCATCGGGTGGAGGCTAGGCAGATTGGAGCCGTCGCCTTCAAGGTGCAGTTCCAGCCGCTTGCGGGCGGCATCGGCAGCTGGCTTGCCATCCGGCGCATAGAGCATCTTGTCATAGCGCGAGCGCAGGAACTTGAGCGTGGCGAGGTGGCGCAGCGCGAATTGGTTGACCAGGCTCAGGAAAACAATTTCCTGCTGATTGCCCGAGGTTTCAACGATCTCGACCTTGCGGCCCGCCGCAGCGGCTGAAATGACGCGGCAGAGCAGCGCGTGGAAGCCACGCAGCTCTTCCGGCAGATCGATCGCGGCCGGCACGAAGGCGACCGTCACCGATTCCACCGCAGGGGCGTCGTGGGCGATACGCTCATTGGGATCGAGCGGCGCGAACGACGCCGCCTGCTGCACCTGGGTGCCGATGAAGGCCCGCAGTTCGGCTTCGCGGCCATCGTACTCGTCATAGAGCTTCTGGATGATCGAGGTTTCGAGGATCCGGTCGCGCGCCGATTCCTGATCCTTCAGGACCTTTTCGACCCGTTCCTGGGCCAGTTCCTCGATCACCGCCAGCAGCCGGCCTTCGCTCATGCTCTCGGCCATTCGGGCGAAAGTGGGGTTGGGTCCGATCGAGCTGACCAGGGTTTGGCGAAGGACGTTAGTCATCTCGCGCTGCAGGGTCTGGTCCTGCTGGATCCGGTTCATGACGACCCGGATATGATCGGCATCGAACAGCTTGGTGGTCTGCGCATCGCCGGTGCCCATCGCCTTGGGCTGAACCCGGCCAGCCATGGCGAGATCGGTGCGCTTGAGCGCCCCTTCCATGCGGTTGGCCACAACTTCGACAGTGGCGCGCAGGTCGGCTAGCTCAGTCAGGATCCCGCTCAGCAGGCGCTTGGCGAAAGCAAGGGCCAGCAGCGTGCTGCGGGCGCCGTACTGGTCCGCCAGGGTCTCAGCATACTTGGCGAGCTTGTCAGCAGCCTTTTCCCCAACCCCAGCGGCGCCTAGCAGCGACTTCAAGACTGTCGGGGAATGGTACTCCTTGGCCTGCGTGCTGCGCTTTTCGGCAGCGGCCTTCTCATTGGCCGTCTCCAGCTCCATCTGCTTGTCGCATTTGGTGATTTTGTCCTGCGTGTCGACAATCAACTCGGCCAATACGCGGTCGACTTCGCGAAGCGAGAGCTGGCCGTCGCGCCAGGCGGCGAACTGCGCGGAAGCGATCCGGTCACGGACAATGAAGCGGGCACGATCGGGGATCGTCCGCTCAGATACACGGTAGAATTCTTCGACGCCGACTTGACGGAAGCCGGTGCGGAAGAAGTCCTCCGCGAACTTGTCGAGTTGGCCGGTCCAGGTTTCCTTGTCGCCCGTGAGCTTACCGCGCACCCCGTTGAGCGGAACGAGGAACTGGTTACGGATCGCCGACCAGGCCGCGCTGTCGGTATCGAGCATCTTCTGCTCGAGCTTGAGGTGCGACAGGGTCATGCACCAGGCGTTCTGGTTCTCGGCCTTGCGTGCCTCGCCGGGGGCGTCGAAGGCCCGGTCGGTATCGGTGAAGCCGTGTGCATCAACCCAGTTATTGTGCGTGGTTTGCAGCAGGAACTGCTGGACCAGCGTGCCAGCCGCGAAATCATGGATTTCCTCGGTCGGGATCGCGATCCGCTTCAGGCCGAAGCTCAGGAAGCGGTTGGCGCGCATTGGCGGACCGCCCGGATCGCTTTCGTAGTGGCCGATGTAATTCTCACCGGTAACCATCTGCCGCCAGACCCGGTCCGCATTGCCGCCGACCCGCTGCTGGGTATCGCCCAGCGTACGCGCCTCGCCGCTGGCCACAACGATCTGGTACATCGCCTCGGCCACGAGCGCAGGCACCATCGAGCCCATGTCGATCTGGATACCCTGTTCATTGACATTGGTTACAACGAACACGTTGTCGACCAGATTGCCGTGGCCATAAAGGCCGGCGGACTCGGCAATGTTCGACAACCGGTGCTGCCCGACAACCAGGGCATTCAGTTCAGCCAAGGCGGCATAGCCGTTGGCGTAGTAGTTGTGCTTCGCCCAGTTGGTTTCCTGCGATTCCGGCAGGACTGCATAGATCACGATCTTGCCAGTGGCGCCTTGCGGGATTTCGCGGATCAGCGAAACGAGATCGAGCAGCGTGCCCGAACCGGTGCCGCCAGCGAGGCCGGCAACAATATGGAAGGTCCAGTTTGCCGCGACTGCCTGGCCGCGCGGCTGGGACAGACGGCTGGTGATGGCACTGCGGACATCAGCGATGTTTTGCGCCAACAGCAGTCGCCCGAAGCGGCGCAGCTGGCCAGCTGCCGTGATCCCATTGGGCGCGCCAGCGCGGATTTCATTCCACACCGACCGGTCGCCGATCCAGCGCTTGAGCGTGGTATACTCTTCGACATTCTGGACGATGTGATCGAGGTTGCCAGGCTTCAGGTGTAGGATCTGGGCCGGCGACAACTGCACCGAGCGACCAAGGACCCGCCAGGTCCGGTCACTTTCTTCCAGCAGAGTGGTATTCGCGGCGGAGGCGACATCGTGGCTGTCGCTGTCGATATAAAGATAGTCGAGCGCCAGGTCGGCCGTGTCGGCTGATCCGAATTGCTGGAACACAGAGCGCCGAAACGCCGCCAGAACCTTGCCACCAGTGCCCCCCAGCCCGATCACGAGATGCGACATAGAACCGATTACCCTCCCCCGCGGCGATTCCAGCCCTCCAGAATCGCCAAATTCGAGATACTACTTATGTTGCGGAGAAAGTCATTCGCACAAATGGAAATTGTGCCAATGCAGGTCAGATTGGAAGACACGGCCTGAACAGCCGGCCATTCGGGCGCTCAAATGGCCGGAATCCGGCTAAGCACCAAGGAACTCCTTCAGCCGCTGGTGGAAGTGGCGGATCTTGGTCTCGCCGTAGTTGGCGAAGACGATTTCCTGCGACTTGATCGACTTCATGCCCTTCTGGACATGCGGCAGGTTTACCACGTCCTGGTTGAAGACCTTGGCCAGCATGCCGAGTTCGGGCGCATCGCAATAGTCGTCATCGAAGTCGAGCCAGTGGACCTTGGCCGGCGCGGGGCGCGGCTGGCCCTTGGCGACCGGCAACATGAACATGATTTCGTGGATGCATTCCTCCGGATTGTCGCCATGCGGGCGGAACCGGTAGAAGATCGGGTTGAAGCAGCCCCACGGACTGATGTTGGGGAACAGGTTGTAATAGATCGTGTCGACGAATTCGGCGTCACTGACCTGATCGACCTCATCCCCCACCACTGCGCGCCATTTCTCGCGCGCGGCATGGGCCATGGCCTGACGGCGTACCGGCACCGGGCCGGAAGTGGTCGGATCGGGTTCTTCCTCCCAGCCATCGGGCAGCCGCCCGCCGACCCAGTCGCACAGCTGGATGTCGGCATGGTCCAGCTCGCCCTCCAGGTGGTGGGCCTGATGGTCGAAGATCCCGGTGCGGCCATCGCGCGCGGTCACCCGGACGCGGTCCTCGCCCAGCCGCTCATAGACATTGCCGGATAGCGCGTGGCGAACCCGGGCATAGGTCTTGGCGCCTTGCAGCGGCTCAGCCACCAACGCCGGATTGACGTGCGGGCTGAGCAGGCCGTTGGGCGAGATCGCCCGCGACATATTGCCGAACACGTCATACTTGGAATTGGCATCGCCCATCGTGTCGAGCAGCGTCGGGTGCGTGGCGACGACGTGATAGGCCTCCATGAAGGCTTCCTGCGCCACCTTCCAGTTGCAGCGCAGCTTCTTGGCGACGTGAACCGCCTTGTAGCGCCGCTCGAACGGGATCGGCTCAAAGTGGCGGTCGATATCGCCCAAGAATTGCTCGAACGGTTCGGCCTTGTCATCCGGGTTGATGAACACAAAGCCACCCCACCGGCCGACCCGGACGGGCGGCAGGCTGTGGGTCTTTTCACTGACCGAGGGGAAGTCCCACTGGCAGGGCACTTCCTTCAGTGTGCCGTCAATCTTCCAGCCCCAGCCGTGGAACGGGCAACGGAATTCCTTGAGGTGCTGGGCGTCTTCGGTGAGCAACTGCCGACCGCGGTGGAGACAGGCATTGGGAAAGGCCTTGATCTCGTCCGGCCCGGTGCGGACCACAATGTAGGACAGATTGGCGATGTCATAGACGTGGCTATCGCCAACATTGGGGATGTCGTCCTCATGGCAGGCCATCTGCCAGACCCGCTTCCACAGCCGCTCGACCTCCAGATCGAAGAAGTCACGCGAGTAATAGATGCTGGGGTGGACAATGGTCGGCCCGGGCGGCATCGGACAGTCCTCGCGCAGTTTCGCGGGCACCACGTGCGTGTCCATGTCCAGCAGCTCGTTATAGCTGATCCCCTTGGACCGGTTGGTCCCTGTCAGGGTTTCGACCATCTGCGTCCTCCTCCCGGCTGTCTCGCCATGTGAGCGGGGAAGCTACTTGGTGCGTGCGCGGGGACCTTGACCTGAGTCAAAAGCCGCCCTCTCAAATTGGCTAGCCAAGTGTCTCTGCCTCGCCCTGCTAGCTTGCAGCGCTGAGGAGGACTGACGATGCGACTGCAAGGCAAAACCGCGCTGATTACCGGGGGCTCGTCGGGCTTGGGCAATGCCATGGTCCGGCGCTTCGTGGCCGAGGGCGCGGCGGTGATCATCGCCGATATCGATGA
>JACDQK010000182.1 GCA_015657645.1 Novosphingobium sp.
CCGGAATTCCAGTACGCCAGCAACCCGCAATCCGGCTGTCAGGACGTCATCCGCGCTATCCTGGACCAGCTTGATCCGGTGGTGCCAGTAATCCATCCGCAGATAGCGGACCGCCTCGCTTTCGCCCTGGACCACTTCCAGGCCGAGGATACGCCCGGCAAAGTGTTCCCAGGCTTTGAGGTCGCTGACCCCGATCGTGACGTAACCCAGTTCAGTAACTTGAGACATGTCACCCTCCCGCTGCACCGAACGATCCCTTGCGGACCGCGATGTTCTTGATGTCGCAATAGAAATCGAAGCTGTAAGTGCCGCCCTCGCGGCCGATACCGGAAACCCGGCTGCCCCCGAACGGCGCGGCCAGGTCGCGCACGAAGAAGCAATTCACCCACAGCGTGCCCGCCACGACCTGCGAAGCGATCCGCATGGCGCGCGACTCGTTGCCGCAGAACAGCGTTCCGGCGAGGCCATATTCGGTGCTGTTGGCGATGGCGATCACCTCCTCGTCGGTCTCGAAGGTCTGCCAGGTCAGGACCGGTCCGAAGACTTCCTGCTGCGAGATTTCCGCATCGGGGGCGGCACCGGCGAACATCGTGGGCTGGAAATAGAGCGCACCGGCATCGGCTTGCTCACCACCCCACAGCACTTCCGCGCCGGCCGCCTTGGCGCGTTCGACAAAGCCGGTGACGCGGGCATAGTGCTCCGGGTGGATCAAGGGGCCGACCCGGGTTGCCGATGCGCGCGGATCGCCGACCGTCATGTGCGTCACGGCTGCCCGAACCTTGGCCAGGAACTCCTGCTCGATCCGCTGTTCGACCAGGATGCGTGTGCCTGCGAGGCAAACCTGCCCGGCGTTGATGTACTGGCCGGCCACGGTCTGGGCTGCGGCATCCAGATCGGCGTCGGCGCAGACAATGAAGGGGGACTTGCCGCCCAGCTCGGCACTCATCGGCGTGATCGAGCGCGCCGCTGCCTGGCCGATGATCCGTGCGGTCGGGACCGAACCGGTGAAGCTGATCCGGGCCAGGCCGGGGTGGTTGACCAGGGCATTACCGGCTTCTTCGCCAATCCCCTGGACCACATTCAGGACCCCCGGCGGCAGGCCGGCCTTGTCGGCAATGTCGGCCAGCAGCGAGCAGGTGAGGGGAGCCCACTCGGGCGGCTTGACGACCAGGGTATTGCCTGCGGCAAGGGCTGGGCCGACCTTCCAGGTGGTCAGCATCAGCGGCGCGTTCCACGGCGTGATCAGGGCGGCTACGCCCGCCGGATCATAGCGGACATTGTTGGTCACTTCCTCGTGCTCGATCTTGTGATCGAGCAGGGTCAGCGCCCAGTCCGCAAAGAACGAGATGTTTTGCGCCGAGCGCGGCACGACCCGGTGCTGATTGCCCATCAGCAGCGAGCCATTGTCCGCCGTCTCGACCACGGCCAGATCATCGGCCCGGGCGAGCAGTTCCTTGGCAAACCGGTGCAGGATCGGCTGGCGGCCCTCGGCGCCAAGCGCCGCCCAGGCCGGAAAGGCCCGGCTGGCGGCATCGACCGCCTGGTCGACTTCGGCCTGTCCGCCTGCCGCCACATCACCCAGGTGTGCGCCATCAATCGGTGACAACGTCGCAAACCGGTCAGCGCTGGCGACCCGCTTCCCGTCGATCCAGTGATCGAGCGAAACGGTGACTCCTGCGATCTGCGCGCTGCTTCCGGCCATTGCACTCTCCTTGGTCGTGACGGGCTTGTGCCGCCTCCGCTCGGGCAGCGAGGTGCCGCGAGTCGTGAGTTTGAATATGGTCAAAAATGACTAGCGTCAATTTTTATGGCGAATAGCGCTCATCCGAAGTTGACAGAGCCGCGTGCAGGCCGGAAAATCGGGCATGACTGGCACAACCGCGATTTTACGACCGGCAACGCAACCGGCAGCCACAACCCCCGAGCGGCTGGGCCGACGCGAGCGCAACAAATTGGAGAAGCGCGCCCGGATCGTGGCGGCTGCGCGGCGACTGTTCGATGAGCAAGGTTTTGCCGAGACAACCACGCTCCAGATCGCCGAGGCAGCCGACATCGGCACTGGCACGCTGTTCCTATATGCCCGGTCCAAGGAAGACCTGCTGGTCCTGGTCTTCAAGGACGAGATGATGGAAGTTGCGCTGGATTCGTTCCAGAAGCTGCCGACCTCAGGCTCGCTGGTCGACCAGGCGCTCGCGGTTTTTGCGCGGATGATCGATTATCACGCCCGCGACCTTGAACTTACCCGGCTCCTGATGCGTGAGATCATCATACCCGCAGGTGATCGGCGCTCGGCCATGGATGACCTGACCGAAGTGATCTTCGCCAATCTCGCCAGACTGGTCGATCGGGCGCGTGAGGAGGGCAAGATCGCACCGCGCTTCGAACCGCAGCTGACCGCCCGCACCATCTTCGCAATCTACTATTTCAACTTGCTGGGCTGGCTCGTCAGCCGATTGGATCGCGAGATGCTGCTGGCGCGACTCCGCCGCGAGCTGGAGACCTTTCTCGCGCTCGACTAGAAGTTGACCATACTCAGTTTTGAATCTAGTCACTGATTCCAGGAAGCAGAACAGCTTCGTGGGAGAGTGAGCGATGACCGGAAGCATCAAGGACCGCTGGCGTCAGGGTGAAGTCACACTCGGCGCCTGGCTGATGGTTCCCAGTCCGCTGACCGCAGAGATCCTCAGCAAGGCCGGTTTCGACTGGGTTCTGGTCGACATGCAGCATGGCTGCATGGATTATGAGACCGCCGTCGACATGATCCGGGCGATCGATCTGTCCGGGGCGACGCCGATGGTGCGTGTGCCCTGGAACGAACCCGGGATCATCGGCCGGATGCTCGATGCCGGGGCGATGGCGATCGTCGCGCCGATGATCGAGGGGGTCGAGGACGCCCGCTGCCTGGTTCAGGCTTGCCGTTATCCGCCGCCGGCCGACGCAGCCTGGGGCCGATCCGGGTCGGCGCGCGCGATGGCATGGGCTACATTGCCACGGCCAACGACCGCGTTTGCGTCATTCCGATGATCGAGACGGCCGCCGCCCTGGACGCGGTTGAGGAAATCGCGGCAGTCGAAGGGGTCGATGCGCTGTTCGTCGGGCCGTTCGATCTGTCCCTGGCGCTGGGCCTGCCCCCCGGAGACAACGACGGCCTGCCGGCATTCGATGCCGCGATCGCCCGCATCAATGTCGCGGCCCGCGCGCAAGGCGTCGCAACAGCCGTACTCTCCACCCAGACAATCGGGCCGCTCAGGGCCAAGCAAGGCTTCCAGATGATCTCCGTCATTACCGACAGCCAGGCCCTCGCCATGGCTGGTGGCCAAAGTCTGGCTGCTGCCCGCGCCGAAATTGAAAGGAATGCCGCCGATGCTTGATGCCGCAACCCGCGCGAGAATCCTGGCCGACATCAACGGCGTCTACGACACGCGCCAGCCGCTGCCGCTCCTGACCAAGGCCTATCCCGGGATCGAGCTGGCCGATGCCTATGCCATCCAGGAAGCCTTCGTGGCCGAACGGGTTGGGGCAGGGCGGACCGTCAAGGGCTACAAGGTCGGACTGACCTCCAAGGCCATGCAGGAAACGATGGGTTCGACCGAACCCGACTTCAGTGCGATGACCGATGATCTCTTCCTTCCCGAGGACACCCCGCTCGCCGCAGCGCGGTTTCTTTACCCGATGATCGAGATCGAGGTGGCCTTTGTCATGAAGCATGCCCTCAAGGGGCCTGGGGTTCTGCCTGTCGACGTGATCCGCGCCACCGACTTCGTCCTGCCGTCGATCGAGATCGTCGATTTCCGCGTCGGGCCAGGGCCGGGCATGACGATAGTCGACACCGTGGCGGATCTCGCCGCTTGCGGAGCGGCCGTGCTGGGGGCCAATCCGCGCCGCCTTGACCAGGTCGATCTGCGCAGCATGCGAGGCGAGATGCTGATCAATGGCGAGGTGGCCCAGGCTGGCTTTGCCTCGGCGGTACTGGGCAACCCCGTTACTGCCGTGGCCTGGCTGGCCAACAAGCTCGGCGAATTCGGTGTGACCTTCGAACCGGGCCAGACGATCCTGACCGGGTCTTTCGTCCGCGCCATGCCGGTCAAGGCTGGGGACGAGGTGGTCGCCCGCTTCGATCAGGGGCTGGGCGATGTGAAGACTTCGTTCTGTTGAACGCTGCTGCGAGGCGCTTTGCATGACCAACCCTGCCGATGCCATCTGGTTTGCCGGTCTGCCCGATCCCGCAGCCTTGACGCAGCGTGAGGCGGAATCGCTTACGGGCCATCTGGGTATTGTTTCACGGCAATCGGTCCGGACTTCCTGTCGGCAACCATGCCGGTCGACCGGCGCACGGTGCAAATTCACGGGCGGCTCAACGGCGGCGCCTCGGTCGCTCTGGCTGAAACCGTTGCGTCGCTGGCGGCTAACCTGACGCTCGACCCGGCCAAAGAAATCGCTGTCGGGTTAGAGATCAACGCAAATCACGTCCGTCCGGTTAAAACAGGATTGGTTCAGGCCACGGCCCGCCCCGAAGCGCTGGGCCGAACCACCCAGATCTGGAGCATCCGCATCGTTGATGACCAGCAGCGGCTGGTCTGCATCTCGCGTTTGACCCTGGCGGTGATCGGGTTGGCGCGCAAATGATCAGCGCCGCAAATGCCCTCATGCAGATCGACCTGTCCGTCGCCCCGGCAATCGAAGTCTTGCCTGGCCGCCGCTGCATCCCGATCACTGGCGGCATGGTGAGCGGTGCTTTCAAGGGTGAAGTGCTCGGCGGCGGCGCAGACTGGCAACAGATCGCGGCAGACGGTACGATCGAAATCGATGCCCGTTATGTGCTCCAACTGGCCGAAGGGCGGGTCGAAGTGGAATCGCGCGGTCTCAGGGCTGGCCCACCCGAAGTGCTGGACCGCCTGGCGCGCGGCGAAATGGTTGACCCGGCGCTGTATTATTTCCGTACCGCCATACGTTTCAAAACCGCCGCCGCCACCCTGGATCGGCTCAATCATCTGCTGGCGGTGTCGCACGGTCAGCGACTGGCTGATACCGTCCGCCTGACTGTCTATCCGGTGATCTGACATGGACCGAACGCTCGAAATCGCGATTACCGGGGGCGGGATTGTCGGGCTGACAGCGGCGCTCAGCCTGCACGCGGCCGGTTTTCGGCCAGTCGTCTATGAAGCGGTGAGCGAGCCTGCGCCGCTTGGCGTCGGGATCAATCTGCTGCCGCATGCGGTGCGCGAGTTGACCGAACTGGGTCTGCTCGACGAGCTGCTTGGCCTGGGCGTGGCGATCGAGGATCTCAACTACCTGACCAGTGGCGGCGAACTGGTCTGGCACGAACCGCGGGGCCTGCGCGCTGGCTATAACTGGCCGCAAATCGCCATCCATCGCGGCGCTTTGCAGATGTTCCTGCTGGAAAAGGTGCGCCAGCGGCTGGGTCCGCAAGCGGTTCGGATGGGGCAGGAACTGGCCGCCGTCGCAACGGCCGGGCCGCGCGCCCATGCACGGTTTGTCGATCGCTCGACCGGGCAGGCAACCGCGGTCGAAGCCGATGTGCTGATCGGCGCGGACGGCATTCATTCCGCAGTCCGGCGGCAATTCTACCCCGATGAGGGCTCGCCGCGCTGGAATGGCATCACCTTGTGGCGCTCAACCTCGCTGGTCCGCGCACCAATGGGCGGCAAGGCGATGATCTGGGCTGGCCGTTCGGCACAGAAGTTCGTTGCCTACCCGATCGGCAAGGACCCTGAAACCGGCCTCGATCTGCTGAACTGGATCTGCGACCTCAAGGTGACCGAGGACGATGCACCACCGCCGCGCGACTGGAACCGGCTGGGGACGCGCGCCGATTTCCTGCCGCGCTTTGCGAACTGGCAATGGGCCGGGGTCAATGTGCCCGAGATCGTGAACGCGTCGGGCCCGATCTACGAATTCCCGATGATCGATCGCGATCCGGTAACGAAATGGACCTTCGGCCGCGCCACCCTGATGGGTGACGCCGCGCACCCGATGTACCCGATCGGCTCAAACGGCGCGACGCAGGGTATCATCGATGCGCGGGTCTTTGCCTGGCATCTGGCCAAGGCCGCATCGGTCGAGGAAGCCTTGACCGGGTACGAGGCAGACCGCCGCGAAACCACCGCGCGGATCGTGCTGATGAACCGCCAGCAAGGCCCGGACCGGGTCCTGGACCTTGCGGCCGAACGCCTGCAGGGCTCGGCTGGCACACTCGAGCAATTGCTGCCGATGGCCGAGCGCGCGGCAATCGCCCAATCCTATAAGCAGGGCGCAGGATTTGATCCCGGCGTGCTCAACACAAGCCCCAGCTTCTCGGTTCCAGGTTGAAAGCTGGACGGCTGACAAAGTTAGCCATCACGCAGGACAGCACCGCCGGAGTGTTGCCCTTTAGCTTGCTGCAATTCATGGCATCAGTCAGACAACGCCGCGTGGTCGTGCCAAACGATGATCCCCAGACCCTGTTTCCGGTTGGCTTCCGCGTGAGATAGCTAAGCTTCGATCAGTAATCGGGTTGAGCGCCTAGCTACTTGAGCCCGACCTGGTCGCAATTCCTGATTTAGGCGGTCTCGACAGAAGCGGACCTGTCGACTGAGTCTGCACGATAACAACGACGTTGCCTACAGTTGGAAGGCAGTTTCAACAATCGCTTGCCCGAAAGCTGTTGTTCCGGATCGTCCGACATTGCGGACATTCCGGCTAAGGCAATCCAAACTAAGCTGGTTCAGATCTTTGCTGGGTTAGGAAGGCGAGAGAGTTGGCGCACAACCAAAATTGTTGCTCGCCTCCCGGATCGCATCGCGCCCGCCTGAAAAGGCCGAGATCACACCCAGTTTTTCGTGTTTTCTTCATGGAAGTGGGGACATCTTTTCTAAGTTATTGAAAAGATGGTGGGCGCGACAGGGATTGAACCTGTGACCCCACCCGTGTGAAGGGTGTGCTCTACCGCTGAGCTACGCGCCCACTTCCGTGCGGAAGGGCGCCATTAGAGGCAGCCGCGCGAATTGACAAGCGGGGAAAGCCGGATAGAGGCCCGAGACATGACCGAAGAAACTCCCCAGGCGCCAGAAGCCGCTCCCGCCACCGCTGGCCCTGACGTGCCGCCCGATCGCCTCGCGATCAGCCCGCGTAGCCCGCACTTCAATCAGGACGTGCTGATGCGCGGCGTTGGCATCCGCTTCAAGGGCGTGGTGCGCACCAATATCGAGGAATACTCGATCTCCGAAGGCTGGGTGCGGGTTCAGGCCGGCAAGACCATGGACCGCCACGGCCAGCCGCTGACGCTGAAGCTCAACGGCCCGGTCGAAGCCTGGTTCGAGGACCTGGGCGAAAATCCGCCGGTCGCGAAAGCCTAAATTCCAAGCTCGCGCTTGATGATCGCGGCGATGGGGTCATCGCTGCGATTGGCCAGTTCGCCCTTGGCCGCCTTGGCGGGTTTGCTGATGGTGGCCAGGCGCGCATCGCGCAGCAGCTGCTCGTTCTTCTTCGGCTTGGCCGAATAGATAAAGCCAGCGAGCGGCCAATGCGTCGCGCCGAGCGCCTGGCTCGGGCCGTACCAGACGCGCACCGCGCTCCAGTCATTGTCAGGCGAGACGTCGACGGCGCGGACATTGTCCTCGATCTGGCCGCGGCGGCCGTTGATCGGGCTCCAGTTGGCGTGGCGGATCAGCACGGTGCGCGAATCGATCACCTTGCTGACCGCGGCAACGTGGCCGAGGCGCGAATTGCCGTTGGGGCGGAAAGCCATCACCGCTCCGACCTTTGGCTTGTAGCCGCGGGCATAGCGACCTTCGGCCTGGCCCCACCAGGTGTGGGCATCGCCATAAATCTGGATGCCCGAAACCTGCCGCGCATAGGGCACGCATTGCAGGTAGGGCGGCAGGCCATCGACCGCTCCGCCGCCGGCATCGCGATCATCGATATCGATGGCGCGGCCCTGCGCCGGGCTGGTGGCCAGGGCAAGCAGCAGCGCGGCGGGAATGAGCGAGCGGAACAGCGGCATGGGCCGTTTTCTAAGCAAACAGGGTTAGTGCCATCCTGCCGGTTATGGTTAACAGCCCGGTAACGAACCGGGCATTGCTTGCAAAATCCTGCCGGAGCGGTCAGGGCTGCGCGGGTGAAGCTACCCCAGGTCATCATCATCGGTCGTCCGAACGTCGGCAAGTCCACGCTGTGGAACCGGCTGGTCGGCAAGAAGCTCGCGCTGGTTGACGATCAGCCCGGCGTCACGCGCGACCGCCGCTTAGGCGAAGCGCACCTGCTCGGCCTCGACTTCACCATTGTCGATACCGCCGGCTGGGAAGACGAGGACGAGAACTCACTGCCCGGCCGGATGCGCCAGCAGACCGAGGCCGCGCTGGTCGGCGCGGACGTGGCGCTGTTCGTGATCGATGCCCGCGCTGGCCTGACCCCGCTCGACGAGGAAATCGCCCGGCACCTGCGCCAGTGCGACGTGCCGATCGTGGTGGTGGCCAACAAGGCCGAAGGCAAGACCGGCGATCACGGGATCTACGAGGCGTTCTCGCTGGGCCTGGGCGATCCGGTGCCGCTTTCGGCCGAGCATGGCCAGGGCATGGCTGACCTGTTCGAAGCGCTGCTGCCGCATCTCAATGATCGCCAGCTCGAAATGGACGCCGAGGCTGCGATCAAGGCCGAGCTGGAAGACGAGGAAGAGTACGACCCCAAGGCGATCCTCAAGCTCGCCATTGTCGGGCGGCCGAATGCCGGTAAGTCGACCCTGATCAACCGCTTCCTCCAGGAAGACCGGCTGCTGACCGGGCCCGAAGCCGGGATCACGCGCGATTCGATCGCGATTGACTGGACCTGGCACGATCCCGCCAGCGGGGAAGACCGGCCGGTGCGGCTGATTGACACCGCGGGCATGCGCAAGAAGGCGCTGGTCATCGACAAGCTGGAAAAGCTGGCCGTGGCCGATGCCCGCCATGCGATCGACTTTGCCGAAGTGGTCGTGCTGCTGCTCGATGCCACGCGGGGCCTTGAGCATCAGGATCTCAAGATCGCCAGCATGGTGCTCGAAGAGGGCCGGGCGCTGATGATCGCGATCAACAAGTGGGACGTGGCCGAGGATGCCTCTGGCCTGTTCAACGGGATCCGCGCGGCGCTGGAAGATGGCCTCAGCCAGGTCAAGGGCCTGCCGCTGCTGGCGGTCTCGGCCCGCACCGGCAAGGGGCTGGACGAGATGATCCGCGTCGCCTTCGAACTGCGCGATGCCTGGTCAAAGCGCGTGCCGACCGCCGCGCTCAATCGCTGGTTCGACGATGCCCTGGCCAAGAACCCGCCGCCCGCACCCGGCGGCCGGCGGATCAAGCTGCGCTATATCACCCAGGCCAAGACCCGCCCGCCCGGTTTCGTGCTGTTCGGCACCCGGCTGGATGAGCTGCCCAACAGCTATCAGCGCTATCTGGTCAATGGCCTGCGCCGCGAGCTTGGCTTCGATGCCGTGCCGGTGCGGCTGATGCTGCGCAGCCCGAAGAACCCCTTCGCGAAGAAGTAGGCCTTCGGGCCGCGCGCTTTTCTGATCAGCTGCCGGCCGGTTCGCTCTGCAGCTGGATGTAGTTCTGCAGGCCCATCCGCGCGATCATCTCGAACTGGGTTTCGAGGAAATCGACATGCTCTTCCTCGCTGGCGAGGATCGAGCGGAACAGGTCGCGGCTGACGAAATCGTGGACGGTTTCGCAGTGCGCGATCGCGGCGCGCAGGTCGGGGATGGCGTCATGCTCCAGCGCCAGGTCGGCCTTGAGGATCTCTTCGACGTTCTCGCCGATCCGCAGTTTGCCCATGTTCTGGAAATTGGGCAGCCCTTCGAGGAACAGAATGCGCTCGGCCACCTGATCGGCGTGCTTCATCTCGTCGATCGATTCGTGCCGCTCATGCTCGGCCAGCTTCTTGATCCCCCAGTTGTCGAGCATGCGGTAATGCAGCCAGTACTGGTTGACCGCAGTCAGCTCGTTGAACAGGACCTTGTTGAGGTACTCGATAACCTTTTTATCGCCCTTCACGGCGTATTCTCC
>JACDQK010000019.1 GCA_015657645.1 Novosphingobium sp.
AATTCCGCGCAAGTGGCAACTGCTTGATGCGCTGACCGCCGAGCTGGGCCAGATTGCCGGCGTGCCGACGATCGTGAAGCGGCCCGAGCAGCAGTTCTTCCCGATTGCGGCGGAACTCGCGGGCGGCCAACTGCGCGATGCGATCGCGGCAGAACTGACCGACTTGATCAACGTGCTCGAACCGGCGGTGGAGATCTTCAGCCAGGCGCAGACCCTCAGCCAGGGGGACCTCAACCTGGTCCACAACCTGCTGGAACAGGTCACGGCCGTGCGGATGCGCATGCTGGCCGCGATCCCGGCTGCTGAAGCCTGAGCTGCACAAACGCCGTTTACATTGCGCTGCAGCAAGGCTAACGGCGCCACCATGCTGATGGCCACTACCAAGCCGATTACCATTAAACCGACTCGCGGCAGCGGGGCGGTTCGAGGTGCGCGCTGGACGACGGCGTAAACCAAGCGAACCAAGCCCCGCGCGAGATGCGGGGCCCTTCATCAGCAAGCGCCAGGTCCCCGCAGCTCCCGCACAGACTGGAGATGTGACAATGGTGCAGAGATTTTCCGATAGCCAGCAACTGAACGTCGGCGTGGTCGGCGCGACCGGCCTGGTCGGTTCGATGATGCGCGAGCTGCTGGCCGAGCGGAACTTCCCGGTCGGTACGCTGCGGCTGTTTGCCTCGGCCCGTTCGGCCGGCAAGCAGGTTGACTTCAAGGGCCAGCCGGTGACGATCGAAAATGCCGAGACGGCTGACTATGCCGGTCTCGACGTGGTGTTCTTTTCGGCTGGCGGTTCGACCTCGAAGGCGCTGGCGCCCAAGGTTGCGGCGGCTGGCGCAATCGTGATCGACAACAGCTCGGCATGGCGCAGCGATCCGGACGTGCCGCTGGTCGTTGCCGAAGTGAACCCCGATGCGCTGGCGAATATGCCCAAGGGCATCGTTGCCAATCCCAACTGCACCACCATGGCGGTCATGCCAGTGCTGAAGCCGCTGCATGACGAAGCGGGCCTGAAGCGGCTGGTGGCCTCGACCTATCAGGCGGTTTCGGGCGCGGGCGTCGCGGGAATCGAGATTCTGGCGAAGCAACTCGCCCATGTCGGTGACCGCGCGGCCGAACTGGCGCGCAACGGCCAGGCCGATTTCCTCCCCGCCGCCGAAAAGTGGGCCGCGCCGATCGCGCACAACATCGCCCCGCTCAACTACGTGCTGGGCGAAGACGACTATACCGAGGAAGAGCTCAAGCTGCGCGACGAGAGCCGCAAGATCCTGGACATCCCGGGTCTGCCGGTGTCGGGCACCTGCGTGCGCGTGCCGGTCTTCACCGGCCACGGCATCTCGGTCAACGCCGAGTTCGACCGCCCGATCTCTGCCGCCCGCGCGCTCGAACTGCTTGATGCCGCACCCGGTGTGGTCGTGACCGCAGCGCCGGATTCGCTCGCGGCGACGGGCATCGACCCGGTCCTCGTCGGCCGCGTTCGTCCGGACCGTTCGGTCGAGCACGGCCTGGCGCTGTTCGTGGTGGGTGACAACCTGCGCAAGGGCGCCGCGCTCAACGCGGTGCAGATCGCCGAAGTGCTGTGCGGGCGGCCTGTTACTTGAGCTTGCCGATCACTTGACCTTGAAGGTGAGCTTTCCCGCCATCTTGTGACCATCGGCGCCAGTCGACTGCCACCGCGCCTCATAGGTGCCGGTGCGCAGCGGCTGGCGCAGGTTGAGCGTCAGCGTCTTGTTGCCGTTCGACCAGGCGGGCACGAAGTTCTTGATCGGCATGATCCCGTGATTGGCGTGGCCGGGCATGGCGGTCATCACCAGTTCGACGCCGGTCTTGGCCGGGATCAGCGTGTCGGAAAAGTTCAGCACCACGGTCTTCGGCGCAGCGGCCGTGCTGCCCTCGGCCGGGCTGGCGCTGGCGATCTTCACGTGGGCCAGGGCCGGCACTGACAGGGTCAGCGCAGCGGCGGCGAGCAGAGCGGGGAGGCGAAACGACATGCAATTACTCCATCAAAACCAGAACCGCACGCCCATGACCACGCTGGTCACGCTCGGGTCCTCGCCCGCCAGGCGGGCAAAACGGGCGCTGCCGCCCAGCTTCCAGCCCTGTTCGATCCCGATATAAGGGGCGAACTCGGGCACAATCTCATAGCGCAGCCGCAGGCCGGCCTCGATCTTGTCGATGCCGGCACCCTGCTTGCGGGCCGGGTTGTCCTGCGCGGCCAGGCTGACCTCGAGCCGCGGCTGGAGGATCAGCTTCTGGGTGATCCGCTGGTCAACCTCAGCCTCGATCCGGGCCGTCAGGTCACCGCGCTGCGACAGGAACAGCGCGGCGTCGATCTCGAACAGGTAAGGTGCGAGGCCCTGGATTCCGACCACGGCATGAGTATCGGTCTGTCCTGCCAGATCCTGCCTTACGCCCAGCTGAAGATCCCAATAGGGCGCGACCGCCCTGGACCACAGCGCCTGGACCTCGGCATCCTCCACCCCTTCACCCAGCGCGGCTTCGCCCTCGCTCTTGAGCCAGAGCTTGCTGGTCGGGGTGCCGTAATAGCCTTGCAGGTCCCACAGCAGGCCATCGTGGCCCGCCCGCGCCTGGTATTCGAGCCGGTCGGCCTGAAGCCAGGTGGTGACGGTGCTGCCATGCTCGCGCTTCAATGCCTCGCGCGAAGGGGCCATGGCCTCAGCCCCCCAGATCGCATCGGCGGCGCGCGGCGGGCCGGAACCGGCTTCTTCGGGCGGTGGCAGTTCCATCGTCGGGCCGGGCGAGGGATCGGTGGGCTGCTCGGCCGGCATCTCCGCCATGTCGTGCCCGGCATGGGCATCGTGGCTCTGCGCCATGGCGGGAGCTGTCAGCGGCAGCAAGCACAGTGCAGCCAGGATGACCAGGCGGCTCACTTCGCGTCCTCCGGACCCATCACGGTGACGATCTGCATCATCCCGCCGTGCATGTGGTAGAGCAGGTGGCAGTGGAAGGCCCAGTCACCCGGCTCGTTCGCGGTCAGGTCAAACTGCGCGCTGGCGCCCGGCTGGACGGTCACCACGTTCTTGCGCGGCTGGTCTGCCGGGCTCTGGCCATTCACCAGTTCGAAGAACATCCCGTGCAGGTGGATCGGGTGGGCCATCATGGTGTTGTTGACCAGCTTCACTCGCACCCGCTCATTCCAGGCAAAGCGGATCGGCACGTCGCTGACGGCGCTGAACATGCGCCCGTCGAACGACCACATGTAGCGTTCCATGTTGCCGGTCAGGTGCAGTTCAAGCAGCCGGCTCGGCTCGCGCGTGTCGGCATTGGGGGTGAGCGCCGAGAGATCGCGATAGGTCAGCACCCGGTGACCGACATCGCTGAGGCCAATCCCCGGATCGCCCAGCTTGTCGACCGGTGCCATCGAGACCATGTCGATTCCCGGGCCAATCTTCACATCGGGCGGCAACAGGCTGATGTCGCGCATCGGCATGCCGTCCATGCTAGCGCTGGCCTTGCCGCCGCCGTGATCGTGGCCGCCATCCCCATGGTTCATGCCCATATCGGCCATGGTCAGCAGCGGGGGCGGGCGTAGCGGCGGGACGGGCGCGCGCAGACCGGGCGTAGTGCTCAGCGTGGCGAGCGCCATGCCGGAGCGGTCCATCGATTCGCAGACGATCGAGAAGGCCGCACCGTCCGGCTCGACCAGCAGGTCATATGTTTCGGCCACGGCAATCTGCAGTTCCTCGACCGTCACCGGCTTTACCGCCTGACCATCGGCTGCGACGACCGTCAGCTTGCAGCCGGGAATGCGGACATTGAAGAAGGTCATGGCCGATCCGTTGATCAGCCGCAGCCGCACCCGCTCACCCCGGCGGAACAGGAATTCCGGACCTTGCGCGGCGGGCAGACCGTTGGCGAGGTAGGTATAGGTCGGGGCGCTGACATCGGCGATGTCGGTGGCAGGCATGCGCATCTGCGCCCACATCCGCCGCTCGGCACCGTTCATCGGGTAGTCGTCGGTCCAGGTGGTCTTCTGGCGGTTGAAATAGCCTTCGCCGGTGCGCAGCCGGTCAAAGATCTTGTGCGGATGCATCGCGGTGAACTCGCTCAGCAGCAGCACGAATTCGCGGTCGGACTGGATCGGATCGGGCTCGGCCGGATCGATAATCAGCGGGCCATAGTGGCCCGACTGCTCCTGCAAGCCCGAATGGCTGTGATACCAATAAGTGCCCGACTGGCGCAGCGGGAACTTGTAGGTGAAGGTCTCGCCCGGCTTGATCCCGGGAAAGCTCACGCCGGGGACGCCATCGAACTGGAACGGCAGCAGCAGCCCGTGCCAGTGGATCGAGGTATCCTCGTGCAGACGATTGGTGACCCGCAGGATCATCTCGTCGCCTTCCTTCAGGCGCAGCAGCGGTCCCGGCACCGTGCCGTTGACCGCCACGCCCAGACCGCGCCGCCCGGCCACTTCGCGCAGGCCATCGCCGACGGTCAGGTCGATTTCCTTACCGGTCAGCACGCCAAAGCCGGTCGGGATCAGCGGTCCCTTCGGCATCCGGTGACTGCCGCCATGGCCGCCATGCGCCATGCCATGCCCCTGCGCCCAGGCGGGCAGGGGGGCGAGCGCGAGCCCGGCTCCGCTGGCGGCGAGGAAGTTGCGACGGGAGAAGGGCACGCAATGGCTCCGGTTGACGATTAGCGTCGCTGCTTTCTATATACCCCCCAGGGGTATGGCAAGGGTGGGAAAATGGGCAAACAGGCAGATGCCATCGTCAACCGGCTGAAACGCATCGAAGGCCAGGTGCGCGGCGTTGCGCAGATGGTCGCGGATGAGCGCTATTGCATCGATGTGCTGCATCAGGTCCAGGCGATCAAGTCAGCCCTGGCACGGGTCGAGAGCGAGATCCTGAAAGACCACGCCGCTTGCTGTGTCTCCGAAGCGATCGCCTCGGGCGATGCCGAGGCCCAGCGCGCCAAATTCGGCGAGCTGATTGACCTGATCGAGAAGGTGAAGCGTTAGGCCCTCAGGTGTGCCCAGGGCCCGGTGATCGCCAGGGTCTTGGTGGGGCTGTAGAGATTGACGAACAGCACCTTGCCGTCGGGTGAGAAACAGGCTCCGGCCGGTTCGGTCTGGATGGCCACGCGGGCGATCGGGTAGGGCTCGCCGCGCCGGGTCAGCCCGCGCAGATGGTTGTCGTTCACCGGGCCGTACTGATCCTCGCAGACCACCAACTGGCCGTCGGGTGCAATGGTCAGGTTGTCGCCATAGTTGAACTGGGCCGGATCGGCGGATTCGAAGAACAGCTCCAGCCGATCGCCGCCGCGACCCAGCTTGAGCCGGAAGACCTGGCCCAGCTTGGCCGCACCGCCCGATGTGCAGGCGAAGAACAGTCCGCCTGAGCCCATGTGGATGCCTTCACCGCGCGCAAAGATCGCTGCGCCCAGTGCGGCCCCCCGTTGGCGCAGATCATCGCTGGGGCTCTCGGGATCGTCGAGATCGATCCAGCGTACTCGCGCTGCCTGGCCGGCGGACCATTGGGCCGCAGTCCAGTTGCGCGTGTCAGCCGCGCGGCGCGGATCGCGCAGCGCCAGCGCCTGTAACTGCCCCCCGGCGGCCAGCTTGCCGCGCACCTTGGGTACAAACCGATAGAGCAGGCTGTCGTCGCGGTCTCGGTTAGGTAGACGATTCCGGTACGCGGATCGACGCAGGCAGCTTCGTGATTGAACCGGCCAAGCGCCTTGAGCGGTGCGGGATCGACCGGCCCCGTGGCGGCGGCGGGAACCTCGAACACCCAGCCGTGGTCCTGGCCGACGCGCGGCCCGGCGCGGGTCACGTCTTCCTCGCAGGTCAGCCAGCTGCCCCACGGCGTTATTCCGCCCGCGCAATTGCGGATGGTACCGGATAGCGAACGGAACTGCCGCTCGACCTGCAAGCTCGCCTGATCGAGGATCAGCGTCGTGGTGCCGCCCGGCAGGATTGCGCCGCTGCTGTCGCGATCAAAGGCTGGTCCGCTCGCGCCGCCGCTATCCTTGCCGGGGCGCAATTCGTGATTGCGGATCAGCGCCAGTTTGCCGCCCGGCAGGGCGATGCAGCCCATTCCGTCAGCCGCATCGGGCACCCGGCCGCCATCGTCCATCGGCTGCCCAGCGCGGAGAGCACGCGATAGCTAAAGCCGGCCGGCAGATCGAGCAGGCCGGCCGGATCGGTCACCAGCGGGCCATAACCGACGGCTTGCTTGATCGTGCGGGCGTGGCAACCAGACGCTGCCAGCGCGGCAAAGGCGGCGGCGGTACTGCCGATGAAATGGCGGCGATTGAATGAAAGCGACATTGGCCCAAGGTGGCCCAGAAAGTCAGGACTGAAAAGGGCCTAGAGCTTCATTACCCAGCCATGCGGATCCGGCGCTTCGCCACGCTGGATCGAGACCAGGCGGCTGCGCAGCTTCTGCGTCAGCTGCCCGGGGCCACCACTGCCGATCGTGAATTCGCGATCCCGTCCAGCTACCTTGCCGACCGAGGTGACCACCGCAGCAGTTCCGCAAGCAAAGGCCTCAAGTAGCGCGCCCGAGGCGGCGTCGGCCTGCCACTGATCCAGACTGTAGGGCTCTTCCGAAACCTTCAGGCCTTCCTCGGCGGCGAGCTGGAGCAGGCTGTCACGCGTCACGCCGGGCAGGATCGTCCCGGTCAGCGGCGGAGTAACGATCCGGCCGTCGGCCATCACGAAGAACAGGTTCATGCCGCCAAGTTCCTCGATCCACTTGTGCTCGGCAGCGTCAAGGAACAGCACCTGGTCGTGGCCCTTGGCAAAGGCCTCGGCGGTGGGGACCAGGCTGGCGGCATAGTTGCCGCCGCACTTGGCCGCGCCCGTGCCGCCGGGGGCAGCGCGGGTATAGTCGCTGACCCAGATCGAGACCGCTGGCGCGCCCGACTTGAAGTAATTGCCGGCCGGGCTGGCGATGACGATGAACTTGTATTCCTTGGCCGGACGGACCCCCAGGAAGGCCTCGGTCGCGATCATGAAGGGCCGCAGGTAGAGCGAGCCGCCCTCGACCGAAGGGAACCAGTTGGCATCGACGGCCACCAACTGGCGGATCGCCTCGATGAACAGGTCTTCGGGCAGTTCCGGCATGGCTAGCCGCTGGGCCGAGGCATTGAAGCGCCGCGCATTCGCCTCGGGCCGGAACAGCGCCATGGTCCCATCGGCCAGACGGTAGGCCTTCAGGCCTTCGAAGATTTCCTGCGCGTAATGCAGCACCGATGCGGCCGGATCGAGCGGGATCGGCTGACGCGGGCCGAGCGTGGCGGAATGCCAGCCCTGGCCCTCGGTCCAGTCAATCGTCACCATGTGATCGGAAAAGATCTTGCCGAAGCCTGGATCGGCCACCAGCCCGGCACGTACCGCGTCCGCCGTCGGGGCGGGGTGAGGCACATGGGCGAAAGTGGTGGCGGCGAGCATTGCGGCGGAATCCTTTTGACTATGACGCAGCGCCTCTGAACGAAAATTACCATGAAGACAAGAAAAAGGTAATTATCGTGCGAGGGCGACTGTACTTGCCCTGTCTAGGCAGAATTGGCGTTTGCGCCAAGAGGACGGGCCACAAATGAGAAGGGCGGCGCCGCTATCCCGACAACCGCCCCCAAGCCCCGCAGGGCAAAAATGAGAAGGGCGGCGCCGGTATCCCGACAACCGCCCTTCGCATGGTCAGCGGCCGGAAGCGCCGCTCACGAAGCCTCTATCGCTTACATCGACCTCAGCGATAATGCTCCGTTTTGCGGTTACCGACCTCCC
>JACDQK010000183.1 GCA_015657645.1 Novosphingobium sp.
CCGGTCAGGATCGCGACGCGGACCTTGGGATTGGCTTCCATTGCCGCCAGCGTGTCGCAGATGCCGCTGACCACGTCGTCGCCCGAGATCGGGTTGCGCATGTCGGGCCGGTTCAAGGTGATCGTGGCAATGCCGGCATCATCAAGATCGAACAGGACGGCGGGTTCCATCGGGGTCTCCTTTAAGCTTGTGCCAGCGCCTTGCGGGCATCGCGGCGGTTTGTCCACCACACGATAATGAGAGCGGCGCAGAGGGCGAGGGACATCGCCTGCCACTTGCCGCCGCCAAGTTCTCGGACCGCTTCCAGGATCGGCAGATGGATCGCAAACAGCGGGAACGAGATCGCGGCGGAGAGCCAGCCGAGCCAGGTCTGGCGGGTAATCGCGGTCGCGGCAGAGATGACCAGCGGGCAAAGCACGACAACGAAAGCCAGATCGAACTGCCAGGTGCGCCAGTCGCCATACCAGCTGCCCATGATCGCGATTGGCATGGCGGCAAGCACCACCACGGCGGGCAGCGGCACCAGCACACGCTCCTGCCGCCAGCGCCACAACATGATCCCCAGGCAATAGGCAAAGAACACGCGTGGGATTGCGGCCCAGACGTGGCCAGGCCGCGCGCCGACATCGAGCGAGCCCCAGGCCAGCGCCACCCAGACAGTCAGCGCGCCCAGGACCAGAGTCAGCACCGCCAGAACCCTGTCCGAAAGGTGGCGCAGCGCGAAGACATGGGCCCCGTTGGCGACCAGCTCGGCAAAGATCGTCCAGGCCGGGATGTTCAGCGCGAAGAGCAGGTTGGCGACCGGCCAGGGCAACAGCGCGAAGTTGGCGATCAGCGCGGGCAGGAACGGCCACCATTCGCCGCCCGCGCGGATCCACAGATAGGGAATGCCGATCAGCGAGCCGAGCGCGACCATGCCCCAGAACCGCTTGTAGCGCGCGACCATGAAGCGCTGCGGCGATAGTCCGGCGGCCAGGCGCGGCTCGGTGATCCGGGCCATCAGGAAGCCCGACAGCATCAGGAAGAAATCGACGCCGAGATAGCCCTTCGAAAAGGCCCCGAGGCCCCCGAACACGGCATTGGCGTGCAGCCCCATCACCAGCAGCGCGGCAATCCCGCGCAGTGCATCGAGCCCGGCGAGGCGCGGCGCGGCGCTCACGCCCAGATTCGTTCGATGAACCAGAAGCTGGCGACCGCGCCGATCAGGTAAGTGCAGACCGTAATCGCCGGACGGCGCGCCTGGGGCGCAAACCGGGCCAGCGCGGCCAGGATGGCGACCGTGGCCGCGATGATCAGCATCTGCCCGGCCTCGACCCCCAGGTTGAAGGTCAGCAGGGCGATCGGCACGTCGGTTTCAGGCAGGCCAATCTCACGCAGCGCACCGGCGAAACCGAACCCGTGGAGCAGTCCAAACAGGAATGCCACCATCCACGGCAAACGCTCCGATAGACGCGGTTCGCCGGGTTTAACCTTCGCGATCTCGACCGCCAGGAACACGATCGACAGGGCGATCGCCGCTTCAACCGGCGCTTGCGGCAAGCCGAACAGGCCGAGCGTTGTCCCAGCCAGCGTGATCGAGTGCGCCAGGGTAAAGGCCGTTGCCGCTGCCACCACCGACCAGCCGCGCTGGAGCAGCAGGACCAGGGCGACCACAAATAGCAAGTGATCAAACCCGGCGACGATATGTTCGACGCCGATCACGAAATAGGTTCGCGCCACCTGCCAGCGATCCGGCACTGCGCTGACCGTGAAGCTGCTGCTGCCCGGCGCCAGGCGCTCGGTCTGGACGGGGTGGCCAAGCGGCGCAACCCGCAGCAAGGCGTCGGTTGCGCCCGGCTCCATGCCGTCCAGCCCGACCGTTGCGCCCTCCAGCGAGCGTGAACAGGTCACCTTGCCGGTCGCCACGACAGCAGGGCCAGACAGGCGCGGCGTTTCCAGTTTGAGCTGGCAGAAATCAGGCAACAGCGGCTTGGCCCGCGTGGCGAGACCGCCGAGGATCGGGGCCTTCCAGACGAGCTTCCATTCGCTTGGCGTCTCCTGGGTCAGCTCCATGTAGCCTGGCCGAAGTTCGTCGGCCTGGGCTGGCGCAACGAAGGCGAGCAAAAGCAAGCCGACTACGAGGCGCAGGAACGATGTCACTCGGGCCGCTCGATCACGACGTCATAGCCCTCGAGCAGGGCATTGAGATTGTCCTCCTCGGCCTTGCGCACGGCGGCGCTGCGCCAGTCGTTTTCCAGCCGCTGGCGGAGATCGGCCAGTTTGGGCGCCGGCGGGGCTTCGCGGCGTTCGACCTTCACCAGGTGCAGGCCGAACCCGGACAGCACCGGTCCACTCCATTGTCCGACTGGTGCCTTGTCCAGCGCGGCGGCGAATTCGTCACCAAAGGCGCTGGCGATATCGAACGCAGGCGCGGATTCCAGTCGACCGGGCAGGGGGATCGGCTGGCTTGGCAGGGACGGCCTTGCACCGGGTTTGAGCGATGCCAGCGCGGCCTGCGTCGCAGCCCGCAAGGCCGGGCTGTCCGGCCCGAGATAGCGTTGCTCCAGCGTATAGCGCGGCGGGGCGGCATAGCGCGCCGGGTTCTTGTCGAGCAGGGCCTGCAAATCGCTGTCGCTGGGCTGCGTCGCTTCTGCTTCGGCCCCGGCGATTGCCAGCATCTTGTTGCGCAGGCGCTTCTTGATTACCTCGTCGTCCTGATCGAGTCCAAGCCGCAGCGCCTCGCGGTAATAGACTTCGCCGCGGACATAGTCGCGGATCAGCCCGTCGAGCTCTTCATTGGACGGCGCGCGGCGGAAAGCCTGGACATAGCGGTTGACCAGCCCTGACACGGCCGCCTCGTCGACGACGATGCGCCGCTCTCCAGTGTCTGGCGGGCGGCCAGAAAGAACGACAAAAATCAGCGCCCCGGCCACAAGGAAGTGCACCAGAGGTTCGCGCAGCAAGGCTGCTGCGCGGGTCCGCCAAGCGGTCATGAAAGCTCCCTATGACTTGACCGGATTGTACCAGATCGCCGAGGTATAGGCGCGTTCCTGCTGCTTGACCCGCACGTCGGGGGTCAGTTTGAGCTTGTAACGGACCGCGTCAAAGGCCGGCCAGCTCGGTGTCGGAATCTCCAGCACGCGCAGATAGTAGAAAGCGCGGACGCCCGGATCGAACTCGGGATCGGTCCAGACCGTGGCCAGGGTCGCGGCACCGATCGTGTTCTTGTAGGTTGCCGTGGCCACATCGACCGTATCGCCCACCGCAGGCACCTTGCCGCCGACCGGCTTGCGCTTGATCGGATCGCTCCAGACCACGTCGAAGACCTTTTCCTGGGCCTTGCCGGACTTGTCGACCCAGCCCTTGACCACCTGAACGCGGTCAAGGTTGGCGCCGATCGGGTCCTTGAGCGCCGAAACGATGAAGCTCGGTGCGCCCTTCTTGCCGCCGGACAGTTCCCCGCCCATCGGCACGCCGCGCTTGTAACCGGCCTGAACCCAGTTGCCCTTCAGGTCATCGGCCTTGAAATCCCAGCCGGCGAAGAACCGCACGGTCATGCGCGGGCCGGTGCTGGCATAGACTTCGCGCCGCTCCATCGCCTCGAAGATAGCGGCGCGGGTGTTGGCCTTGGCCCAGACGGCGGCATAGCCACTGGCCAGGTAATGCCAGCCAAAGCGGCCCTGGCGGGTGCCAAGGTTCTGCCCCTGCATTACGCGGGCCGGATTGGGCTCGTTGCCGGAGTGCTTGCCGAAGAACTGGTCTTCGTCCCCCGTGGCAAGCGCGGTATGGCTGTCGGTCGAACCGATCACGCCGAACTTGTAGGGGTTCACGCCCATTTGCGCTTCCAGCAACAAGCCGCGCTTCAGGGCTTCACGGACATATTCGCCGGCAAACATGTTTGGCGTCTTGGGCTCGCTGCCCAGCAGGTTGCTGATTTCCCAGCCCGCCACACCAAAGCCGGCAAATTCGTCATTGGGCGAAAGGAAGGGATGGGCTTCGCTGTCACCCTTGATCTGGGTGATTTCGACCACTGGCTCAAGCTTGGCGCGGCGCTTGGCATAGGCAGCGGTCATCGGCCCGCCACCGGGCTGCGTCAGTTCGAACATCAGGCCATTCGAGAGGTTCGAGTTGTGCGGGATCGCTAGGACCCGGCCGCCGGTCGCCTTTTCATAGGCTTCCATGTAGTTCCAGATCTCGTCCGGGGTGGCTTTGTAAGTCGGGTCGATCGGAACAACCGTCTTCACCTTGTCGGCGCCGTCACGGAAGATCACGTTGCGGTGCAGATTGTTCCCGCCCTGCATCAGGGTGTATTCGAAGCCGTGGAAGGCGGTGAATTTGCCGGGTTCGTTGTAATCCTCAACCGTATCGATGCTGCTGTTCCAGACCGACTTGGTCCGATCGGCCGTATCGGCCTGATTTAGCATCGCGTCGGGGAGCGCATTGCGCC
>JACDQK010000184.1 GCA_015657645.1 Novosphingobium sp.
CCGGCCTGGCCGCTCGGGATCGGCTGGCTGGAAGATGCGGCCGAGCCGGAAGCGGCTTCTGCACCTGCACCCCGCCCTTCGCTGCTGACACGACTCCTGACCCTGCTGCCCTGGCGTCGCTAGGGCCTAGCCCTTGTAGAGCGCGTCGAGCCGCTCGCTGTAGCGTTCCTTCAGCTTGTGGCGGCGGATCTTCAGGCTTGGTGTCATTTCTTCGTTTTCGATGGCGAAAGCCTCATCCGCGAAGGCGTACTGGCGGACCTTCTCGATCACGCTGAGGTCCTGGTTGACCCGGTCGATTGCCGCGCGGATCGCCGAGCGGAAGGCCGGCAGGTCCTGCAGTGCCTTGAAATCGAACTTCTCGCCCTGGGCGCGGGCCCATTCGAGCGCCCATTCGGCATCGGGCACGATCAGGCCGACCACGTAGGGCCGCTTGTCACCCACCACCATCGCCTGGGCGATCTCGGGCTGGAGCGTCAGCATGCCCTCAACCTTCTGGGGCGAGATATTGTCGCCCTTGTCGTTGACGATCATGTCCTTCTTGCGGTCGGTGATGACGATCCGGCCCTTGTCATCGAGGTGGCCGATATCGCCGGTGTGGAGCCAGATGCCGGCGCCGGATTCACCTTCCGGTTCCTTGAGCACGCGAGCGGTTTCTGCCTCGTTGCGCCAATAGCCGTGCATGACGAGTTCGCCGCGCACCAGGATTTCGCCGTCCTTGGCGATCTTGATCTCGACTCCGTCCATCGCCGGGCCGACGGTGTCCATCTTGAGGCCGACGCGCGGGCGGTTGCAGCTGATCACCGGGGCGGCCTCGGTCTGGCCATAGCCCTGGAGCATGGTCAGTCCCATGGCCTCGAAGAAGGTGCCAACCTCGGGGTTGAGCGGCGCACCGCCGGAAACCATCGCCTTGATCCGGCCGCCAAAGCGGGCGCGGATCTTGGGTCGCAGCAGCTTTTCCAGCAGCAGATCCATCGGCTTGTCGCGCAGCCGGCCCTTGCCCTCGCGCTGGGCCTTGATCCCGCCGATCGCCAGCGCGCGGCCCATCAGGTAATTCGGGACCTTACCCTGCTTTTCGACCTGCTTCATGATCCGGGTGCGCAGCACTTCGAACAGCCGCGGGACGACGACCATGATCGTCGGGCGCACTTCCTCGATATTGCTGGCGAGCTTTTCCAGGCCCTCGGAATAGAAGATCTGCCCGCCCATCCCGATCGGCAGCATTTGCCCGCCGGTATGTTCATAGGCGTGGCTGAGCGGCAGGAAGCTGAGGAACACCTCGTCGTCCCAGCCGAAGTCCTCGGCCAGGATCCGCGCCGCGCCATCGACATTGCAGAGGATCGCGCCGTGGTGCTGCAGCACCCCGCGCGGGGCGCCGCCGGTGCCGCTGGTGTAGATGATGCAGGCGGTATCCTCGCGCTTGATCTTCGCCACACGCTTGTCGACCGCGCGCGCGCCGTGTTGGCATCGCCGTTCAGCAGGCTGGTCCAGTCGCGGTATTCGAACTGCCCGGTCTGGGCGATCCGCAGCGGCTCGATCCCGATCACGAAACCGGCCTGGCCCGAGCTGAGAATGGCCGGCAGCAGGGGTTTGGCCAGCTTGTCGTCGGACACGATCACCGCCCGCGCGCCAGAGTTTTCCAGCACGTGCAGATGGTCGCGTTCGGTGTTGGTGATGTAGGCTGGCACGGTCACGCAGCCCGCGGCCATCACCGCGAAATCAGCGATGCACCACTCGGGCCGGTTCTCGGAAACCAGCATGACGCGGTCGCCGTCCTTGAGGCCCATAGCCCGCAGCGCCTCGGCCAGCAGGCAGACCTGCCGGGCAGCCTCCGCCCAGGAGATTGCTTGCCAACTGCCGCCGCGCTTGGCTGACAGGAAGGGTGCCTCGCCCTTCTCGTCAGCGCGGTTCAGGAATAGTTCGACCAGGTTCCGGGCGGCCCGGAAATCACCAATATCCATAAATGCACTGCCCCTCTCTGCAGCACCCTTTCCCTTATGCCTTTTCCCCTAGGGAAGCTTTGCCGTGGCAGCAAGCCTAGGGGCCATCCGGCCTACTGGTGCGCGGATTCGCCTTCGCTGCGCGGATCGGCGGCCCCGGCCAGCTTGCCGTCACGCACCTCGACTGCATTGGCCTTGAAGCTGCGGTCGCGCAGGCGGACCTCCTTGTGGCCCAGCGCGGTCAGCACCGGGATCAGCTTCTCGTGCTCGGTCTCGCGCTCGACGAAGACGGTATTGCCGCCCGGAGCATAGATTACCGGCAGGGCCAGCGCCTGGTCGACAGGCAGGTTCCAGTCGACCACGGCGATGATCGCCTTCAGCACCTGGGCCGGGATCGTCACCCCGCCGGCCGCGCCGACGGCCAGTTTCACTTTGCCGTCCGGGCCATAGACGATAGTCGGCGCCATCGAGCTGCGCGGGCGTTTGCCGCCCTCGACCCGGTTGGCAACGGGCCTGCCATCACGTTCGGGCAGGATCGACAGGTCGGTCAGCTCGTTGTTGAGGAAATAGCCGTTGACCATCAGGCCCGAACCGAACGGCCCCTCGATGGTCGAGGTCAGGCTCGCGGCCATGCCAGTGCGGTCGATTACCGAAAAGTGCGAGGTGCCGTTTTCGACCGGCCCGGCGTGATCGGCCAGCGCCACCATGACCCCGGCCGGATTGCCTGGCGCCACCGTGGGCATGGCCCGCTCGGTCGAAACCAGCTGGGCGCGGGCGGCGAGGTAGTCGGGCGCGAGCAGCCCGGCCACCGGCACGCTCACGAAGTCCGGATCGGCCAGATAGCGTTCGCGGTCAGCATAGGCGAGGCGCTGGGCCTCGACGATGAGGTGCCAGGCCGTGGGTGAATCCTTGCCCATCGCCGGCAGATCGAACTTTTCGAGAATGCCCAGCGCGCCCAAGACGGTTGTCGCGCCCGAGCTGGGCGGGCCCATGCCGCACAAGCGGTGCTGGCGATAACTGGTGCAGACCGGTGCGCGCGATTTGACGCGATAGCTGGCGACATCGGCCAGGGTCATCGCGCTGGGGTTGCGCGGTGCATTGTTGACCGTGCTGACGATCGCGGCGGCGTTCTGGCCCTTGTAGAAGGCCTTCGAACCTTCGCGCGACAGCCGTTCGAGGAAGGCGGCGAGCTGCGGGTTCTTGAACAGGGTGCCGGCCGCCACGGCCTTGCCGTCCGGACCATAGTAGAGCGCCCTGGCTTCGTCGCTGAGGCGGCCGGTCGCCGTGAAGCGGTCAAGGAAGGCGTTGAGGCGCGGCGTGACGACAAAGCCGTCGCGCGCGAGGCGGATTGCCGGTTGGAAGATCTGCCGCCACTTGAGTTTGCCGTGGCGGCGGTGCGCTTCGACCATCAGCGCGACATTGCCGGGCACGCCAACGCTTTTCCCGCCGGGGATTGCGTCCATGTAGGACAGGTACTTGTCGCCCGCCTTGAACCAGTCCGGGGTCGCGGCTTTGGGGGCGGTTTCGCGCCCGTCGAATGTCACCAGCTTGCCCTTGCCATCGTCCAGCAGCAGGAACCCGCCCCCGCCAATGCCCGAGCTTTGCGGTTCGACCACGGTCAGCGCCAGCAGCACGGCCAGCGCCGCGTCGGCGGCATTGCCGCCCTGGCGCAGGATCTCGGCCCCGGCGGCGGCGGCGCGCGGATCGGCAGCGGAAACCACGCCTTGCGCGAAGGGCGCTGAAGCTGGCGTTTTGGCGGTGAGCGGCGCGGCGCTCGTCAGGGCGAGCGCGGCAAGGGCGGCAGAGCGGAACAGGACCATGGGTCCCGTGCTATTCGCTTCCGACCGCCTCGGCAATGCTGCTGAACCCGCCCTGCTTCATCAGTCGCTCCAGCCCGCGCGTGATCTGGCGGGCCAGACCCGGGCCTTCATAGACCATCGCGCTGTAGAGCTGGACCAGGCTGGCCCCGGCGCGGATCCGCGCCCAGGCGTCTTCGGCGCTGGCAATACCGCCTACGCCCACCAGCGGGATCGCGCCTTTGGCCACGGCATGGAAATCGCGCAGCCGGGCCTGCGCCAGGTCGCGCAAGGGTGCGCCGGAGAGGCCGCCGGCTTCGCCCGCAAACCGCGATTTCAGCGGCGGGCGCGAGATCGTGGTGTTGGAAACGATGATCGCGGCGATGCCGTGCTTGATCGCGGCCTCCACGATCCGCGCCGGCGCGGCATCGTCGAGATCGGGCGCGACCTTCAGGAAGACCGGCGGATCGCCCGCTTGCCGCTCGGCGGCGATGGCGGAGAGCAGGTCATTCAGTTCCTTGTCGCCCTGCAGGTCACGCAGGCCCGGGGTGTTGGGCGAGGAGATGTTGACCGTGATATAGCTGGCCAGATCGCGGAAGGCGGCAATGCCGGCCAGATAGTCAGCGATCCGGTCGGTCGAATCCTTGTTCGCGCCAACATTGGCCGCAACCACGCCCACCCGCTTGCGCTTGGCCAGCCGGGCGCGGGCCGCTTCCAGCCCGCCGTTGTTGAAGCCCATCCGGTTGATCACCGCGCGGTCTTCGGCGAGCCGGAACAGCCGCGGTTGCGGGTTCCCGGGCTGCGGGCGCGGGGTAACGGTGCCGATCTCGGTAAAGCCGAAGCCCAGGCCCAGCACCGCGTCGGGGACTTCCGCGTCCTTGTCGAAGCCCGGGGCCATGCCCAGCGGATTGGGGAAGGCGATGCCGGCCACTTCGGTCGCCAGCGGGCCGGGGCGGCAGGGCGCACCATGGGGCATCAGCTTAAGTGCGTCGATCGTCAGGCGATGGGCGCGTTCGCCGTCGAGCAGGAACAGGGCGGGGCGGAGCAGCGGAAAGATCATGATCGGCGCGCTATGGCAGCACCGCGGCATGAAGTCGATTCGGTGGAAGGTTCGACCGGTTTGGTCGCCCGGTGCGGCCGCAATCGATATTCTTGCGCCAGTCTGAGCGGCGGGCGGCCCAAAATGTCGAATCCCTACAATTGCCTGGCGCAGGTCTGGGCTAGCGAGACTGCGCGACCCGATGGGCCCGCTGCACAATCTGTGTGGCCCTGAACCTTCAAGACGGCCTCGGACCTTTGGGTCCGGGCCGTTCTTTTTATGGCGCTTGCCAAGCAGCGGGATGGTCCGCACTAATGGCGCGATGCTGAACTCCGGGATAAACGGCGAGGACGTTGATCCTTCGGCAGCCGCAGCGGTTGAATTGACCGCCCGTGAGCGGATCCGGCTCGAATTCCTGCCGCCACCCGAACCGCTGCGCCCGTTCGTGACCACCTTCTATTCGCTGCGCTGCGACGAGCGCGAGATTCACGACTGCCTGCCGGCGGCCGTCGGCTACCTCACCGTCAACCTGTCAGGGGGCGGAGACCTCCATTTTGCCGATGGCCGGTCCGAGCCTTCGCTCGAGGCGATGTTCCTCACCCCGACCACCGCCGCGGTGCGGATCGCGCTGCAGGGGCCGTGGCACATGATCGGGGCGGCGCTATCGCCGCTGGGCTGGGCGGCGCTGACCGGCTTGCATGCCGGGTCCGTGGTTGACCGGGTCCTGCCCGCCAGCCAGGTGCTGGGCAGTCTGGCCGATGACCTGGTGCAGCGCCTGCGCGATGTGGCCGGCGATGACAGCGCCCAGGCGGCGATCCTGGCCGAGGTGATCGGCAGCCGGTTGCGACCGGTCAAGCCGCGCCATATCCAGGTCATCCAGGCGATTGCCGACTGGCTTTCGTCCGGCTTCGATCCGCCGGTCTCTGCCCTGCCGGAGCGGGCGAACTATTCGATCCGCCAGGTCGAGCGGCTGTGCGAGCGCTATTTCGGCGTCCCGCCCAAACAGCTCGCCCGCAAGTACCGGGCGCTGCGCGTCGCGGCGATGTTGCAAGCACCCGATACCAGCCCGGAGCAGATCGCTGCGCTCAAGGAGCTTTACTTCGATCAGTCGCATCTCATTCGCGACATGCGGCATTACCTGGGCCGCACGCCCAACCGCATTTTCGATGGGTCTGCGCCGGTCCTGTCGGCCACCAGCTCGGTGCGCAGCTACCGCGAAGTGCGGCCCAATTTCGCGCGCATTCCCGGCGATTGAAATCCGCTGGCGATAGGCCTAGGGGAAACCGGAGAGAATCAGTCCGATTTTGCCGGAGCCTGCGCGTGCGCTTATCTTCCATGGCCGATTATGCCGTCGTCACGATGAGCGCCGCCGCGCGCCATTGCGGCGGCATGCGCGTCTCGGCCGCCGAATTGGCCGCTGAAACCGGCCTGCCAGTGCCGACCGTGCAGAAGCTGGTCAGCCGCCTGACCGCGGCCGGCCTGCTGCGCTCGACTCGCGGCGTCGGCGGCGGCCTCAAGCTGGCGCGCCCCGCTGCGGCGATCACGCTCGCTGACATTATCGAAGCGGTCGAAGGCCCGATCGCGCTGACCCAGTGCGTTGACGATGCCCGCGCCGATTGCGGGCTCGATGCCTGCTGCGCGGTCAGGCCGCATTGGCCGATCGTCAACGAGGCGCTGCGCGGCGCGCTCGCGCAGGTCTCGCTCACCCGCCTCGCTGCCCTTGAAACAAACGGGGTGGCGGCATGAGCGAGGACGCCGCCATCAAGGATCAGGCCGCGCGCGATGCCGCCGCCAAGGTCGCCGATTACGAGCACGGCTGGTCGGCCGAGATCGAGACCGAGTTCGCGCCCAAGGGCCTGAACGAGGACACGGTCCGCTTCATCAGCGCCAAGAAGAACGAGCCCGAATGGATGCTCGACTGGCGGCTCAAGGCCTTCCGCCATTGGCAGACCATGCCGACGCCGGACTGGGCCAAGCTGAACATCCCGCCGATCGATTACCAGGACGCCTTTTACTACGCCGCGCCCAAGCCGAAGAAGACGCTGGCCAGCCTGGACGAGGTCGATCCCGAGATTCTCGAGGTCTACAAGAAGCTCGGGATTCCGCTGGAAGAGCAGAAGGTCCTCGCCGGGGTTGAAGGCGCACGCAAGGTCGCGGTCGATGCGGTGTTCGATTCGGTCTCGGTTGCCACCACCTTCCGCGAAGAGCTCAAGAAGGCGGGGGTGATCTTCCTCTCGATCTCCGAAGCGATCCGTGAGTACCCGGAGCTGGTCAAGCAGTGGCTTGGCAAGGTCGTGCCGGTGCGCGACAACTTCTTCGCCGCGCTCAACTGCGCAGTCTTCTCGGACGGCACCTTCGTCTACATCCCCGAAGGCGTGCGCTGCCCGATGGAGCTCAGCACCTATTTCCGGATCAACGCGGAGAACACCGGGCAGTTCGAGCGGACGCTGATCGTGGCCGACAAGGGCAGCTACGTCTCCTACCTCGAAGGCTGCACCGCGCCGATGCGCGATGAAAACCAGCTCCACGCCGCCGTGGTCGAACTGGTCGCGCTCGACGATGCCGAGATCAAGTATTCGACCGTGCAGAACTGGTACCCCGGCAATGCCGAAGGGCTGGGCGGGATCTACAACTTCGTCACCAAGCGCGCGCTGTGCCAGGGCAAGCGCAGCAAGGTCAGCTGGACCCAGGTCGAAACCGGTTCGGCGGTGACCTGGAAGTATCCCAGCTGCGTGCTCAATGGTGAGGATTCGGTCGGCGAGTTCTATTCGGTCGCGGTCACCAACAATTTCCAGCAGGCCGACACCGGCACCAAGATGATCCACAACGGCAAGGGCACGCGCTCGACCATCGTCAGCAAGGGCATCTCGGCCGGCAAGAGCCAGAACACCTATCGCGGCCTCGTCCGGGTCGCCCCCCAGGCCGAAGGCGTGCGCAATTTCACCCAGTGCGACAGCCTGCTGCTCGGCAAGGACTGCGGCGCGCATACAGTGCCCTATATCGAAGTGCGCAATCCCAGCGCCCAGATCGAGCACGAGGCGACCACCAGCAAGATTTCGGACGACCAGCTGTTCTACGCGATGCAGCGCGGGCTCGATCAGGAAGCGGCGGTGGCGCTGATCGTCAACGGTTTTGCCAAGGAAGTGCTGCAGCAGCTGCCGATGGAATTCGCGGTCGAGGCGCAGAAGCTGCTGGGGATCAGTCTGGAAGGGAGTGTCGGTTGATGCGCGGCGGAATGATCACCCTGGCGCTGGCGTCTGCCCTCGCGCTCTCGGCTTGCGGAGACAGCACTGTTCCCGGCGAAGGCGATGCCGCATCAAGCGCGCTCAAAGTGCTGGATGACAGCAAGATTGCCGGCATGCTTTCCACTGAAGCCAAGGCTGCGCTCGATATCCTGGGGCAGGGCGCCCGCACAGAGATCGAGGCCTATAAGGCCCAGTACGGCCAGCTACCCGCCAACCTCTCGGATCTCGCCTCGCTCCAGACCGCGCGCGCGGCGGCAGTGACCGCGATCACCGACGCCCTGGCCGAGCAGGTGCCCTTCGTGCGGCGCGAAACGCTGGAGCAGATGGCCGGGCAGTTCGTCGATCGGGCGCAGCAGCGCGTGCTCGATCAGATGAAGGCGGCCGAAGGCGCAGTGAAGCCATGAAGAGAACCCTCACCCTGCGCGAACCCGGCGCTGACGAAGCCCCTGCGATCAAGAAGAAGGGTCGCGGCTGGGAGATTTCGGAGAAGCGGCTTGATGCCCTGCATGAGCGGGCGCGCGAGATGCGGCGCAATCCGACCCCGGCGCAAGACGCCCTCGCGGCTGCCCTCGTCGAAGTCGAAACTGGCGGTTATTCGTTCAAGCGCCAGGATGTGATCGGCTCGGCGATCGTCGATTTTGCCTGCAAGCCGCTGATGCTGGTGGTCGAACTCGATGGTGACGAGGACGCCGCCTTTGCCGCCGACCGGACCCGCAGCCTGACCGAAATCGGCTACCGCGTCGAACGCCTCTTCGCCGAGGCTGTGCTGGCCGATCCGGCCGCTGCCGCCGCGCAAGTTTCCGCCGTGATGCGCGAGCGCTGGCACGAACGCCGCGCCGCCCGCGCTAGCCGACCTCCCTCGAACCGCGCGCCCCGCCGGCGCCCGCAGGACTGATCATGCTGACCATTACCGATCTTCACGCCACCGTGGCCGACAAGCCGATCCTCAAGGGCTTGTCGCTGACCATCAACGCGGGCGAGGTCCATGCGATCATGGGCCCCAACGGCGCGGGCAAGTCGACGCTGGGCTATACCCTGGGCGGGCGGCCCGGTTACGAAGTGACCGGCGGCTCGGTCGAGTTCCTGGGGCAGGACCTGCTCGAACTGGAGCCGCACGAGCGCGCGGCGGCCGGCCTGTTTCTGGGCTTCCAGTATCCGGTTGAGATTCCGGGCGTCTCCTTCGTCCAGTTCCTGCGCGAAAGCCTTAATGCCCAGCGCGCGAGCCGGGATGAGGCCCCGCTGTCGGGCGGTGAATTCCTCAAGCTGGCGCGCGAACAGGCGGCGCTGCTGAAGATGGACATGGAAATGCTCAAGCGGCCGGTCAACGTCGGCTTCTCGGGCGGCGAGAAGAAGCGCGCCGAAATGGTCCAGATGGGCATCCTAGCGCCGAAGCTGGCGATCCTCGACGAGACCGATTCCGGCCTCGATATCGACGCGCTGCGGATCGTGGGTGACGGGATAAATTCGGTGATGCGCGCGCCGGACAAGGCCGTGCTGCTGATCACGCACTATCAGCGCCTGCTCGATTACGTGAAGCCGGACTTCGTCCACGTTCTGGCGGGCGGCCGGATCGTCAAGACCGGCGGCCCCGAACTGGCGCTCGAACTGGAAGAGCGCGGCTATGAGGCAGTCGCGGCGTGAGTGTGCTGGCCGCCCTGATCTTCCTGCAAGCCGCTCCGCAAGTGGCGGAGCCGGAGGCGGACAGCGACATCGTTGTGCTTGGGCAAAAGCTGCGCAACTGGAAGGGCACCTGGCGTAGCCGCAAGGGCGTAGTTTCGTGCCGCACAACCAAGTCGAGTGGCGATCCCGGGGTTGATGCCGTGAGTTGCGAAGGCTTGATTGCCTGTCTTTCGCCCGATGCCGCACGGATCGAAGTGCTGATGCATGGCAAAGGCAAGCGTGCGGAACGCCAAAGCGCGTTGAATGAACTGCTCGTGGGCAAGAAGGCGTGCCTGGACGATCGCCACAAGCGCGGCATTGCCGCACTGGCGGACCGGAGGGCTGCGCAATGACCGCCCTTCCCACCCGCAAGGATGAGGACTTCCGCTATGCGGACCTCGCCGCATTGGCCCCGCTGTGGCCGGTAGCGGTCGAGACGGTTGCCGTGGCGGCGGGCGAGAGCGGCAACCTTGCGTTGGTACTCGACGGGACTGAACCGGTTGCGCGCGAGCTGGCGATCGTGCTGGGCGAGGGCGCAGCGTTTGACCTGCGGATCCTGAACGCGCCCTCGGCCTATGGCCGCGTCGCGGTGCGGGTCGAGCTGGGCAAGGGTGCCAGCTTCACGCTCGGTGCGGCGCAGCTGGCGGGCGGCGAGCAGACGGTCGAGATCGTCACCGACGTGCTCCACGCTCATCCCGATGCGGTCAGCCAGCAAGTGGTCCGCTCGGTCGCCGGGGGTAACGCCACGGCCAACTATCTGGGCAAGGTGCGGGTCGCCAAGGGTGCCGACGGGACCGACGGTTCGCAGTCGATCCGGGCCATGCTGCTTGACCGGACGGCCACTGCCAATGCCAAGCCCGAGCTCGAAATCTTCGCCGATGACGTGAAGTGCGCGCATGGCTGCGCGGTGGGTGAGCTGGATGCCAATGGCCTGTTCTACATGGCCCAGCGCGGCCTGCCGCCGGCGGAGGCCAAGAAGCTGATGCTCCAGGCCTTCGTCGCCGAAGCCTTTGCCGGCGCGGCGGATGAAGAGCGGTTGCTTGAGGCCGCGCTGGCGGCGCTGGGGCGGCTGGTATGAACGCGATTGCCACCCTGACCCCAGCCGACCTCAAGGCGCAGTTCCCCGGCCTCGCCGGCGGCTGGCACTATCTCGATACCGCCGCCACGGCGCAGAAGCCGCAAGCGGTGATCGACGCGACGGTGCGGGCGATGGGCGCGGACTATGCGACCGTCCACCGCGGGGTCTATGCCCGCTCAGCCGACATGACCCTGGCCTTCGAAGCCGCGCGGGAAAAGGTCGCTGACCTGATCGGCGCGCCAGCGCAGGAGCTGGTGTTCACCCGCGGCGCGACCGAGGCGATCAATCTGGTCGCTCATAGCTACCCCAACAAGGGCCGGGTGCTGCTTTCCACGCTGGAGCATCATTCGAATATCGTCCCCTGGCAGCTGGCCGGCTGGCAGGTCGATGTCTGCCCGCTGACCGCCGATGGCCAGATCGATCTCGACGCGGCCGAGGCCATGTTGACGCGCGAGCATACGATGGTGGCCTTTGCCCACGTCTCGAACGTGCTCGGCTCGGTGCTCGACGCCCGCCGCGCTGCCGACCTGGCTCATGCTGTCGGCGCGAAGCTGCTGCTCGATGGCTGCCAGGCCGTGCCGCGTTTGGGCATCGATGTGGCCGCGCTCGGCTGCGATTTCTATGCCTTCTCGGCCCACAAGCTCTACGGCCCGACCGGGATCGGCGCACTGTGGGGCCGGAGCGAGCTGCTCGCGGCGATGCCCCCGTGGCAGGGCGGCGGCGCGATGATCGACCGCGTGACCTTTGCCGGAACCACCTATGCGCCCCCGCCGCAGCGGTTCGAGGCCGGGACCCCGGCGATCATCGAGGCGATCGGGTTCGGCGCGGCGGCGGATTATGTCCGCGCGATTGGCCTCGATGCGATCCATGCGCATGAGACGGCGCTGGTGGCGGAGCTGCGCACCGCACTGCGCGCCCGCAACGATGTGACGCTGTTCGGGCCGGAGGAAAGCGCGGGAATCGTCTCTTTTGCGCTCGACGGGGTGCATCCGCACGACCTCGGCACCATATTGGACGAGGAAGGTGTCGCCATCAGGGCCGGACACCACTGTGCCCAGCCCTTGATGGAACACCTGGGCGTGCCGGCGACGGCGCGGGCCAGCTTTGGATTGTATTCGGATCAAGCCGATATCGCCGCACTGCTGCGCGGGATCGAGCGGACACGGAGGATCTTCGGGTGAACGAGGAACGCAAGATCGTGGTGGAAGAAGTCGAGGCCGTGAACGCCCCGCCGCGGGCGCGGGTTGAGGACGTCGAAAGCCCGGGCGCCAAGCTGGAGCGCAAGCGCGACTACCTCGATGGCTTCCTGCAACAGAAGCCGCAGGACGTTGCGCCGGACCAGCCCGGCGGCTCGATCTATGACGGCGTGATCGCCGCGCTGAAGGACATCTTCGATCCGGAAATCCCGGTGAACATCTATGACCTCGGGCTGATTTACGGGGTCGATGTTGATCCGGAGGGCGGGGTGGTCGTGACCATGACGCTGACCACGCCGCATTGCCCGGTGGCCGAATCGATGCCGGGTGAGGTCGAACTGCGGGTCGGCGCGGTGCCGGGCGTGCGCGATGCCGAGGTCAACCTGGTCTGGGATCCAGCCTGGGATCCGGCCAAGATGAGCGATGAAGCCCGGCTGGAGCTTGGAATGCTATGACCACGACCATCCGCCAACGCCCCGCCGCCGTGCTGCTGACGCCCGCTGCCGAAGCGCGGATCGCCGCGCTGATGGCCAAGGCGCCTGAAGGTGCGATCGGGGTGAAGCTGTCGACGCCCCGCCGCGGCTGCTCGGGCCTGGCCTATTCGGTCGATTACGTGAACGAGGCGATTGCCTTCGACGAGCGGATCGAGACCCCGGGTGGCACCTTCTTTATCGATGGCGGCTCGGTGCTTTACCTCGTCGGCAGCACGATGGACTGGGTCGAGGACGATTTCACCGCCGGGTTCGTGTTCAACAACCCGAATGCCAAGGGTTCTTGCGGCTGCGGAGAGAGCTTCACGGTCTGAGACCATGCGCACTGTCGAGCTGTCCACCTATCTCGCCGCACCTCCTGAACAGGTCTGGGACCATGTCCAGACCTCGCGCCTGCTGCATTATGTGGCGCGCGGAATGATCCGCTTTGTGCCAGCGGGCGCGCCTTTTCCGGAACGGTGGAGTGCGGGGGAGTGTCGCACCTGGATGTGGCTGTTCGGCGTAATCCCGCTTGGTTGGCAGGCAATCAAGATCGAACTGCCGGCCCAGGAGCGGGCGCGCCATCAGGTTCGTGATAACGGCCACAGTCCACTGATCCAGCGCTGGGATCATTGGATCGAGATCTCTGCCGAAGGAGAGGGAACCCGCTACGTTGATCGGGTCTACATCGAAGCAGGCCTGCTAACCCCGTTAATCTGGGCTTTTGTACGGCTGTTCTTCGCGCATCGGCAGCGCCGTTGGCGCAAGCTGGTCGCCAGCGGTTTCGCTTACAGAACGTAGTGAGTTTCAGGGCCTCGGAACAAAGCTTTCGCCGGTTTCCGCGTCGATGAACACGATCAATGCCTTCTCGTAGTCATCGAGTTCCTCATCGGCGTCGAGCTGGTCGCGCAGCCAGTCGGCTTCGGCTGGTTCCAGCTCGGCACCGGCCTGGGCTTCGGCTTGCCAGTCAAACGAATCGGGGTCTGCGTCGCCGAGCAGGCTGCCGAAACCATCCTCGACATCACTGGTCATCATCCGCGACAGGAACCCGCCGATCCCGGCGCCTTCCGCATTCATGAAGGCTTCCAGTTCGGCCGCGCGTTCGGCGCTGAGCGCGTCCGGCCCGGCAAAGCCGAGCAGGAAATTGGCGACGCCCTGGACAAACAGCTCCTGCCATTCGGGGGCGTTGGGCTCAAAGAGCGCGGCGTCCTTGAGGCGGAACAGCAGTTCGGCTTCGGCCTGGCGGACACAGGCCGGGCCGTCGCTGCCAGGGGCAAAGATCATCCGCCGCAGCAGGGCAACTTCGGCGGCGTTGATGCCGCTGCCGGCCAGTTCCCCATGACGGGTCGGGCCTTCGCCATGCTCGATCGCGGCTTCGATCTGCTGCAGCGTGTAGGAGCGTAGCGAAACCGGCACGCTGGAGGCAATTTCGAGTACGCGGACCAGCAGTTCGAGCTCGGCCAGGCTGTCAACGCGGCCATCGCGGTCGATCCGGTAGACCAGCTCGTCGCCCATTTCCTGGTCGACATAGCCGTGCGGCTCGACCGTGTGGACGATGAAGTTGGAGAGTGCCTCGACGAAGAAATCGCACCATTCGCGGCTGGGTTCGACCAGCGCGTCATTGGCAACAAACAGCGTTTCGGCCTCGTCCGGGTCCATCCGGCCGTCGGCCCAGCCCAGCTCGCGCAGCACCTGGATTTCTTCGGGCGCGATCCTGCCGTCGGCCACGGCCTGGTTGGCAATATCGCTGAACTGCATGGTCATTGGTCGCACGGCCCCTGAAACAAACTTTCCAAGGACCATCGCAGATCAGGGTTAAAGCGCCGTTACCCCTGTTTGGCTTGGCGGTCAGCGGCTGCGCAGTGCGGCGACGCAGGCCGCCCGGTCGACCTCCTGGCCATCACTGACGCGGCGCGCCTCGACATAGGTGGCCTGCGGCTCGCGGCCCGGCTGGGCAGGGTAGAGGAAGATATCGAGGACGCAGGCCGTGCCGACATATTGGAGCTTGCGGGCATCGCCTTCGGACACGTCGAGCCGGGGCTGGCCGAACTGGCGGACCAGCTCGGGCGCGCTCGATCCGATCACGCCTTCCAGACCCGGCAGGCTCTGGATCCGCGCAGTCGGCGGGGGGGTGCGCACCGGCGGGCGCACCGGGGTCATCGCCGGGCGCGCCGCAGGGCGAGTGGTCGTCGGCTTGCTCGGCACACCCTTGGGGCGCGGCGTGGCGGTGCTGCCGCAGGCGGCCAGTGCCGGGATCAAGGCCAGCAGGAGCAGGGACTTAGACTGCATGGGAAGCTCTCGCGCGGTGGACCAGATGGGTGGCGGCCGCCGCCCCTAGCAGCGGTGCGAGCAGATTGACAAACGGTACGGTCAGCAGCCCAGCCACCGCTCCGCCCAGCAGCGCGCGGGACAAGCCGCCGAGCGGCGCAGGGGCGGCCGGATCGTGGCGATGCCGCAACCAGACCATGTCCTGCAACTCACGCCCCAGCAGCACGGCATTGACCAGGAAGAACACCAGCGGTGCGCCCACTCCGGTTACCAGCAGGACCAGTGCAACTGGTAGCGCAGCCAGGTTCCAGCCCAGCGCGCGGACCGCGCCGCGCAGGCCCACCGCCAGCTCCTCGCGCCGGTCAAGCTTGCGGGCCGCGCACAGTGCGTCGGGGTAATGCCGCGCCTCGACCGCCTCGACCACTTCGTCGGCAAAGAACTGCAGCACGGCCAAGGCGACGATTCGCCACAGCAGCCAGCCGGCGATGACCACGCCCAGCAGCGCAATCAGCCCGCGCCCCTCGGTCAGGCCGGCCCAGGCTAAACCGCGTTCGGCCAGCCACCACAGGCCGGTGCCCAGTAACGCCACGATCAGCAGGGTCAGGACCAGGCTCTTGGCCAGCACGCGCAGCACAGCGGGATCGCCAAGCTGTTTGATGGCAAGGGTAAAGGCGCTCAACATCGCGGGCGGCATTGCCGCTGATCGCGGCTCTGTCAACGCGCGCCACCTTGCCCTGCGGCAGGATGATGGCTAGGCGCGCCGATTGTAACCGGCACGTAATTGCCCCGGCGCAAAGGATTCCCTGTGACTGCACCCACCACCGATGTGATCGCGATCGGCAATGCCATCGTCGATGTGATGGCACCCTGCGCCGACGAACTGATCGATCAGCTGGGCCTGACCCGCGGCGGGATGACCTTGGTCGATACCGAGCGGGCCAAGGCGCTGTACGACGCAATGGGTCCGGCGCGCGAGATCTCGGGCGGTTCGGCCGCCAACACCCTTGCCGGTCTGGCGGCGCTCGGTGCGAAATGCGCTTTCATCGGCCAGGTTGCCGATGACCAGCTGGGCGAAGTCTTTGCCCACGATATCCGCGCCGGCGGGATCGACTATACCACCCCAGTTCGCGCGGGTGATCCGCCGACGGCGCGCTGCCTGATCTTTGTCACGCCCGATGGCCAGCGGACGATGAACACCTTCCTGGGAGCGTCGCAGTTCCTGCCGCCCGCCGCGCTCGATGAGGCCGCGATTGCCGCCGCCAAGGTGCTCTACCTCGAAGGCTACCTGTGGGATCCGGAAGAACCGCGCGCCGCCATGCGCCGGGCCATTTCGGCCGCCCGTTCGGCCGGCCGCCAGGTCGCCTTCACGCTGTCCGATGCCTTCGTGATCGATCGCCACGGTGACGATTTCCGCGCGCTCATTGCCGAAGGGCAGATCGACATCCTCTTCGCCAACCATGTCGAGCTGGCCGCGCTGACCGGCGAGGACGATTTCGACGCCGGTCTCGCCGCGCTGCAGGACAAGGTTCCGGTGCTGGTGGTGACCCGCAGCGAGCAGGGCGCAGTCGCGGTCTCCGGCGGCCAGCGCGCTGAAGTTCCGGCCGAACCGGTTGTCCGCGTGGTCGACACCACCGGCGCGGGCGACCTCTTCGCTGCCGGCTTCCTCTATGGCCACGTCAACGACCGCCCGCTGAGCGAATGCCTGACCCTCGGCGCGATCTGCGCCGGTGAAATCATCTCGCACTTCGGCGCCCGGCCCGAGGCAGACCTGACGGCGCTAGTTAAGGCGCGACTGGGCTAACCCTCAGCTTCGCGCGCCATTTCGCGCCAGCCGATATCGCGGCGGCAGAACAGGTCTGGGGCCTGGATCAGGTCGACGGCCGCATAGGCGCGTTGCTGGGCCTCGGTCACTGTGGCACCGCGCGCGGTGACGTTCAGGACCCGACCGCCGTTCGCCACCAGTTCCCCGTCCGCCAACGCCGTCCCAGCGTGGAAGACCTTCGCGCCGCTGGCTTCTGCCGCCTCCACACCCGCAATCGCACCGCCCTTCTTCGGCGTGCCCGGATAGCCCTCTGCCGCCATCACCACGGTCAGCGCGGTTTCGGGCGAGAGCCGGGGCGAGGGGATAGTGGCCAGCGATCCTTCTGCGCAGGCCAGCAGCAGCTCGACCAGATCATCCTCCAGCCGCAGCATCAGCACCTGGCATTCGGGATCGCCGAAGCGGGCGTTGTACTCGATCAGCTGGACGCCGCTTTTGGTCAGCATCAGCCCGGCATAGAGCACCCCGGAATAGGGCGTGCCTTCTTCAGCCATGGCCCGCACTGTCGGCACGACAATCCGCTCCAGCGCCTCGCCGGTCAGTAGCGGAGTCAGCACCGGGGCGGGGCTATAGGCCCCCATCCCGCCAGTATTGGGTCCGACATCGCCATCGCCGACGCGCTTGTGGTCCTGGGCCGAACCCAGCGGCACCACGGTCTGCCCGTCGGTCAGGGCAAAGAAGCTGGCTTCCTCGCCTTCGAGGAATTCCTCGATCACCGCTTCGGCCCCGGCCGCGCCGAACTTGCCAGAGAAGATCTCGCGCACCGCCTCCTCGGCCTCGGCCAAGGTCATAGCGACGGTCACGCCCTTGCCGGCGGCCAGGCCATCGGCCTTGACCACCACCGGCGCGCCAAACTTTGCGAGCGCGGCGAGCCCTTCGCCCTCGCTGCGGACGCGTTCGAACCCCGCGGTCGGGATATTGTGGCGCGCGCAGAGTTCCTTGGTGAAGGCCTTCGAGCCTTCCAATTGCGCGGCGGCCTGGCTCGGGCCGAACACCGGCACGCCTTCGGCTCGCAGGCTGTCAGTCAGCCCGTCGACCAGCGGCGCTTCCGGGCCGACCACAACCAGGCCGATTGCCTGGGCGGCGCAGAACGCGATCACGGCGGCATGATCGGTCGCGTCGAGCGCGACCAGTTCGGCATGGCTCGCAATTCCGGGGTTGCCGGGCGCGGCGAACAGCTTTGCGCAGCGCGGGGATTGTGCCAGCTTCCATGCCAGCGCATGTTCGCGCCCGCCCGATCCCAACAGCAGGATGTTCATGCCCGGTCCTTATTACGAAGACGATGAAGACGCCGGGCTGGTAGCGAAGGACGCGGCTGGCGACAACGCCGCTGCCCTCTCGGTCAGTGAAATATCTGCGGCCTTGAAGCGCGTGGTTGAGGATCGCTTCGGTTTCGTGCGGATCCGGGGCGAGCTTTCGGGCGTCAAGCGCGCGGCCTCGGGCCATCTCTACCTGTCGCTCAAGGACGAGAACGCGCGGATCGACGGGGTGATGTGGCGCGGCAGTGTCCAGCGCCTGGGCTTCTTGCCTGAGGACGGCGTCGAAGTGATCGTCACCGGCAAGCTGACGACCTATCCCGGCCGCTCGAACTATCAGGTCGTGATCGACCGGATGGAAATTGCCGGTGAAGGCGCGCTGCTGGCGCTGCTGGCCAAGACCAAGGCCCGGCTCGAGGCTGAAGGGCTGTTCGATCCTGCGCGCAAGCGCCGCTTGCCGTCCCTGCCGCGCGTGATCGGCGTGGTGACTTCACCCACCGGCGCGGTGATCCGCGACATCCTCCACCGCCTGGCCGACCGTTTCCCCGTCCACGTGCTGGTCTGGCCGGTGTTGGTCCAGGGGCAGGGCGCGGCCGAGCAGATCGCGGCGGCCGTGCGCGGGTTCGGGGCGCTCGAGGGCGGCGGGGCCATTCCGCGCCCCGATCTGGTGATCGTCGCGCGCGGCGGCGGCTCGATCGAGGACCTGTGGTGCTTCAACGAGGAAGTCGTGGTCCGCGCCGTGGCGGATTGTCCGATCCCGGTGATTTCCGCCGTCGGGCACGAAACCGATACCACCCTGGTCGATTTCGCCGCAGACCTGCGCGCGCCGACACCGACCGCCGCCGCCGAGATTGCCGTGCCGGTGCGCGAGGAACTGATCCAGCAGCTGGCTGAACTGGCGCTGCGTCAGCGCCGCGCGGTTGGCCGCCCCTTGCAACTGGGGCGCGAGCGGCTTCAGGCCCGGGCGGAGCGACTGCCTAAACCGCAAGCGCTGTTCAGTCCCCACGCCCAGCGGCTGGACCAGGCGGCCGAGCGGCTGCGGCGTGGGCTGGTCGATCGCACCCATCAGGCCCGCAGCAGCTTCGAGCGCGTCGGCAACCGCTTGTCGCTGCCGCTGCTCTCAGCCCGGCTGGACCGGGCGCAGGAACGGCTGGCCGGTCTGGCCCGGCTCCACGCCTCGCTCGATCCGGACGCCGTCCTGCAGCGCGGCTATGTCCGGGTGACCGGGGCCGACGGGGCGACGCTGACCAGCCGTGCGGCCGCGGCCGAAGAGGCGAGTCTGTTGCTCCATTTCCGCGACGGCGCGCTCAAGGTCGCACCCGGCGATGCCCCGTCCCCGCCCAGCCGTTCGCGGCCTGCGCCCAAGGCTGCGCCGCCCGAACAGGGAAAATTGCTCTAACCGCGCCAAGCGGTTAAGATGCGCCCATGCTGATGTCATCATCCGACCGACCTGCCACTTTGTTTTACCAGGCCAATGGCTTCCGCGTGCTCACGCCCGGCAAGCACGTGGTTTGCGCCGCGACCGGAGAGGCGATTGCGCTTGAAGCGCTGCGTTACTGGTGCGTTGAGCGTCAGGAAGCCTACGCTTCGCCCGAAGTCGCCACCCGGCACTTGCTGGGCCAGGGCTGAGCCAGCACCGGCGTGGACCGCCGCACGCTGATCCTGGGTGGAGCCGGCTTTGCCGGCCTGGGCTTCGCTGCCGGTTGGCGCGCTTTCGCCGATGAGCGAGCCGAGCCCTTTGCCCTGTCCGGGCAGCTGATCCAGGGCGGCTGGGCCCGCGGCGTGGTCCCGCGCGGCACGGCGCACCTGGCGCTGAATGGCCGGCCGGTGCGGATCGCGCCGGATGGCCGCTTCCTGATCGCCTTTGATCGCGATGCCGGGCCGGTCTCGCGGCTGGTGGCCGAAAGCGCAGACGGCACCCTGGGTGACTATGCCATTCCGATCGCCCGCCGCGCTTGGAAGATAGAGCATATCCCGATCGGCCCGCGCCCCGGCACCGCGCCAAGCGAGGAGTTCGCCCGCCGCCGCGCCGCCGAGCTGGCGCAGATCAATGCTGCCCGGGGGGTCGAGCGGGCCAGCGAAGGTTGGCGGCAGAAGATGATCTGGCCGGCGATCGGGCGGCTGTCGGGTCGGTTCGGCTCGCAGCGGATCTACAATGGCACCCCCGGCTCCTATCATTCGGGCACCGATATCGCGACCGGCACCAGCGGCACGCCCTTCGTCGCCCCGGCGGACGGCGTGGTCATGCTGGCGGCCACCAGCCCGTTCACGCTCGAAGGACGGTTGTTGATGATCGATCATGGGATGGGGCTCAACAGCGCCTTCCTGCACTGCTCCGCGCTGGAAGTAGGAGTTGGCGATGTGGTCCGACAGGGCCAGTTCATTGGCCGGATCGGCGCGACCGGGCGGGCGACCGGGCCGCACCTCCACTGGAGCCTGAAGTGGCGTGAGTCCCGCCTCGACGCCGAACTGTTTGTCCCGCCCATGCCCGCCGCGCCGAAGCGCTGACGCGCCATCACGACAGCAGAATTACGCCAGATTCGCCCCGTTTGTAATATTATGTCGCGATCCGCGCCACCCTGTGGCCGCAGTGCAACAATACTGCAACGAAAGCCGATTGCGGGCCAAAAAGCTTTGCCCGTCCCGCGCCTTTTCGCCATGAGCCGTTCATCTATCCGCAATCTTGGCGGGGGCTGTGCCCTGCCCTGAGACCGGATGATCAGGAATCCTCGTGGGTAATTCCACGGGATCTACAGAGGGACTGACCTGTGAAAACCACCAAGAAATCGCTCTCGGGCGCGACCTGCCTGCAGTCGCTGGCTCTGGCCGGCTCTGCCGTCGCCATGCTTTCGTCGACCGCCGTCTTTGCGCAGGACGCCGAAGAAGACACCGCCGATCAGACGATCGTCGTTACCGGCTCGCTGATCCGTAACCCCAACCTCGAACAGGCCAACCCGGTCAACGTCACCACTTCGGACGCGATCGAACTCAAGCAGTCGAACACCGCGGAAGAAGTTCTGCGTGAAGTGCCCGGCATCGTCCCGAACATCGGTACGGCCGTGAACAACGGCAACGGCGGTTCTTCGTATGTCGACCTTCGTGGTCTCGGCTCGAACCGCAACATCGTGCTGCTCGACGGCAACCGCATCGTCCCGGCTGACCTTCAGGGCCGCGTCGACCTTAACAACATCCCGCTCGCCCTCGTCAGCCGCGTTGACGCGCTGACCGGTGCGGCCGTGACCACCTATGGTGCGGACGCCATCACCGGCGTCGTCAACTTCGTCACCAAGAAGGACTTCGCCGGCATCGACCTGTCGCTCGGTGAGCAGATCACCCAGCAGGGCGACGGCAACTACATGCGTGCCGACCTGACCATCGGCGCCAACTTCGACGACGGCCGCGGTAACGCAGTGCTGAGCGTTGGCTACCAGGAATCGGACCCGGTCTACCAGGGCGACCGTGACTTCTCGGTCTTCGGGATCGACTCGTATTCGGGCACGCTCGGCGGTTCGGGCACCACGGTTCCCTCGCGCATCTCCGGCACCCGTCCGCTGATCGCCGGCACCACTACGCCGAACACCGACGGTACGGTGCTCAACGGCGGCACCCGCCAGGTCAACCCGACCACCGGTGCGGCCGTGGGCACCTTCGCATTCTTCAACTTCAACCCGTACAACATCTTCCAGACGCCGTTTAAGCGCTACAACATCTTCGCCCAGGCGAACTATGAAGTCAGCGATGCGGTGGAAGTCTACACCCGCGGGCTGTTCTCGAAGAACACCATCGACACCATCATTGCTCCGTCCGGTTCGTTCAACCAGGCGGTGACGATGAACCTCAACAACCCCTACATGCCGGCGACCCTGCGCAACCAGTTCTGCGCATTCAACACGGCGACCGGTGGGGCTTACTCGCCGCTGTACAGCCCGGCCGTCTGCGCCGCTGCTGCTACCGCAACCGGCCCGACCGATCCGAACTATCGCACGGTCACGTTCAACCTGGCGCGTCGCGCAGTTGAAGTCGGTCCGCGTATCAGCAACTACACCTCGACCGTGTTCGACTATCGTGTCGGCGCCCGCGGTGCGATCACCTCGTCGATCGACTGGGACGTGTCGGCTTCGTACGGCGAATCGGACAAGATCCAGGCGATCAAGAACTACACCCTGCAGTCGCGCTGGCGGCAGGCCCTGCTGGCCAACAACACCACGACCTGCATCACCAACACCGGTGGCTGCGTCCCGGTGAACCCGTTTGGTCCGGCCGGTTCGATCTCGGCTGCTGCGGCTGACTTCCTCTCGGATGACAGCACCACGCAGGTGAAGACCTCGCTGGCTCAGGTCCGCGCGGTTGTCTCGGGTGACCTCGGCATTGCGTCGCCGGGTGCCAGCGAGCCGATCGGTTTCGCGCTTGGTGCCGAATACCGCAACTACAAGGCCCAGCAGGCTTCGGACGTCCTGTCCAAGACCCCGGGTGAACTGGGCGGCGCCGGCGGCGCGGCTCCGGACATCTTCGGTGCCTACAAGGTCTACGAAGGTTACGGCGAAGTCGTCGCTCCGCTGCTCGAAGACAAGCCCTTCTTCAAGAGCCTGACGCTTGAAGCCGGTGCTCGCTTCTCGAGCCAGAAGATCGACGGTGGCGGCACCAACAACGACTGGACCTACAAGGTCGGTCTGAGCTGGGAACCAGTTGAGGACATCAAGCTGCGCGGCAACTACGCCCGCGCCGTTCGTGCCCCGAACATCGGCGAACTGTTCTCGCCGGTCAGCACGGGTCTGACCAGCCTGGCCGCAGACCCCTGCGCCGGCGCTGCTCCGGTCACCAACGCCAACCTCCGTGCGGTCTGTATTGCTCAGGGCGCTCCGGCTGGCACGATCGGGTCGATCCTCAACCCGACTGCGGCTCAGGCCAACTCGACCGGCGGCGGCAACCTTGCCCTTTCGCCGGAAAAGGCCACGACCTGGACCATCGGTGCGGTGTTCCAGCCGAGCTTCCTGCCCGGCTTCTCGCTCTCGGTTGACTACTACAACATCAAGGTCACCGAACAGATCGGCGCTCCGACTTCGGGCGACGTGATCGCGGCCTGCTTCGGCAGCCCGGCTCCGTCGGGTCTCACCGCCACTTCGGCCACCGACCCGCTCTGCACCACCATTCGCCGTAACCCGATCACCGGTGGTCTTGACGGCGACCCGGCTAACACGCTGGGCCTCCCGCAGACCCTGAGCAACAGCGGCCGTCTGAAGACCCGCGGTATCGACCTCATCGCGAACTATGCGAACGACCTTGGCTTTGCCAAGTGGAGCTCGGGCTTCGTGCTGAACTATGCGATCTCGCAGACCTTCAACGCCAATGTCGCCAGCCCGCTCAACGTCGACCGCGAATGCGTCGGCTACTACAGCGCGAACTGCGGCTTCACCGGCTCGATGCAGCCGAAGTGGCAGTGGTCGTGGCGCAATACCTTCACCTTCGGCAAGTTCGATGCGTCGATCCTGTGGCGTCACATCTCGGGCATGCAGCAGGAGCCGGATGATATCATCCAGGTTGCTCCGGCATTCTCGGGCCCGCTGCCGGCTGGCTTCGGCTACCGCGCAGGTGACACCGTCGACTTCGGCAAGATCGGTGCCTACGACTGGTTCGACCTGACCCTGCGCTTCAACGTCAATGACAACCTGACGTTCACCGCAGCCGTCCAGAACCTGTTCGACAAGGATCCGCCGGTCGTCGGTAGCTCGATCGGTTCGACCTCGTACAACAGCGGCAACACCTACCCGTCGACCTACGACTCGCTGGGTCGCCGTTTCGCGGTCTCGGCTCGCATCAAGTTCTGATCACTCAGAACCTGAAACCAAAAGATCGGGGGTGGGCAGCGATGCCCGCCCCCTTTCTTTTTGTCGTCATGGCCCAGCTTGACTTAACCCCCTCGCCGCCCTTGAAGCTTGAACCATGACCAACGATCGGCTCAGTCAGGCCTGGCATGCCCTTGCGGCTGGCGACAGCCCGCGGGCCGAAGCCCTGTTCGCCGCCCTGCTGCGCGAGCCGCTGGTTGATCCACTCGCGCTGGTCGGCATGGCCAGCCTGCTGCGCCAGCAAGGCCGTTTGCGCGATGCAGTCCTCCATTGCGACGCCGCCCTGCGCAGCGACGCGCGCTGCGCCGAAGCCTGGCTCGAGCGCGCCTTCGTGTTGAACGCCGGCGGCTCGATGGCGGCCGCCAGCGATTCCTATCGCCAGGTTCTGAACCTCGACCCCGCCAATGCCGCAGCTCACGCCGGTCTAGCGGCACTGGCCGCGCGCGATGGTCAGGCCGACCAGGCGCGCCATCATGCCCAGGCTGCGCTCTCCGCCGAGCCCGACAACGCCGTAGCCGCCGCAGCACTCGCCACGATCGAGATCGAAGCCGGCAACCCGGCCTCTGCGCGCGACATTCTCAGCCCGCTCGCCGCGCAGACTAACCCGCCCTCGCCCGAACGGGTCCAGCTATTGACCACTTACGGCGATGCGCTGGCCCGCAGTGGCGATCCCGATGCCGCTTTCGCTGCCTATAATGAAGCCCAGTCGGGTTTCGCCACGCTGCACGAGCCACCGGCCGGAAGCCGCGAAACCCATCTTGCCTTGATCGAGCGGATCATCGCCGAGCTGGAAGCCGCCGATCCTGCCGCCTGGACCCAACCGGATCCGCCCACGCCGACAGGGGCAGCCGCCAACCATGTTTTCCTGCTCGGTTACCCGCGCTCCGGCACCACGCTGGTTGAGAACGTGCTCGCATCACTCCCGCAGGTCGTTGCGCTCGAAGAGCGCCCAACCCTGGTCGAGGCGGACCGCGCGTTCCTGGCCGAACCCGGAGGAATCACGCGGCTGGCAGCGCTCGCACCGGCTGCGCTCACAACCCATGCCCAGACCTATTGGGATAAGGTCCACGCCGCCGGACTCGCGCCGGCCGGACAGACTTTCGTCGACATGGACCCGCTCAAGGCCACCCGGCTGCCGCTGATCGCGCGGCTGTTCCCGCAGGCGCGGATCCTGGTAATGCGCCGCGATCCACGCGATGTCGTGCTGAGCTGTTTTCGCAACAGCTTCGCCCTGACCAGCGCGGCGCTGGAATTCACCACGCTCGAACGCACTGCCCGGCATTACGATGCAATGATGCGGCTGATCGAACTGGCCTGCCAACGCTTGCCACTGGCCGTTCATGAGGTCGATTATCACGCCCTGGTGCGCGATTTCGATGGCACCACCCAGGCGCTTTGCAGCTTTCTCGATCTGCCGTGGGACGAATCGCTGCGCCGGTTCGAGTCCACTGCGCGCGATCGCGGTGTCGCCACGGCCAGCGCCAGCCAGGTCCGCCGCGGGCTTTATGACGGTCGCGGCCAATGGGAGCCGTTCGCGCGCCATTTCGAACCGGTCCTGCCGATCCTTCAGCCGTGGATCGAGCGGTTCGGCTACGCCTGAACCGGCAGCGGATTGGGACCGGCCAGCGACAGGCCGACATTGGCCGCGACGGCCCCGGCCCAGGTCACGACCATGCCAATTTCCTCGCCATGGGCGGCGCGGGCGGCCTGGTAGTCCGCGTTGCGGGCCTCGGGCGAATAGGCCGCACCAGACTTGGAATTGCGGCTGAAGGCCGGCCCCGCCGCAACCGCCGCTGCATCGATAGCCAGGCCGTAATGCGCCGCAACCGCTGCAATCGCCGCTGCTGGCTTGGCCGTCAGCAGGTCCGCATCGAGGCTGGCGAGGCGGCTGCCCAGCTTGCCCGACAGGACCGTGAAATGCTGATGCTGGGCCAACCAGCCGACGGCGGCCACCTGCAGGTCGGTCAGCCGGAAATAGTCCTCCGGCGCGAAGCCAAGATCGATGAAGTGATCGTGGACATAACCTTCGAGCAGCTCGCGGACCCAGGCCCGGCAGTGGAGCCCCTTGCGCGCAACAGAAATCAGGAAGGTCTCAAGCGGGGCATAGAGGAACAGGGCCTGGCCCTGGTCCTGCAGCGCCAGCAGCAGTTCGGCCAGCGGATTGAGAATGTTCGATGGCTTGACGATCACCGCCTCGCCCGGCTCGAACGGGCGGCCCAGCATGCGCAGTGCCAGATCGGCCGTGCGGGCGACTGCCGCCGGCGGAGCGCCCCGCCGCCGGAAGCCGACGACATCGTTGAGAATGGCCGGCTCGCTCAGCCCCATTGCCACCCCGGGCACGGACAGAGCCCGGGCGAGCAGGGTCGACCCGCAAAAGGCCGAGTGGAACAGGAAGTGCAACTGGCCGCGCGGCTGGGCCAGCAGGCCCTGGGCCGCCAGGTCCGGTGAAGTCGGCCGCGGCCCCAGCAGCGAATCGATCAGGAAGGCCTGCTTGTCATGCTCGGCGCGCGGCAGGTGGATGAAGCGCACGGCATCGTCACCTTCGACATAGCGATGCGCCAGCCATTCGGCATCAGCCAGGTCAAAGGCAGGTGCGGCAGTCATGTCACGGGTCTAAGGCCCGCGGGCCTGCATCGCAACTGCCGCTTGCCGGTCTGGCGCGCCGCTTCTAAGCCTTGTGCCAATGGCTTCTACTCCTGCCCAGCTTGCCAATGCCGAGGGGATGGCCGCTCTGCGCGCCGGCGATGCCGCCGTTGCTATCGCCGCCTTCATGCGCGCCACCACCGCCGATCCCGATGCCGGACCGCTGTGGCGCAATCTGGCTCACGCCCACCGTCTCGCCGGTGATGCCGAGGGCGAACGGGCGGCGCTGAACCGGGCGCTGTCGCTCGACCGGCTCGATTTCGCCGCGCAGCTCCGCCTAGCGCAATTGCACCAGCGGCAGGGCGAAGAGACTCAGGCGCTGATGGCGTGGAATGCGGTCGAACAGCTCGCGGCGCAGCTGCCGGCGCTGTCATCTGAAGTCGCGGCCGAACTGGCCTCCGGCCAAGCCTATTGTGACGGGTTGCGCGGCAAGCTGGCCTTGGCAGCGGAAGCTGCATTGACGCTGGACAAGGGTCGTGATGAGACCGAGGAACGCCGCGTTCGGGCCTTTGTCGACCAGGCGCTCGGCCGCCGCCGGGTCTATCACAACCAGTGTGCCGGAGTGTTCTATCCCTTCCTGCCAGAAGACGAGTACTTCGACCGTCGCCATTTTCCCTGGCTGGACGAGCTGGAGGCGGCGACGCCGGCCATTCAGGCTGAACTGCGGGGCCTGCTCGATGCCCCGGGCGATCTGATCCGGCCCTATGTCCGGTTCGAGGAAGGCACGCCCGACAACGAATGGAGCCCGCTCGATGGCTCGCTCGACTGGTCGGCTTGCTTCCTGTGGGAATATGGCGAACCGCACCGCGCGGTGGTGGAACGCTGCCCGCAGACCGCTGCCGTGCTCGAGCGGCTGCCGCTGGCGCGGATCCCGGGCCGGGCGCCCAATGCCTTCTTCTCGGTCCTGCGCCCGCAGAGCAAGATCCCGCCGCATACCGGAGTGACCAATACCCGGGCGATCATTCACCTCGCGCTCGAGGTGCCGCCCGGTTGCGGCTTCCGGGTGGGCAACGAGACCCGCGAATGGGTCGAGGGCAAGGCCTTCGCTTTTGACGATTCGATCGAGCACGAAGCCTGGAACAACAGCGACCAGCGCCGCGCGGTGCTGATCATCGATAGCTGGAACCCGCATCTCAGCCCGCGAGAGCAGGACGCGGTCCTGCGCTATTTCGCCGCAGCGGACAGCGCGTTGGTGGGCGGCGGACCGCGCTAACCCACGGTACTTATTCGACCAACGGCTTGTCCGGCCAGTCCGGGGCGGGTTGAGCATGGCGGACGCGGCCCATAGGCTGATGCAATCAAGCCGCATGCCGGCGACTCAGCTCAGGACCAGTCCCCTATGTCGATTCTTGCCATTTTGCTGCTGACGGCAGCGCCTGCCAGCGCCGCGGCGATGCCCGAGCCGAAGCCGAGCGAAATGTCGGCGTCCGAGATCCGGGCCCACAACAAGCCGCTCGACCGCAAGGATCCGTACTACATCAAGTGCGTGCGCGAGGCCGATACCGGCTCGCTGGTCGGACGCAAGCCGGTCTGCCGGACCAATGAACGCTGGGCGGTGCTGGAGAAGGCCACGCGCGCCGGGGCCGATCAACTGGCGAGCGACATGACCACCAATTCGCACTCAAGCGGCAACTGACCAATCCGGAGAGTCACACCAAAGCGAGGAGCAAACGATGCTGACGACATTTGCCCTATTCCTCCTGTCCAGCGCAGCGACCGCCCCGGTGGGCGATGCTGCCGCGGCCGCCGCGGCCGAGCCCAATCCCAAGGCGATGACCGCCAGCCAGATCCGGGAACACAACAGCAAGCTTGAGCGCAAGCATCCCCACTTCATCCGCTGCGTCAGATCGGCTAATACGGGGACGCTGGTGGCGCGCAATGTCAGTTGCCGCACCAACCAGCAGTGGGCCATCGCCGAGCGTGTCGGCAATGATGAAGTGCGCGAGATTGGTGACAAGATGGCCAGCAAGTTCTGGGACTTCGAGCGGGCCGGCCGCTGACGATCGGTCCCGGGCAGAGTGGGGAGTTCAATGCCAATGTTCAGTCCATTGCTTGCCTTGCTGCTTACCGGCACGCCGGCGCCATCGGTGGTGGTGCCGGCCACGCTTGATCCGGCAACGGCGGCTGTCGATCCCAAGAAAATGAGCCAGTCCCAGATCAGGGCGCACAACGCCACACTGCCCCGCACGCATCCGAACTACATCCGCTGCGTCCGCTCGGCCGCGCCTGGCTCGCTGGTGGCGCGCAACTACAGCTGCCGCACCGTGGCCCAGTGGGAGGCAGCAGACCGGGCCGGCAATGAAGAGATGCGCCGGGTTCAGGACGCGATGAGCAGCAAGGCCGTTACGGGCAACTAGCCCGCTGCCTCAAGCCGAGGAGTAGAGCGATGTCCATTCTTGCCACAATCCTGGTGCTGGCCAGCGCGCCCGCCGCGTCAGCACCCGTGGTTACCGGGCCGATCCTGATGAAAACGTCAGAGATTCGCGCTTACAACGCAACTTTGACGCCTGATCATCCCAATTACATTCGCTGCGTCCGCGATGCGGAGACCGGATCGCTGGTCAAGCGCAGCCGGGCCAAGGTGTGCCGGACCAACCAGGAATGGGCGCGGCTCGATACCAATGGCAATGAGAACGCCCGCGACACAGCGGACCGGATCCGTGGCTCGATCCCGCCGGTCGACCAGATGAGCCGCAACGAACCTGAATAGCGTCAGTTCGCCTGCCGGATCACCCGCACACCCGGCTGGTCGTTAATGCTGGCCATGTAGCTGCCGAGCGATGCCTTGCGGATCTTGATCTTCTGGCCCGCCTTGGGGAAGGTATTGCGCCCGTCGGTCTGCTTCCAACGCGCGCCGTCTTCCAGCGTGAAGATCGGGAACCCGTCGCTGGCCATGCGGATGCCGGAAATCTTGCTCTCGATCTCCTTCACCTCGTCTTCGTCGTTATCGCCATCGCCGCCGCCGAACAGCTTGATGCTGGGCAGCGACAGGCCGAACAGCCCGCGCTTGGCTTCGCGCACGGTGGCCCGGTCGGTCACGACCAGTTCCTTGGCCGCCCGCGCGGCGTCCATTGCGCCGACCGCCTTGTCATAGCAGGCCAGCCGCGCGGCCGGATCGCTCAGCGCCTTGCAATCGAGCACCGCCTGGAACACCGCCGGCGGCGGGCCGTCGAGCGGCTTGTCCTTGGCCTGCGCAGGCACGGCGGCGGCAACCAGGCATAGGCCAGTCAGGATGGGGCCGGCCAGAATTGGGGTCGAACGGAACATCGGCGCGGTCTCCTCGCTCGCGGTTGGCCGGACAATGCCCCTGCCCCCGCCACAGGTCAATTGTGCCGATGCGCTTGATTCGCCGGGCCATGCGGGCCATGCCGCAGCCATGTCGCGCCGCCTGCTGATCGTTCTGCTGATGCTGGGCCTGGCCCCGGCGGTCTGGTTGCATGGGCCGAAGGTGGTGAAAAGCGAGGCTCAGGCGGTGGACGCGGTAGCGCTGCCGCTGCCGGCCAGGAGCAGCAGGCTCGGCCCGTTCCGGCTGACCGGCGCCTGGCAGCTCACCAGCCCGAACAGCGATTTCGGCGGCTATTCCGCCCTGGTCCGGCCCGGACCCGGGCGCCTGACGGCCTTCAGCGATTCCGGCGTGCGGCTGGACCTACCAATGCC
>JACDQK010000185.1 GCA_015657645.1 Novosphingobium sp.
CGACGCGCTGTTTGCCCGGCTGGGCAAGCACAAGACCGGCAAGTCCTGCCTCTACATCAACAAGCTGGCCGATGTGGACCTGGCCGTGCTGGAAGAGCTGGTTGCGCTCAGCTGGCAGGCGATGAACGAGGCCTATCCGGACTGAACCAGCGCCCCGACGCCGCGCCGGCAGCGTTACGCTCAGGTTGACACAGTTGACACTGAGTCCGCTTCTTCCAACATCGGGAAGCGGTTGAAATAAAGCGTGTTTTACGCATTCTGGGGCGGAATCCGTCCGTGGTGAAAGAAAAAAGTGGCACGCTCGCCGCCGGTCAGCTTGGCTGCCGGGGCGGTGCGGGGATCAACGATTGGAAAGAGCGCTGCGATTGTAGCAGGCGGCGGGGGTGTAGGAAAATGCGGGCGGGCTGAGACTAGTGCCACCCAACATCCGTCACCCCGCACTTGATGCGGGGTCCCGCTTTCTTGGGGGGAGTGGATTGAAGCTGGGCCGTCAATTAGAACAGTTGGACCCCGGATCAAGTCCGGGGTGACGAGTAGGGGAGCGAGTGCTTCCCCGTCCGCTTTCCACAAGCCAGCCGGACTGAGCTGCTATTCCGGAAACGACAACAAAGCGGACGTTCATGGCTTCTTGCGCAGCACCCAAGAGCCGAAGCCGGCATTGGTTGATTACTAAGGCAGCTACCAGTGCTACGCCGCGACGCGGAAGGGGAAATATTATGACTGGATTCGAAAACAAGGTGATCCTGATTACCGGCGCGACATCGGGACTTGGCGCGACGGCGGCGGCTTCACTTGCTGCGCAAGGAGCAAAGGTTGCCATCACCGGACGGCGTGAGGAACAGGGCCAGGCTGTGCTCAGGCAGCTCCAGGCTGCTGGCGGTGAAGGTCTGTTCATCAAGGCGGACGTGACCGTTCGCGCCGATGTCGAGGCGATGGTGGCGCGCACGGTTGACCGCTTCGGGCGGCTCGATGGCGCGGTCAACAATGCGGGAATCACGCCCGGCATCTTCACCCCCACAGCCGATTTCGCGGAAGACGACTGGTATGCGACGATCAACACCAATCTGAATGCCGTTTTCATGAGCATGAAATTCCAGATCCCGGCGATGCTGGCGGGTGGCGGCGGGTCGATCGTCAATATCTCTTCGATGTATGGTCTGATCGGCGGCGACATCGGCAACTGCGCATATGTCACAAGCAAGTGGGGCGTGATCGGGCTGACCAAAACTGCGGCGATCGACTATGCGCGCCAGGGCATCCGTGTGAATGCCGTTTGCCCCGGATATTGCCATTCCGAAATGGTCGATCCCTATGCCGAGGCTGAGCCCGCCTTGTTCGAGAAACTGCTTGAGCGGCACACGGCGACGGGCCAACTCGGCGAATCCCATGTCGTTGCCGATGCCATCGAATGGTTGCTCTCGGACAAGTCCAGCTTCGTCAGCGGCGCAGCGATACCCGTGCAAGGCGGCGAGCGCTCACGGCTTTATTAGAGGCAGTGCATCGGAACTTTCCGATCGAGCACAAGAACGAGCGCAGGCATCGGCTTTCCCTAACATTTCCGACATCTTAGCCGCTCACTGACTGGCCTGAAAGCTGACATTGCGTAGACTCTCGGCCATCTCTCACTCCGCCGCCGCCCGCTCCAGATGCCACACCGGCGTCCCTTCCGCCGCTGACAGCCGCGCCGCCTCCTGGGTGATGTAATCCCGCGTCACCGGCAGCACGCCGGCCTTCTTCGCCGCCTGGACGTGGAAGTTGACCATGGTGCCGTTGCGGAAGCCCTGTTCGGCGCCGACCAGGTAGAATTGCCACATCCGGAAGAAGCGCGCGTCGAACATCGCCTCGATCTCGGCGCGGTGGAGCATGGCGCGGCGGTACCATTCGGCCAGGGTCCAGGCGTAGTGCAGGCGCAGTTCCTCGATCTCGGCGATTTTCCAGCCGGTCTGCTCGTGGGCCAGGGCCAGATCGCTGACGCAGGGCAGGTAGTGGCCGGGGAAGATGTACTTGCGCACCCAGGCGTCGGTCGCGCCGGACATGCCGGGTTTGCCGATGGTGTGGGTCAGCATCACCCCATCGTCTGCCAGCAAGCCAAAGGTCTTGCCGTAATATTCTTCGTAATGCGGCTTGCCGAGGTGTTCGATCATGCCAATCGAGCTGATCCGGTCGAAGGTGCCGGTGACATCGCGGTAATCGATCAGCTCGAACTTGACCTTGTCGGCCACGCCCGCCGCTGCGGCGCGTTCGTTGGCGAACTTGACCTGATCGGGTGCAAGGCTGACGCCGAGCACTTCGCAGCCGTAATGGCGATTGAGGAACAGCCCGAACCCGCCCCAGCCGCAGCCGATATCCAGCACCCGCATAGCCCTCGCATCGCGCGGCAGGTGCAGCTTGGCGGCGATCAGCGCCTTCTTGTCGACCTGGGCCTGTTCCAGCGTGTTCGCGGGATCGGTGTAATAGGCCATCGAGTACATCCGGTCCTCATCGAGGAACAGCTCATAGAACTCGCGGGTCAGGCCATAGTGATGGACCACGTTCTTGCTGGCGCGGCTGCGATAATTGATCTGATCGAGCCGCGAGCCGAGCCGGTCGAGCAGCTTCTTGGCGGGGCTGGGCGGCTTGAGGCCGGTGCCCGAGCCCGCCGCATTGGCCATGACCAGCAGCACCATGTCGCGGATATCGTGCGGCGGCTCCACCACCAGCCGCCCGTCGGTATAGGCCTCACCCGCGCCGAGGCGGGGATCGCGGGCGATGTGCAGTGCCGCGCCCTTGTCAGTCAGGCGGATGGTGAGCGGATCGGCGGTGAGATCGCCATAGCGGTGTTCGCTGCCGTCATGATCGACGACACGGAGCTGGCCCTTCCGGATCAGCGCGCGGAGCATCTTGTCGAGCAGCCACATGGGCAGGGAGACTATGCCTTTGCGCACGGCTGGCAAGCAAAGAATGTCCGGCAGCGAGAAGCAAATCGCGAGGGCTTGACAATGTGAATGTCACCTTCCATTTTGTAATGGAAGCATGACATAATGTCGCTTGTCCATGACATTGCCAGGTTGGATTTGCCCATGAGGAATCGTTTGAAGGTGCTGCGTGCCGAACGGGACTGGAGCCAGGCTGAGCTTGGCGAGCGGCTCGACGTGTCGCGGCAGGCGATCAATGCGATCGAGACGGGCAAGTATGATCCCTCGCTGCCCCTGGCCTTCCGGATTGCCCGCCTGTTCAACCTGCCAATTGAGGAGATTTTCGATGACGGATCGCGCCCAGACTGACGCCAGCAAGCCCCTGTCGCGCAACCGGGTGATGGCAGGTTCCTCGCTGGCCGTAGCGGTTGTTGTCGGCGCGCTTCTAATTGCCCGACTGGCCGGGGTCATCCCGGCACCGCAGGAGATGTCAGCGCTTGGCGCGATCGTCACTTGCGTGCTGGGGGCGGCCAGCGTGGTCGGATTCTCGGCCTGGTATTTCGCCCGGACAGATGAGCACGATCTGCATGCGAACCTGTGGGCGATGGCCTGGTCGTGGATCGCTTCCGGCGTGGGCACGTCTTGCTGGGTGGTCTTGCACGCCGCTGGTCTGGCACCGGTGCCTGATGCTGTCGCGATCCTGCTCGGCAGTTCGGTGGTTGCACTGGCGACCTGGGTGTGGCTGCGCTTTCGCTGAGGTCAAAACCAGCCCAGAACTTCGCCGAGCTGCCAGAGGCCGAGGACTAGGAACAGCAAGGCCGCGACGGTGCGGGTGAGCTTGAGCGAGACCTTCTGGACCAGCTTTTCGCCCAGGAACACCGCCGGCCCGTTGGCCAGCATCATCCCCAGCGTCGTCCCGGCGGTGACGACCAGCACCGAATGGTACTGTGCGCCCAGTGCAATGGTGGCGATCTGGGTCTTGTCGCCCATCTCGACCAGGAAGAAGGCGACCAGTGTGGTCAGGAAGGCCCCGCCGCGGTGGTGACGGCGTCATCGTCGTCCTCGAACTTGTCGGGGATCAGGGTCCAGGCGGCCATGGCGATGAAGCCGAGCGCGACGGTGATGCGGAACCACGGCGCGTCGAGCAGGCCCGCGACCTGGCTGCCGACCAATGCGGCGAGCGCATGGTTGGCGAGGGTGGCGACGAGGATCCCGGCCAGGATCGCCCAGGGCGCACGCAGGCGGGCGGCGAGGACGATCGCCAGCAGCATGGTCTTGTCGCCAATCTCGGCGAGGGCGACGACGGCGGTGGAGGCGAAGAAAGCTTCGAGCATTACAGTCCTCTGGCCATGAACAGCACGTCGCGCGGCTGGGCGAGCAGGTGCTGTCCGGAATCGATGTAGAGCGTCTCACCGCTCGCGGCCCAGCCTTCGGCCAGGAACAGTGCGGCCTCGGCCAGTTCCTGCGGCTCGGTCAGGCGTTCAAGCAGGTTCATCCGCCCGCTCGCCTCATGCTCGTCCTCGCGTTGGTCAAAGCTGGCCATCATCGCGCCGGGGGCCAGGCCATAGACGCGCGCGGCGGGGTCTTCCTGCGCCATCGCCAGCATGGTGACGCCAGCAGCAAAGGCCTGCTTGGCCATGGTATAGCTGAAGAAATCGGGGTTGGGGTTGAGCAGCTTCTGGTCGAGGAACTGGATCACCCGCTTGCCGCCCTTGGCCCGCGCCTGAGCCAGGAAGGCCTGGGCCAGGCGGGTCGGGGTTTCGGCGTTGACGGTGATCGCCTCGGCAAAGACGGCGGGATCGATTCCGCTGCCATCGTCATAGCGGAACACCGCGGCGCAGTTGATCAGCACGCGCCAGTCTTCCAGTCGGGCAGCGACATCGGCGACCATCGCCAGCGCCGCTTCGCCATCGAGCAGATCGCATTGGACCACCTCGGCCGAAGGAAGCGTCGCGGCGAGGGCATGGGCGGCGTCGGGCGAGTGGTGGACGTGGATCACCACGTGCCAGCCAGCCGCACCGAAAGCCCGCGCCAGCACGGCACCGATGCGCTTGCCAGCGCCAGTTATGAGAACGGCCGGGGGCATAGGGGCTTCCCTATGCACACCCGGCCGCGCTCGGCAAAGGGTTAGTTCGGCTTAGCGGCCCAGCTTACCGGCAGCGCGTCGGGCCCTTGGCCAGCTCGTTGCCGATCAGCGCGCCGGCGGCCGCGCCCAGGATCGTGCCGGTGGCGCGCTCACCGCGGGTGTCGATCGCGCGGCCCAGCAGCGCGCCGACCGCAGCGCCGGCCAGCAGGCCGACCGTGCCATCACCGCGGCGGCAGTACATGCGGCCGTCGTCACCCTGCCAGTAGCGGATGCCGTTGTCGGTCCGGCGATAGTTGATGTCGCCGTTCTTGGCGCGGTAGCCGTGGGCCGGGGCCCAGCGCGGCGGATCGGCAAAGGCCGAGGCCGAGGGCAGGGCGGCCGTGGCCAGAGTGGCGGCGATCAGGGTCTTGCGGAACATCGGGTTCTCCTGTTCTCGAAACTGTCGGAGCAGTCTCTACTCCGCAACCTGAACCATGGATTTCAGTGGTTGGTAAACCGTGCCAAATGCACGGCCAACCGACTGGTTCAGCCCAAGGCGGCCTGCTTTTCCTCGGCCAGCCGGTCCAGTTCGGCGCGGCTCATCTTCTGGGCAGCGGTCTTGAGCTGGCCGCAGGCGGCGTCGATATCGCGCC
>JACDQK010000186.1 GCA_015657645.1 Novosphingobium sp.
CCGCGCCGGCCTGATCGCGCCGGACGAGAAGACCTTCGCCTTCCTCAAGGGCCGGCCCTATGCCCCCAAGGGCGCCGACTGGGACGCCGCCGTCGCCTGGTGGAAGAGCCTGGCGACCGATCCGGGCGCGACTTACGACAAGACGGTCACCATCAATGCGGCAGACGTGCAGCCGACCGTCACCTGGGGCACCAGCCCCGAAGACGTCGTGCCAATTGGCGGCGTGGTGCCCGATCCATCCAGCTTTGCCGAACCCTCCAAGCAGGACGCCGCCCGCGCCAGCCTGGACTACATGGGCCTCGAACCCGGCCAGCGGATGGACGAGATCGAGATCCAGAACGTCTTCATCGGTTCGTGCACCAACAGCCGGATCGAGGACCTGCGCGCCGCCGCGGCGGTGCTGAAGGGCAAGACCAAAGCCGCCAACGTGCGCTGGGGGATCGTCGTCCCCGGCTCAGGCCTGGTCAAGCGCCAGGCCGAGGAAGAGGGGCTGGACCAGGTATTCATCGCCGCCGGCCTCGAATGGCGCGAGCCGGGCTGTTCGGCCTGCCTCGGCATGAACCCGGACAAGATCCCCGCCGGCGAACGCTGCGCCTCAACCAGCAACCGCAACTTCGTCGGCCGCCAGGGCCCGGGGGCGCGGACGCATCTGGTTTCACCGGCAATGGCTGCGGCGGCGGCGGTGACCGGGCGGCTGACGGACGTGCGCAAGCTCTAGTAAACGGTCCGCGCCTGGACCGCAGACTTGCTAGCCAGGCTGAAACGCGGCTCCACAGGCAGGGTGCCATCCACCACATGCCGCGCCACCCGCGCGCCGACGGCCGGGCCGTGCTTGAAGCCGTGGCCTGAGCCGCCGCCGACCAGCCAGACCCGGTCGAAGCCCGGCAGCCGGTCGATCAGGAAATCGCCGTTGGAGCTGTTCTCGTACTGGCAGACCCGGCTGTGGACCAAGGGCGCTGCAGCAAGGCCGGGGAAGCGCTGGGCGAGATAGGCGCGCGCCGCCTCCACCCCTTCGCTTGAGACGCGGCGGTCCTGCATGTCGGGATCGACCTCCGCGCCGTGGCGGTCAAAAGCGATCTTAAAGCCCTGCCCTTCGAGGCCCGGGAAGCCATAGACGATGTCCCCGGCGTTGAAATCGGCCCAGACCGGCAGCGCGGGCGGGGAGAAGCGGCCGTCGCCCGCCGCCGGGCCGAAGTGATAGACCTCTTGCCGGGTCGCCACGATCCGCCGGGTCAGCAAGTCCGGGAACAGCTTGGCCAGCCACGGCCCGCAGGCATAGACCACCGACCGCGCCAGCACATCGCCGATCTTGAGCGTACCGTCAGACAGCCGCTCGGGCCGGCCAGCCTGAACTCGCTCTGCGGTCAGCCCGGCATCGGCCACCACGGTCTGCACCCCGCGCCCGGCGATCAGCGCGCCGCTGGCTTCTTCCAGGAACCCGCTCTCGCCATCCCTGAACACGATCTGCGGATAGCGGGCGCGCAGCCAGGCGGTATCGCCGGCCAGGTGGGCAATGCCATTGGCCTTCAGCCAGGCCATCGACCGCGCCATGTAATCGTCGCCAGCGGGGGAGAACCACAACACCCCGGTGCGGTGGAGCAGCGGCAAGGTCTGCTTGGCCGAGAGCGCCGCCCACATCGCCAGCGATTCCCGCGCCATGTCCGAATAGAGCGGATCGCCGCCATAGGAGAGGCGGATCACCCGGCTCTCTCCGCCCGAAGAGGACCGCGCATTGCCGGGGGCATAGGCCTCCAGCAGTCGCACCGAGAGCCCGCGTTGCTTGAGGTGCCAGGCAGTCCAGGCCCCGAACACCCCGGCACCGATCACCGCGACATCGGCGATCTGGCGGCCCTCCGCCGCGCGCGCCGGGCCGGTGCCGACTGCGCTGGCCAGCATGGTCGCCCCGGTTGCCGTTACGGCCTGCCTGCGTGTGATCTTCATTGCCGCCTCCCCGCTGCGCCGCGCCAGTCTATCGCGTGGCGGAGATCAGGCAATCGCCCCGCCGCGCCTGCGCGAAAAAACCGCGCTGCACACTTGAACCAGCCGCCCGCGATGGACATAGGAAAGGGATGAGCGACAAGAACGACAAGCCCGAAAAGAGCTGGACCGGCAAGGCTGCCCTCGCCGGTGCCGCAATCGGTTCAGCGGCCATCGCCGCGGCCCTCCTCTATGCCTCGCGCCGCAAGGAACGGGCCGAAAAGGACCAGCCCGCCCCCAAGGACGCCCCGGAGACCGACTGATGGAACCGATCAAGCAAGTGGAAGGGCGCGCGATTCCCTTCGGGCGCAAGAATGTCGATACCGATGTGATCGTGCCGTCAAAGTGGCTCAAGACGATCACCCGCGAAGGGCTGGGCGCCGGGGCGTTTGAATCGCTCCGTCAGGATCCGGACAACCTGTTTGACTGCGCCGAGTTCAAGGGCTCACCGATCCTGATCGCAGGCGACAACTTCGGCTGCGGCTCCAGCCGTGAGCATGCCGCCTGGGCGCTGCTCGATCTGGGCATCACCTGCGTGATCGCGCCGAGCTTCTCGGACATCTTCTCCGGCAACGCCTTCAAGAACGGCATTCTGACCGTAGTCCTGCCGCAGGATCAGGTCGATCGGCTGCTGGAAGTCGCCAAGACCGATCCGATCGCGATCGATCTGGAAGCCCAGACCGTCACCACGCCTTTCCAGGACCGGTTCAGCTTTGAAATCGATCCCTTCCGCAAGCACTGCCTGCTCAATGGCCTCGACGAGGTTGGCCTGACCATGGCGCGCGATGCGGCGATCAGCACTTATGAACAAAAAACACCGCGCGGAGCTGCCCTGGCTCGCCGCGGGAACGGGAGTAGCAGCATGAAGGCCCTTCGCAGCCACGCCATTGGCGGACCGGATTCCCTCACCGTTGACGAGCTGGAGAGCCCGGTCCCCGGCCCCGGTCAGGTCCGGATCACGGTCAAGGCCTGCTCGATCAACTATCCCGACGTGCTGATGATCAAGGACATGTACCAGTTCAAGCCGGAGCGGCCGTTCGCCCCGGGCGGCGAGCTGGCCGGCGTGGTCGATGCCGTTGGCGAAGGCGTGACCCAGTGGAAAGCCGGTGACCGCGTGATCGCGATGATGGGCAATGGCGGCCTCGCCACCGAAGTCCTGGCCGATGCCGCGCGGCTGTTCCCGCTGCCCGATGGCGTTTCGTTCGAGACCGGCGCCTCGCTGCTGATGACTTACGGCACCAACATGCACGGCCTGCTCGATCGCGGGCACCTCAAGGCCGGTGATGTCCTGCTGGTGCTGGGCGCGGCTGGCGGTGTCGGCCTTTCGGCGGTCGAACTGGGCAAGGCCTATGGCGCCAAGGTGATCGCCGCCGTTTCGACCGAGGAAAAGGCCGCCGTCGCGCGCGAACATGGCGCCGATGACGTGGTGATCTATCCCCGCGCGCCGTTCGACAAGGACCAGTCCAAGGCCCTGGCCGAGGCCTTCAAGGCTGCCTGCGGCCCCGAGGGCGCCAATGTGATCTACGATATCGTCGGCGGTGACTATTCCGAACCGGCGCTGCGCTCGATCGCCTGGGAAGGCCGGTTCTGCGTGGTCGGCTTCCCGGCCGGGATCGCCCGCCTGCCGCTCAACCTCACCCTGCTTAAGAGCTGCGACGTCTGCGGCGTGTTCTGGGGCGCCTTTACGGCGCGCGATCCCAAGGCCAATGCGGTGCACATTGCCAAGCTGTTTGACCTGCTCAAGGAAGGGAAGATCAACCCGCGCGTATCGGCGACTTTCCCGCTGGAGCGTGGCGGTGAGGCGATCGCCCTGCTGGAATCGCGTGCAGCGATCGGCAAGGTCGTGGTAACGATGGACTGAAGGCCGGCATAGCGGCCAGGATTGGGAGACGTGCGATGAAGACTGCCCGGATCATAGCCCTTGCCGCCCTGGCCACCACGGCCTTTGCCGTCCAGGCCCAGAGCAAGCCGGCCAAGCAAACCAAGCCCGTGGCCGCAGCGGCACCCACTGCTGAAGACATCGTCGCCGCCCGCCAGGCCGCGATGGTGATGTCGGTAGGCGCAACCAGCGCGATGCGCTCGGCCGCCGCCAGCGGCACGCCGGTCAAGAACCTGACCTTTGTGGCCAGCGGCGTCGCCAAGTGGGGCGCTTCGCTCCCGGCGATGTTTGCGCCCAGCACCGCCAAGGTGCCGAGCCGCGCCAAGCCGGAAGTGTGGACCGACCAGGCCGGCTTCGCCGCCAAGGCCAAGGAGTTCGCCGATGCGACCGCAGCGCTCGCCGCTGCCGCCAAGGCCGATGACAAGGAGGCCTTCACCGCCGCGCTTGCCAGCACCAATGCATCGTGCAAGGGCTGCCACGATTCCTTCCAGGCACCCCCGCCAGCCGCCAAGGCCGGCTGAGGGGTCCGCCAGACCGACCGACAGGAGCCGACATGACCAATTTCAACGACCGCGAGCGCGCCGAAGAGGCGAAGTATGCGATGGACGAGGACACCCAGTTCCGCGTGACCGCGCGGCGCAACCGTCTGCTGGGCCAGTGGGCCGCAGAGCAGATGGGCCTCTCCGCCGTTGAAGCCGAAGCCTATGCCAAGGCCGTGGTCCAGGCTGACTTCGAGGAAGCCGGCGACGAAGACGTGATCCGCAAGCTGCTGGGCGATCTGACCAGCGCCGGCGTCGAAGTTGCCGAAGGTGACATCCGCGCCGCGCTGGAAGCCAAGCTGATCGAAGCGCGCCGCGCGTTGATGGGCTGAGGATCACCTCATGCCCATGCCCGCTGCCGAGATCGAGGCGATCATCCGCGCCGCCCTGCCCGATGCGCAAATCACGCTGACGGACCTGGCCGGTGACACGATCAACTGGGCGGCGCACGTCGTGCAGCCGCCTTTGTCGGCAAGCCGCGCGTTGCCCAGCACAGCTGGTCTATGC